>JAZQHR010000110.1:0-11808 GCA_045540695.1 Clostridia bacterium | reverse complement strand
ACGTCAGTATTACGGGATTTTTGTTCTTTGCCTAAATGTAAAAATCTAATTTTCAAAACTGCAATGCATCCTGAAAGCGAATTTTTTGAATGAAGTTCAAGGCGAAAAATGCACATAATCCTGACGGATATGTGCATTTTTTCAACACAGCAATTCGTCAAAAAAACGATTTTCAGGACAATACTTCCTTATCTGGTGGTGGCCTTATGCTTGCTGCTTTTTGGTATAAGATACACTGTTTAATCCTGTGATGTTATACGATTTGCTGATTTGCAAAGAGTTTTTGGTTTGGTGATGAGCCAAACTGATTTTTGTATGCCCTGTAAAAAGAAGAATAGCTGTTATATCCGGCAGATTGTGAGGCTTCTGTGATACTCATTCCGTTTTTTATAAGTTGGTTTGCAAAGGTAAATCGCTTATTAGTTATATATTTGTGTACAGTCATACCTGTCGCTTCTGAAAATACGTGGCAAAGATGGTATTTTGAAATGAAAAACTCTTTTTCAAGCATTTCTAAAGTGATTTGCTTTGTGAAATTTTGATTTATGTATTGAATTATATTGTGAAGCTGAGTATTTGATGCTTCATCCTTTGTGTAGGAATTTATATTGCTTATTATATAAAGAATTTCAACAAGCGTACTTTTTATTACCGGAGTATAAATGTTTTTAAAGCTATCAGAATATTTTTTTAGTCGTATTATAGCATCGTATAAGCCACTTTTGTAAGCGGTTTCGGCATCAATTTTGTTACCAATGTAATTTTCAGGATAAATAAAATGTTCCTCGTATTTTTTGCAGTTTTCGTTTTTGAAGAAATCCGGGTGGATATTGATGCATATACGACGATATTTTTTTTGAGAATTGTGGTATATTCTGTGCATCTGATGATTTCTTATAACGATAATATCATCGGGCTTCAAAGCGTGAGTATTTTCCTCTACAACATACTTTGCATCACCCTCTAAAAACATTAAAATCTCATAATGATCATGAAAATGCAAACGGAAATTTTTATTTGACGGTTTGTTGTTTGTTAATTCATCAATAGAGTAGAAGTTGTTCATAAATTTATCACCTAATTCAATATAACATAAAAACGCAATTTTTGCAATATAATACGCAATTTTTGTTATATAACATTTTAAAAAATTATGTTAATATTTAGATATAAGATAGAGGAGGTTTAAGAAGATGAAAATGACTTTCAGATGGTATGGGGAAGATGATCCTGTTACACTTGAAAATATAAGACAAATTCCGTGTGTATCAGGTGTAGTAACTGCGGTATACTCTGTTCCCGTTGGCGAAGTTTGGCCAAGAGAGGACATTCTTGAGTTGAAAAGACAGGCAAATGCAAAAGGACTTGAGATGGAAGTAATAGAGAGTGTACCTGTTCACGAAGATATAAAATTAAAACGCGGTGATTATCAGAGATATATTGATAATTATAAAGAAAATATCAGAAGACTATCGGAAGTTGGCGTAAAGTGTATATGTTATAATTTTATGCCTGTATTTGACTGGACACGTTCAAGACTTGACCAGCCTTTAAACGATGGCTCAAATGCACTTGTATATTACAAAGAAGACGTTGATAAAATGGATCCGACTAAAATGACTCTCCCTGGATGGGATGCATCATACTCTCCTGAAGAGATGGAAGGACTAATTGAGGAGTATAAAAAAATCGGGACAGAAGGCTTGTGGGAAAATCTTGAATACTTTATAAAAGAGATTATACCGGTTGCAAAAGAATGTGATGTTAATATGGCTATTCACCCTGATGATCCGCCTTGGAATATTTTTGGTATACCAAGAATTATCACAAACGAGGAAAATATAGATAGATTTTTATCTCTATATGACGATTCTCATCACGGACTTACTATGTGCAGTGGTTCGCTTGGATGTGCAACGTTCAACGATTATACTGCTATGGTGAAAAAATATGGAAAAATGGGAAGAATTCATTTTGCTCATGTGAGAAATATCAAGATATTAGAGGATGGCTCGTTTGAAGAAAGCGGTCATTTATCAGCTTGTGGCTCACTGGATGTTGTTGAAATTTTAAAAGCATACCATGATACAGGATTTAGCGGTTACCTTCGTCCTGACCATGGAAGAATGATCTGGGGTGAAACGGGAAAACCGGGATACGGCCTTTATGACAGAGCACTTGGCGCGATGTATATGGCAGGTATTTGGGAAACTCTAGAGAAAAATTGACCATTATTGTATCAATCAGGAAAATATATTATAGGAGTGATTTAGATGGTATTACCATTTGATATTGATTTAAAAGACAAAACTGTAGTAATAACCGGTGCGGGCGGAGTGCTTTGCTCAATGTTTGCAAAAGCACTTGCTAAAACAGGTGCAAAGGTTGCACTATTGGACTTAAACGCCGAAGCTGCGCAAAAATACGCAGATGAAATTGTAAATGATGGCGGAGTGGCAAAGGGGTATCCTTGTAATGTTTTAGATAAGGATAGCATAGAAAAAGCGCGTGAAGAAATATTAAAAGATTTTGGAACTTGCGATATTTTAATAAATGGTGCAGGCGGAAATAATCCAAAAGCAACCTGTGATAATGAATATTTCAATCCGGAAGATATAGGAAATGTGAAAACATTTTTTGATCTTGATAAAGATGGCGTTGAATTTGTGTTTAACTTAAACTTCCTTGGTACGCTTCTTCCAACACAGGTGTTTGCAAAGGATATGGCAAAAAAGGAAGATGCAAGCATTATAAATATTTCAAGTATGAACGCTTTCACGCCTCTTACAAAAATTCCTGCATATAGCGGTGCAAAAGCTGCTATTTCAAACTTTACGCAGTGGCTTGCAGTATATTTTTCGAAAACAAATATCAGATGCAACGCTATAGCTCCGGGATTTTTTGTAACTCAGCAAAACGAAAAGCTTTTGTTTAATGCTGACGGAACGCCAACTTCTAGAACAGATAAAATACTAAATGCAACACCAATGGGTAGATTCGGAAAAACTGAAGAGTTAATAGGAACACTTTTATACCTTGTTTCTAAACAGGCATCAGGATTTGTTAATGGCGTAGTTATTCCTGTGGATGGTGGTTTTTCAGCATATAGTGGTGTATAAGACTTTTATAAAGATTTATTAGAAAATTAAAATTGAGGGATGAAAAAATGAAGACATTAAAAAAAGATAACTTAAATGTGTTAATATTTAATACAAGAGAAGAAATGGGAAACAAGGCAGGTTTGGACATAGCTGATTGTATAAAAAAGCTTCTTTCCAAAAAGGATGAGGTTAATATGATATTTGCCGCAGCTCCATCACAGAACGAAACCCTTGCAGCACTTATAAAAGCAGAAGGTATCGACTGGAGCAGAGTAAATGCCTTTCACATGGATGAGTACATAGGTCTTTCTAAGGATGCACCACAGGGCTTTGGAAATTTCTTGAAAGAGAGATTGTTTGATAAATTGCCATTTAAAAGTGTAAACTATATCTATGCAGATGGTGAAACAGCAGATGAAACCTGTGCTCGTTACACAAAGCTAATAGAAGAAAATCCTATAGATATCGTATGCCTTGGTATAGGCGAGAACGGACACATTGCATTTAACGATCCTTGGGTTGCAGATTTTAACGACAGTAAGGTGATTAAGAGAGTTGAGCTTGACGAGGTTTGTCGTCAGCAACAGGTAAATGACGGATGCTTTGCAAAGCTTGATGACGTGCCAAAGTATGCACTTACTCTTACAGTTCCTACACTTTTTAACGCAGATTATCTTTTCTGCACAGTTCCTGCAGCTACAAAAGCGGATGCTGTATACAAGACAGTAAATAACGATATAAACGAGGATTTACCTGCAACAATAATGAGAAAACACGATAATGCAATTATGTACTGTGATAAAGATAGCGGGGCAAAAATTATATGATTACTAAAATTAAGAACGGCAGACTTATTCTGCCTGATGGAATTGTAGAAAAAAATCTTTACATAAAAGATAAAAAAATTCTTGATATAACAGACGCTGACCTTTCATTTGACCGCGAGATTGACGCAGAGGGCAATTACGTATCGCCTGGTTTTATTGATATTCACGTTCATGGCGGGGCGGGATATGAATTTGTAGATGGGACATTTGAAGCAATAAAAAATGCTGCGAATGTTCACGCAAATCATGGTACGACAACCATTTTTCCAACCATATCTGCCTATGATAATGAGAAAACTTCAAAAGCACTTTTGGCACTGGAAGAATACAAAGATGATGAAACTATTATTCCTAATATCTATGGTGCACATCTCGAAGGTCCGTATTTTTCCCCAAAACAGAGTGGGGCACAGGACCCTATGTTTATCCGTACTCCGCAAAAAGAGGAATATGAGGGACTATACGAAAAATATGGCAGTATTATAAAGCGATGGAGTTATGCACCAGAGCTTGATGGTGCAGACGATTTTTTAAAGTTTCTAAACAAAAACAATATAGTATCTTCTGCAGGACATACCGATGCTGAATTTGAACATATAAAAAATGCGTACGAAAGCGGAATGAAGCTTATAACACATCTGTATTCATGCACGTCTACCATTACACGAAAAGGCGGTTTTCGTATTTTAGGAGTAATTGAAACAGCATATCTTTACGATGATATAGATGTTGAAACTATCGCAGATGGATGTCATCTTCCACCAGACCTTCTTAAGCTTATTTATAAAATAAAAGGCGATGATAATATGTGCCTTGTTACTGATGCAATTCGTCATGGCGGTATGACAAATATAGAAAATGAAACAAGCGAAAACGGAAATATGCCGTATATAATCGAAGATGGTGTGGCGAAGCTTTCGGACAGAAGTGCATTTGCGGGAAGTATAGCTACTTCGGATGTATTGGTAAGAACCTGTGTTAAAAAAGCCGGGATATCATTGCAATCTGCTGTAAAAATGATAACAGAGGTGCCAGCTCGTATAATGAAGCTTTCATCAAAGGGAAAACTTATGAATGGTTTCGATGCTGATATAATAATATTTGATGATGATATAAACGTAAAAAATGTAATTGTTTCAGGACGAGAAATATAAATAAGGGGCTGTTTCAATAATCAGATAATTTGAATAATTATACAATATAAATCGTAGGGAATGGATTTATCCATTCCGATAAGCGCATAAATGCATTCCCTGCAAAAATTATTGTTGCTTTTTATTTGTATTTTATGATTATTGATATGGTTCATTTGATTTAAATTAAATAACTACGATTCAATTTTTCGTTCTTTTGTAATTTTATCCTTTTCAGAAGGAGCATAGCCAAAATACGCTGTGTAATTACGGAAAAATGTGCCATAATCTCTAAATCCGCATGATGTATATATTTCACTAGGCTTTTCACCCATACTTATTAACTTCTGTGCCTTGGAAAGCCTTTTCATATTTATCATTTTTTTGGGTGTGATTTTCAGATTTTCCGTAAAAAGATAATGCAGATGGCCTTTAGTCATATATATTTCCTTGCATATTTCATCAATTGTAATCGGTTCAGTGTAGTGTGCATTTATAAATTCTATTGCCTTGCTGATGGCAGGGTGGGTCGTATCCGAATGATAGTCAAAATCGTCGTTTCGAACCAGATACAGATTAAATAAAATTTCTTCAACGATATTAGTTATAAGGCAATTTAAATCAGATGCCTCAAAATTTTTGCAGTAGTATTCGAGCTTTTTAAATAAATTTGTGATATTGTCATTTGCACTAAGGCTTAATAAATCAACATCATTAGGAATTTTAGAAAAAATACCATTAGCCAATGCATTTTCGTCAAATAAGATATCAATACGTTCATAATCGCTATTTTCATCTATTCTTATTCTGTGAGGAATGTTTGCTCTGAAAATGATAAGGCTGTTTTTATCAAGCTTATAAGTTTTATCACCGATAATTCCTGAAACATTTCCGCTTTTTAAAAATATAAGCTCGCATATATCGTGAGTGTGGAAATAGAAATCATTATCCTGCGGATTATTGAAAATTGTATGGTCATAATAGATATTTTCACTTTGACTGTGATGTATTACTCGCATTATTTTTCTCCTTTTTATAGAGTATATTGATATTATATATTATAATCGTACTTTTTGCAATATATAATCGTATTTTTGAATATTTACCTTTTATAAAATTAGAATTAAAATAAAATTGTAGCACAAAAAAATATAGGAGGAATCCAAATGAAAAAATTAAATGTCGCTATAATCGGACAGGGAAGAAGTGGAAGAGATATTCACGGCTTGTACTTTAAAAGCGAAGCAAATACTCTTTATAATGTGGTAGCTGTGGTAGAGTATGATGAGAAAAGAAGAGAAAGGGCAAAAGAGGAGTATCCTGGTTGTGAAGTATACGAAAGTTACACCGACCTTTACGACAGAAAGGATATAGACCTTGTTGTAAATGCCTCTTATTCAAATGAACATTTTAAGGTGGCAAAAGACCTTCTTGAACATGGATTTAACATTTCTACAGAAAAGCCTTTTGCACAGAACAGATATGAATGTGATACACTTATAAAGATAGCAAAAGAAAACGGATGTAAACTTGGAGTTTTCCAGCAGTCACTATTTGCACCATTTTTTGTTAAAGCAAAAGAGATAATCGCTAGCGGAAAGCTTGGCGATATCAAACAGGTAGATATTACATATAACGGTTTTGCAAGAAGATGGGACTGGCAGACAGTTCAGGTGATGCTTGGCGGAAATATCTATAACACTGGTCCGCACCCAATTGGTTATGCACTATCACTTTTAGATTTTGACAAAAATACCAAAGTTGTATATTCAAAGCTTGACCACGTTATTTCAAGCGGTGACTCAGATGACTATGCTAAAATTATTATGACAGCACCGGGTAAAGCTGTTATCGACCTTGAAATTCATTCAACTGATGCATATTCTGCACCACTACTTAAAATAATCGGTTCAAAAGGAACACTTATATCTTCTCAAACAAAATATGAAATGAAATATATCGTTGACGGAGAAAATCCTGAGCAGAAACTTATCTTAGAATCATTACAGGATGAAAACGGACTTCCTGCATACTGCAGTGAAACTCTTATCACTCACGAGGAAGACGGTGAGGTAGTAGGTACAGCATTTGATGTAGGTACAGCTAAATTTTATGAAATGATGTATAACGTGATTGAAAAAGGCGAAGAAATGACACTAAAACCAGAAGATTTAGCAATGGTTATCAGCGTCATTGAGCAGGTTCACGCGGAAAATCCGTTACCAGTTAAATTTTAATAAGAGGATTATTGGCAGAAAGGAGGAATATATATGATTAAACTTGCAATAATGGGAATTGAAAACACTCATTCAGTATGCTTTGCATCGGTTTTAGCACCAAAGAATGGCAAAAAGATATTTGACGATGTTGAGCTTATCGGTGTGTACGGCGATCCTAACGAAGAGGGATTTGAGATTGGCGTAACTGAAATGAAAAAGGTAAGCGATTGCCCTATATATTCAGATGATTATAACAGATTTTTAGATGAAGCTGATGCCATTATGGTTACAACAAGACATGGCGGAAAGCACTTTGAATATGCTAAGAAGTATATCGAAAAAGGCATCACCGTTTGGGTTGACAAACCATTTACATGCTCTGTGGACGAGCTTGAAGAAATGGTGGCTTTAGCTAAAAAAAGTGGATGCGTGCTTTGTGGTGCATCATCACTTGAATACCCTGAAACTGTGTTGAAGCTTTCTGAACATGTAAAAGCAAATAAAGATGATATCATGGGCGGTCACGTTACAGCTCCTGCAAGTCTTGAGAACGCTTACGGTGGTTTCTGGTTCTATACTCAGCACCTTATTGCTATGGTTACAACAGTTTTCGGTTACGATGTAAAGAGTGTTACAGCAGTTAAAGATAAAAACGGAGTACACGCTATTTACAATTATGACGATTTTTCAGTAAGCGGATATTTTGGAACAGGATATTCAGTTTCTATATATTCAAAAGGTAATAGCGTAACAACAGATATCATTACACTTCCTGAAGATTATTTTGTACCTGAACTAAAAGCATACTATGAAGTGTTAAAATCAGGAAAAGCAGATAAAACAGAAAAACAGTTCAAAACTCCTGTTTACCTTCTTGACGCAACAATCAAAGCTTATACTGAAAACAGAGAAATAGTTCTATAATAAATTTTTTATAAAGGCAAGGTGTTAATTATGAATTTAGCATTTGCAGGCTTCAGACACAGTCATATTTTCGGATTGTACAAATCGGCAAAGGAAAATCCGAGGGTTAATATAACTGGATGTTTTGAAGAAAACGAGGAAGAAAGAAAAAAAGTTTCTGAAACGCACGGCATAGATTTTAATTATAGCAGTTACGAAGATGTATTAAACGATGAAAATGTAACAGCTGTTGCAATAGGTGATTATTACGGTAAGCGCGGAAAAATGATTATCGATGCACTAAAGCATGGTAAACATGTAATATGTGATAAGCCTATTTGTACAAACATGCAAGAACTTGACGAAATTGAAAAGCTGTCAGAAGAAAAGGGTTTGGAAGTATGCTGTATGTTTGATTTAAGATATATGCCTCAAACAGCAGTAATTAAAAAAATGATAGAAGATGGTGAACTTGGCGATGTTCACATAATTTCATTTACAGGACAGCATTGTCTTGATTATGGTAACCGCCCGTGGTGGTATTTTGAAGAGGGAAAACACGGCGGAACTATAAACGATATTGCGATACACGGAATAGATCTTTTAAAATTTATCACTGGAAAAGATTTGACACATATTGACTGTGCAAGATGTTTTAATGCTTTTGCCAAAAAAGAAAAGCAGTTTAAAGATGGTGCACAGATGATGTTTAGAATGGAAAACATCCGTGTTATGGCAGATGTTTCATATGCTGCGCCGAAATGTCCTGATATGCCTACATACTGGAACTTCTGTTTCTGGGGAACAAAAGGCATGGCGAGTTTTGCCTATAAGGATAATTTTATTCATATTTTTAAAGAATCGGAAAAAATTATAGAATGTGAAAAATGTGATATAGATTATCTAAATGCTTTCATAGATGAGATCGCGGGGAAAGATACGATTATGAAAACAAAAGGCATTATCCAGTCGCAAAGATCGGTATTAAAAATTCAGGAATCGGCAGATGCGGAAAACAAATAAAATGGCATAAAAATAACTTCATAAAGAAAGAGGTTTTGGTACATGAATGCAGTAGTTGTAGGATATGGTGCTATTGGGCCTGTTCACACAATGGCACTGGATAAAATCGAAGGTGTTACCTTATACGGAATATGCGATATTGTAAAAGAGCGTGCTGATAGCGCTGCAAAAGAATACAACGCAAAAGCTTTTTACGATTATGATGAATGTCTTAAGGATGAAAATGTTGACTTTGTTCATATATGCACTCCGCATTATTTGCATTTTGAGATGATAACAAAAGCACTTGATGCAGGAAAAAGGGTTGTTGTTGAAAAACCTGCAGCTATGAAAAAAGAAGAACTTGATATTTTGTTTGAAAAGTACGATGTTACAAAAATTTTCCCTATTATCCAATGCAGAACAAATATAACAATAGAGGAAATAAAACGTATAGCTAAAGAGGAAAACTTAGGTGAACCTACTGCTCTTAGAGGGCTTGTGACATGGAACAGAGATGCCGACTATTATAACGCAGATGCATGGAGAGGTACTAAAGAGTACGAGGGTGGAGGAGTGCTTATCAATCAGACAATCCATACACTTGACTTTCTTATGTATTTCGGTGGAAAAGCGAAAATAGTTAAGGCAACTATGAATAATTTTTCTTTAAATGGTGTTATTGAGGTTGAGGACACAGTAACTGCATACATAGAATATGAAAATGGGGCAAAGGGCATTTTCTTTGGTACAAATGCATATCCATATAATTCAGGAGTTGAATTTGAAGTGGTATATGGAAAAGATGCCTTTTCTGTAATAGCCGGAAAGCTATACAGAAACAGAGAATATATTTGCAGCGATTCCGAGGAATATGTTATTAAGAAATATTGGGGAAATGGACACGAAAAAACACTTTACGACTTGTATGTAAATGATTCTAAACTTTGCTTAAACGATGTAAAGGATACTATGTATACGATGTTTGCAATATACGAAAGTGCCGAAACTAATAAAGATGTAATTTTATAAATGGTGGATAAACAAAAAGCCAAGCTATGCTTGGCTTTTTGTTATTTAAATAAATCTTCATTTTTCAATTTCTGTCATACTAGCTTTTTTATATATGCTAGGAGTGCAGTTTTTATATTCTTTAAATGTTTTGGTGAAATATGCGAGCGATGAAAAACCTACTTGGTATGATATTTCCGATATGGATTTGTCTGTTGTGGTAAGAAGCTTTTCAGCATGGCATATTCTTACGAAATTGAGATAGTCGGTGAATGTTGTATTAACAGCTTTTTTAAATATTCTGCAAAAATACGATTTGTCTATGTTTAGCATTCTGCTCATCTCATCAAGTGTTACATTTTCTGCGAAATGCTTGTCTATATAATTAAGTACCGGTAAAACCTTTTCTATGTTATGCGAAGAAAAGAAATCTTCCGGATTATTTATTATGTTGTTTCTGTAAAGAATCGCAAGTATCTGATATACGTAGCCTTTTATAAACAAATCGTACGATGGAAGCTGCTTAGCATGCTCTGTTGAAGACTTAATAATACACTCAGAAAGCTGAGCATTTATAGGAGTACCTTTTTTAAAAATTGCTATATCTGTGCTTGTATGGTTTATAAAATGAAACAGAAAATCCTTTTTTTCTAAATCACCGGGATTGATGGTTGCTTGAAACTGCACATGTGTGCTTCTTGAATTTCCCGGCTGAAAGGTTTTGTGAGGTACGTTACTGTTTAAAAAAATTATATCACCTTCACAAAGAGGGAATGTATTATTTTCTATATAATATATTTTTTCGCCTTCGGTTACGATTAAAAGTTCAAATTCATTGTGCATATGCCAGTCGAACCAACGACCTTCTGAGTTGCTTTTTCTTCCGTTATGAACTCGTATGGTTGTATTAGCCAGAGTAGGATGTAAGATTTCTGTTTTCATTATTACATCTCCGAATGTCAATTTAGTTATAAAAATAGCCAAAATATGCATATTATATTAAAAGTTGAGTTAATATAATTATAATATCACTTTGAAATAAAAAAGTCAAATGCTTGATGGATTTAAAGTTTTATTGCAAAATAGTTATAAAAATTGTCAATATAGTTGTAGAAAGAATTGAAACAATATTTTATAATTTATATGTGTGAGAAATTTTTTTTAGAATTTTCTAACAAATTTTGCGAAAACCCTTGATTTGTTTCATTGTTTTATGCTATAATACATATAAGTTGGTTTTTGCGCAAAAATTGTATTTTGCAAAAGGCGATTATGAAAGCTTAATAGAGTATTGACTAGATAAGGTTACGGAGATATTGGAGACATAAATGCCTTTGGTTTATTTTCGTATGCTTATCTTTTTTTATTTTTCGCTAAAGATTTTTTTGATTTACCTCCCTTGCCTAAAGGGAAGGAGAACGCTTACCTCATATTTAAGCCTCCCTTGTGTAAAGGGAGGGGGACCGCGTTAGCGGTGGAGGGATTGTAAAAGTTTATTCATTTTACTTACATATATAAAAATAAATTTAAGGGGGAAAGTAAAAATGTTTAAAAAATCATTGTCGCTTGCAATAGTGCTATGTATGGTAATGAGCTTATTTGTTATCACACC
>JAZQHR010000109.1:0-13733 GCA_045540695.1 Clostridia bacterium | reverse complement strand
ACAATCGTTCTTACATTTGATTGTTCAGGCAACGTTACAACTATTAAGGCTGTAGACCAGACACCTATTACAAACGGAACAGATGTAAAAATGTATGCAAACAGTTCTGGTATCGTAAGTGATTTTGCATTAACAAAATATTCTGACTCTTATGAAGAAACAGTTATAGATAAAACATTCTCATCTGCTGATACAAATGCATCAGTAGTTGCTGAAGGTTTCACTACTACAAGCACAACGTTTACAGATGATATGGGATGTAAGAGTACAAATATTGTATATACAAACGACAATGCTTTAAAAGGTGGATATAAGCTACATGCAGAAGCATACAGAACAAATAACGATATTAACGTTTATTTTGGTTCTGACGGAACTAACTATTATCAGCTTCGTTCGTATTACGGAAGTGCTTCAAATAACCATTTCAGACTTTATAAAGTATATAATGGTACAAGATATGTTCTTTATGCAAGTTCGATAGGTTATTATGAATCAGGAAGAACAAGTGTGTGGTCAGATGTTGACATTGATGTTACAAAGCTTAGTGACGGAAGTCTTAAGATTGATATTGCATTTGTAAATAAATATATCAGCAAAGTAATATCATATATTGATAGTGCTAATGACACTGTTACTCAGACAGCAAATTCTTCACATGCACTTACTACACATGAAACTGCTGTAAATACAGGTGCACCTATCACAACAGGTACACGCGTTCAGATTACACAGGGCGGTACAGGATACGTAAGAGAATTTGGTTTGTCAAAGATAAGCACATCTGCATGGTATGACGATGCAGGCGAGCCTTTGTACAGTGCAAACTTCTACGGACCACAGGGAGGAATTTTAAACCCTGTAAATGGTTCAATCTACTTTGAATATCCAGTAGCAAGACTTGGCGATTACACAGCCATTGCTACCCTTCACGAAAATAACGAAATGACAGGCATTAAGGTAATCAGCCCGGTTGAGCTTTACGCAGGTAAAGTAAAACTATTTACAGTTACTGATGCCGCAAATGCTAAGGTAAGAGTTTACTTCTTCGACGGCGAAGAAACACTAAACAGAATTACCGAAGTGTATGAGCTTAACTAAGGGGAGGGGATATAAATGAAAATGAATAAGATAATATCAATAATCGTTGCACTTGCAATGATGATATCTATGTTTTCTATGATAACTGTATCTGCCGCTTCTTTAGATGACCTTACAATGTCATACAATTTTGTAAATGATAAAGATGGCGATGCAGACGGCGCACTTACTATTTCAGGTATCACTTCGGATTTGCAGAGTGCTATTACAAATATAGACATATACTGGGGCAAAAACGCTACAGAAAAATTTGATAACTACTATAATATAGCAAACTATACAGTAGAAGGTTATACATCGGATAATGCTGATTATGATGCTACTAAACTTGCTTATGAAAACAACAGCATCACATATACATTCAAAAACGGCAGACTAATCCCTGAAGGCGTTACACACGTAATCGCGGATGTAAAAACTGCCGACAGCACAAAGCAGATTTCTTTTGAAATTCCATCAGCAAAAAGACTAAACGCCGATAAGTCAAAAATGCAGTATAATATGGTTTGGGCATCTGACTTTCATGCTGAAAACACATCTATTCTTTCAGGCTCTGAGCAGAGAAAGGGTATAGAAGATTTCGTTAGAATGGCAGCTATGGGACGTGAAGCTGGTGCGGATAAGTTTAAAGGTGTTATCTTCAACGGTGACATTTCCAATTCATCTATCGACTATGAATATGCAATCATAGAACAGATACTTGAAGAAAACAATGTAGATTTTCCATTATACTACTCTACAGGTAATCACGATACAGCGGTTACTATAAACAATGTAGTTACAGACGTGTCAGCGGAAGCTGCAAAGGCTATGAAGGTAAGATTTGATAAGCTTGAAGACCAGTTTGGCCTTACATTTGACCATAGTGACCCTTGGAGCTATGAAACATATATAAATGGTCACCATTATATATTCCTTTCTACTCCTTATGTAACAAGTTATGCTCTTACAGGCTCTCAGGCACTATGGCTTGAAGAAAAGCTTTGCTACGATGAAAAGAGCGGTATCCCAACATTTGTATTTACACATCTTCCATACATTTCAATCGGTGGATACGAGCCATTCTCGGGCGCTGAAACTTTTGCAAAAATCATAGCGCGTCATCCAAGCGCTATCGTTATATCATCTCACGTTCACTTTGAACCTGACAACGATAGAGAAACATTCTCTATAGTAGATGGCACACCTGCTATAGATACAGGTGCGGTTACATATACAAATGCAGGAAAAGGCAGAGGCCGAGGCGGCTATTCAAAATATCTTGAATTCTACCCTGACCGCATCATAATGAGAACAAGAAACGTTAAAACACAGACTTGGGTAGCTAAAGCAGACCATATCATCTATATAGACGATTATGGTAAAACTATCGCGGAAGACTTCACTATTGCATCATCAAACGAAGGTGTAATAGAAGCGGGTGAGGTTCTTACAGCTAAGCTAGGCACTACAGATATTCCTGAAGGATATAACGTAGAATGGTTTGATATGTCAGGAAACACTCTTGGCACAGGTGCTACTTATACAGTAGAAACTTCAGATGCAAGTGTAAGTGCGAAAATCACAAGAACATCTGACGGTGCGTATGCTTATGCTCTTGCAAGACATGGCAAGGTGGTAGAAGATTTCGTTATCGAGGATGAATCAGGCGACGACGATACTACAGTTAACCCTGGCGACAACCTGGTATTTAACGGACCTACTACAGTTAAATACTATGGTGATATAGTTTACCTTTATGGCAGCGTAGATAGTGCTTATGCAGGCGAGGAAGCTACTATGGTTCTAATGAACAAAGCTGACTACCCTGATATGAGCAAGGCTAAATATTTCGGTTACTGCACTATCGCATCTGACGGAAGCTATATGTTTAAGTTCAAAGCTTCGGACGTTGCTGCAGGTGATATATTCCTTATAAAAGCCGGCGATGCTGCTATAGCTGCAAACGAAGTTGGCATTAAGGGCAGCCTAGAAGAAGTAGTAGAAGTTACAGCTACTATAAACGACGATAACACAATAGCGATTTCTACAAAGAACGTATACGCAGATGCTATGAATGCAAAGGTTATACTTGCGATGTATGACCCTAATACAGATAAGCTTGTAAATACAAAGATATCTGATTATAAACTTGCATTCTCTGAAAATGGCGAGCTTCAGTCGTGGGTGTCAGATGCAGTAGAAGGCGGTACTTATGTAAAGGTATTCCTATGGACTAACCTTACAGATATCGTTCCATTGTCAGCTAACAACGACAGAGTAGATGCCCCTGTTATCACAGTAGAAACTGCTGATACTCAGGAAGTAACAGAATAAAATCAGAGTGGAATTAAATATATAAAATTGCGTATGATTGGGCGTGTTCTCATGGAGAGCACGCCCTTTTTATTTTTGATGAAGCTAAGCTTCAAAATAGAGAATTTTGAAGATTGCCCCTAGATAAACGGAACTTTCATATATATTTTTATTTATGCTTTTTCGAAATGCTTTCGA
The DNA here is from genome assembly GCA_045540695.1 of Clostridia bacterium. Taxonomy (GTDB): domain Bacteria; phylum Bacillota; class Clostridia; order UMGS1810; family UMGS1810; genus JAZQHR01. Next base: position 10,139 of record JAZQHR010000109.1, on the reverse strand, counting down.
TTGTTTTTTGCGTTTTTGGATGGTTTTATAACCATTGTCCATATCGAAAGTATCCAAAAGAACAAAACCTAGCACATTGCACAAAAAACTTAATAAAAAATTGTGAAGTATTTCGAAAGTATATCGAAACAAATTCGTTGACTGAAATGTTACGGTTATGTTACAATAATGCTAGATATGTATACCAATCGGTATGCATTCTATCCTTATCATATTAAGTTTGGAAATAAAAAATATATAGGGGGAATTAATCATGATGAGAGGAAAAAAGATTCTTGCAGTAATGCTTATGCTTGCAATGACTGTTTCGTTATTTGCTGGTATTACTGTAAATGCTGCTTCTCCGATAGTATTTGACGGTTCGGAAACAGTGTTGTTCGATCAGTACTTTGGTGGTTTGGGATCAGCTGCCGGTACAAATGATTTTACATTTAGTGGTACCTGGAACTTTACAAAGTATTTTGTACAGGCAAACAATGGTACACCTAGTATCACTACCAAAGATTCTTATGACCTATCAAAGGCTAGTGGGTGGGAACTTGAAACCAAGATTGAGTGTACATACAACGGCTATATAATTACCGTTCCGGGTGGATACACAGTTACTTGGAGTCACAATTCTGACGGATCGCCTATCATACTTAAGAAGGATGGTACAGAGGTTGCAAAAAGTTCAGGTTTGATCTATCTTTATGACCACGATGCTACATGGAATATCAGATATCAGGAAGGTACATGGAATATAAGTGCACAGGACGGCGACAAGCAGAACAAAGTTACACTTACTTATGTAGATGAGTCAAATCCTACATTCAACGGTAAGTTCAAAGTAGCAGGTAATAACACAAGTAAGTTTACTGTATATTATATGAAGCTTACCCAGTTTGCAGCTAGTTCTGTAGCTAAACACTGGGCATTTGAAACAGATTTCAAAGCAGGTGATACTGTAGCTAAGTGGGCTGACTATGGCTTTAACCTTCCTGCTGCTACTACATTTGGTAATGGTACAGCATTGCCAGGTTCAAACTGTAGCTATAGTTTCTCGCCTAAGGACAATAAAATATCAGGCGATTATGAGTTTGAGTGGAAATATAAAGTAGGTAACGCAAACGAGTACTATATAAGATTTAACTATATAGATTCTAAAAATTTCTATGAAGTAAGGTCTAAGAGAACTGCTGATGCAACAGCTACGCCGGGTGTACCGCAGCTTGTGCTTAGAAAATGCGTTGCAGGTACATATACCGAGCTCGATTTTATGGATATGTCTACTCACGGATTTTACTATAACTCAAGCACAGGAAAGCTTATTCAGACAGGTACATACATTCATAATGTAAAGGTTACTGAAACAACAGATGGTCTAAAGATAGTTGCTACTATTTCGAAAGATGGTTCTACTATAGCTCCTGTTGTACTTGAAGCTACTGATGCTACTCCATTTGAAAACGATGGTATCATAAGAATTACTCAGAACTACAACGGTGCATCAAGTACTATTTACTATTTCAAAGCAAATTCACTTGTATCAGCAAGTGAAAAAGCTACTGACAAGCCTACTATGTACACTGACGTTGTAGTAGACAAGACATTTACATCTACTGATACAGCTACATCACTTGCAAATGAAGGATTTACAGTACCTGCAAGTGCTGCTATAACAGATGAGTCAGGTATCGCATCAGAATATAGTGCTGTTACATATAATGCTTCACTTGGTGATAACTACAACTTCAAAGCAAGAGTTTACAGAAACTACAATGCTTCTGAAATAAGATTTGACAATGCTGACAGCAATTATTACTATGTTAAAGCTTTGTATGGTAGCGCAAGCAATAAGCATGTTATTATATCAAGAAAAGACCTTGGTGACAGTGCACCACTTGCTATATTCCAGACAAGCACATCTACCAGCGATACATATCAGTATGGATATTGTAACTGGTCAGACTATGAAGTAACTGTAAGCACAGACTCTGCTACAGGATATAAGACTATTAAACTTGTGTTCTCACCTGCAGCCGGAAACACAGTTACTCTTACAGCTGAAGATACCAACCCTATTAAAGATGGTATGAGTGTAAACATATATGGTAACTCAGCAGGTAAGGTTAAATCATTTACACTTAAGAAATATGGTACATCATGGGCTGAAGAAGTACTAAATGAAACTTTCACTTCTGCTGATACTCATGATTCACTTGCTGCTCTAGGATTCAGTGGTATATCTGGTGCTGAAATAACAGATGCAGATGGTATCAACTGGTTAGCAGCAAAGAATAACAGATATGTATACTACACAAACGATACAGCATTTAAAGGAAGCTACTCGTTTACATTTAAAGGATGGCGTAGTGATTCGGGAGATGCAATGATAAGATTTGCAAAAGATGGTTCAAACTATTATGAGTTTACGTCGCCTTATAATAAAAACTGGACTCTTAACAAGGTGTATAACGGTACAACATATAACCTATATACATCATCAGGTGCAGCGGGTTATACACAATCAGGCAGAAACACTTCTTTTGAGGCTACTGTAAATGTTACAGAGCAGGCAGACGGAAGCCTAAAGATAAACATTCTATGGTCTACAGCAGGTGCCTTAAGACAGAATATAACTTATGTAGACACACTTACAGATACATCACTTGTAGATGGAGTTGAAACTGACAATGGTGCTCCTATCACATCTGGTACAGGATGTCACGTTTATCAGGGTTGGGCATATGCTAAGGTATATAGCTTCAAGCTTACAAAATACAATTCATCAAAATGGTTTGATACAAATACTAACAGACCTATGTATATAGGAAGATTCTTTGACGGTGCAGGAAATGGTCTTTCTAAGCCTGTAAATGGTGTAGTATACTTTAACTATCCTACATCAAGACTTGGTACATACAAGGTAATAGCTGCTCTTTATGAAAACAACGAAATGACTGCTATTACAGTGCTTGATCCTGAGGCAATTTACGGCACAAATGCAAAACTATTTACCGTAAATGATGCTGAAAATGCTAAGATAAAAGTATTCTTCGTAGATGGTGAAGAAACACTAAACAACATCACCGAAGTATATGAGTTAAACTAAAGGGGGAGGGGATATAATATGAAAATGAATAAATTTCTATCAATCATTGTTGTACTTTCAATGATAATATCAATGTTTTCACTAGTTACTGTATCTGCTGCCACTTTAGATGACCTTGCAATAGACTTTGCATTTATAAACGATAAAAACGGCGATGCAGACGGTACTCTTACTATTTCAGGTATAGATGCTGACCTTCAGGCAGCTATCACCGGTATCAATATATACTGGGGTAAAAATGCTACTGAAAAGCTTGATAACTACTACAATATAGCAAACTATACTGTAGAAGGTTTTACAACTGCTAATGCAGACTTTGATGCAACAAAGCTTGTATATGCAGACAATGCTCTAACACGCGAGTTTGTAAACGGTAGACTTATCCCTGAGGGAGCAACACACGTAATAGCTGAAGTTATTACTGCAGATGCTGCAAAGGTGTTGTCTTATGCTATTCCTGCAAATAAGCTATTTAGTGCAGATAAGTCAGAAATGCTATACAGCATGGTTTGGGCATCTGACTTCCACGCTGACAACACATCTCACAGTTTGAATTCGCATCCAAACCTTGGTATAGCTGATTTCGTAAGACTTGCAGCTAAAGGCAGAGAAGCAGGTGCGGATAAATTTAAAGGTGTTATCTTCAATGGTGACATAGCAAACTCTGCTATCGATTACGAGTACGCTCTTATAGAAGATATGATTGCTGACCACGGAGTAGATTTCCCATTCTACTACCTAACAGGTAACCACGATACTGCAATGTTCTCAAACGGCGTAAGTAAATGGGACGAAGCTTCAAAAGCTCTTGACATAAGAATGAATCACCTTGAAGAAGATTTTGGTATAGTAATCGACAGAGCAGACCCTTGGAGCTACGAAGCATACGTTGGCGGACATCACTATATATTCCTTTCTACACCATACAGGGATAGCTACTCTTTATCCGCTGCTCAGGCAAAATGGCTTGAAGAAAAACTTTGCTACTCTGAAAAGAGTGGTGAACCAACATTTATCTTCACTCACATGCCATGGGCAAGTGGTGGACTTACAAATACAGGTAGCGCGTTTAATGACGATGTATTTAATGAAATTGTAAAACGTCACCCAAGCGTTATTATCGTTACAGGTCACGTTCATTCAGAACTTGATTCTGATATGATTTGCTATAACATTTCTGATGTTGCTCATACACCTATTTTAGATACTGCAGCTGTTACATATACAAATGCATACCCTAGCACAGGTTCAAAAGTAAGTGGCAGAGGCGGTTACGCAAGATACGTTGAAGTATACGAAGACCGTATCATAATGAGAACAAGACGTGTAAGAGATCAGTACTGGGTTGCAAAAGGCGAACACATCATCTACGTAGATGATTTCGATAAGAAATTCAACGGCACGTTTACTATCGATTACGACGATACATTAATGAGTGCAGGCGAAGTTCTAACAGCTAAGCTAAACGGCGCAGCTCTTGACACAAGTGCATATTCTATCAACTGGTATGATATGAACGGTGCTCTTCTTCAGGAAGGCGGTGCTACTTATACAGTTACTACTGCAAATGCAAGTGTAAGTGCTAAGGTTACAACTGCAGACGGCGGTTATGCTTGGGCAGTTGCAAGATACATCGCTCCTGTAGTGGACGATGGTGGTGATGACGGCGAAGGTGAAACTCCTGTTCACCCATCAGATAATCTAGAGTACAATGGTCCTACTACTGTAAAATATTCTGGTGATGTAGTTTACCTATACGGTAATCTTGGTTCATCAAATGCAGGCAAGGAAGCAACAATGGTTCTTATAAACAAGAACGATTACCCTGATATGAAAAAAGCTAAATACTTCGGTACTTGTCCTATAACTTCGACAGGTGAATATATGTTTAAGTTTAAAGCATCTGATGTAGCATCAGGCGATATATTCCTTGTTAAAGTTGATGGCGTAGATGTAGTTGCAAACTACGTTTCATCAAAGGGTGCACTTGAAGATATTGTTGAAGTTGCAGCTGTTTTAGATGACGATAATAAGTTATCATTATCACTATTCAATAAATATGCCGATGCTATGAAAGCAAAAATTATCGTAGCTGCGTATGATGCTTTAACAGGTCAGCTTTCAGAAACAAAGATTGTAAACTATGATCTTGCATTTAATGAGGGCGGAGAGCTTCAGACTTGGATTAATGATACAGAAGTTGCCGGCGGCAAGAATATAAAAGTATTCTTGTGGTCAAGTATGACTGATATCGTTCCTCTATCTTCTGAAAAAGATCTTGGTGTTTCTGCAGTGATTGAAACTGAAACACCAGAGGCAGTAACAGAATAATACAGAGTGGAATTAAATATATAAATGAAAAGGCGTGTGAGAAATCACACGTCTTTTTGATAATAATTTAAAAATATAAGGGCGGGTATCTGTACCCGCCCGATGCTTAAATTTTATTAAACTATTTTTCTTGTTTCAAGATAAAATCTCTTGTCCTCTGCCTCGCCCATAGAAAATGTCTTTCTTGGTAGTGCTCCGTCAAGTATTACCGTTTTGAAAAGGTCTGATTTATCCATTCCTTTTAGTATAATACCAACGTTGTTTGCTTTCGCAGAAAGCTGTTTTACTACTGCATCACCGTGAATATAGTCTACATATCCTTTTTTGCCTTCAAGGTAGGTATCTATGAATTTCTGTATACAACCAACTGTCAAATTCATATCAGGATTTGATATCGATAGGCATCGATGTGTATCCTTTGTGATTATCTCGAATGAATATGGATTGTTGATGCTATCAGACGGACAAACATCGTATGCATTTTCAAGTGCTTTTATAAAGTCATTTGTGTCAACATCGAATATCACTCTGTGTATTGGCTCAAACACAAGTGAATCATCATGTAGGTTTACAAGCTCGATAAGTGCATATCTCTTTGCACTGTTTTTTGCTTTTTCCTCGCCAACCTCTTTTTTGTAGTTTTCGTAGCATGCCTTCGCAGTGGCAAGCGAGTGGTTGCCATCACCAACTGCAAATAAAAGAATTTCCTTGTCGGCTACCGAGTATTTTTTGTTGAAGTTGTCTTTGTTTAGCATAGACAATAAAATGTTATCTATTTTTTCTTTTGTATCATTGTCAATAGCGTAGCCTTTTGTATGACCTGAATCTAGCATAAGTTCAAAAACATATACATCGACGAAATTCGATTTGTTATTCGCAAGCGGTTCAATGATTTGCTTGTCAGGGTCATCTACAAGGAGCATTATGTGTGGCATCTCAAGTGATGCATTTTCACGTATCTTTACTCTTGGAGGAATTCTGTCAAGAACCGTTCCTTCAGTTGCACGGATAAGAGATGTTGACCCCTTCGTATAGTCATAACATTCGAGATCCACCATGCCCATAAGACCGCGTCTTATACTGCCGTTTGCAAGAGTCCTTTCTACATATATAATGCTGTCGGGATATTCTTTTAGAAATCCGTCAACAAGATATTCATCCATAGTTTTATTTATCTTTTTTATTCTGTCCTCAAAATCAGGCTCGTTTAGATAGATTTCGGGATACATTATGTTTAGAGTGGATTTTGCCTCGCCAACGTGAGATGATACCTTTTCCCAGTATTCAGGCTCGGAGGTGTACTGGTCACATGCCACAACACTCCATTTGTTCATATCTGTATTTTCGGGGATAAGTATATCCGCAGGTGAGAATATATTGTTTTTCAAGATTTAACTCTCCTTTTATATTTAATACATATATTTTACTTTAATATGCAATAATTTTCAAGTAATTTTCCAAAAACAGTATCTTTTTTTCAAAAAAATGTTATAATGGATGTATGATATAGATTCACTAGGAGAAGTTTATGGATATACAAAACCTATCACGAGAAGAAAAAATAGTAATGTTTATGCATCAGCCAAGCTATGTACCGCTACTCTTTGACGAGCTTGCAAGCGTGCTTTGCGTATCGGATGAGGATATGGGCGAGTTTGCAAGAATACTGTCTGTGCTTATTTCAAAGGGGCAGGTAATGGTTACAAAGAAAAAGCGATATGCCACACCTGAAAGCCTTGGATTTATCACAGGAAAATTTCGCGGAAATGACAGAGGCTTTGGCTTTGTACTGTGCGAGGATGAGGATATCTTTATCCCTGCAGAGCATACACTTGGTGCGATGAATAATGATACTGTAATGGCACAGGTTACATCTCAATCGCATGATGGAAAACGTCGTGAGGGAAAGATAGTGAAAGTAACCGAAAGGGCAAACACGGAAGTGGTTGGTACGTTTGAGAAAAGCCGAAACTTTGGTTTTGTTATTCCAGATGACAAGAAGCTTTCGCAGGATATCTTTATTCCGAAGGGCGATGTTAATGGTGCAAAAGACGGCGACAAGGTAGTTGTGAAAATCACTAAATGGGGAGATAACAGACGCAACCCTGAAGGCAGTATATGCGAGATAATCGGTGCGTGGGATGAAAAGGGCGTTGATGTAATGAGTGTTATGAAGCGTTACGGCATAAATGATGTTTTCCCTAAAAAAGTGCTTGATGAGTGTGACAGAATAGAGGATAAGCTTACCGATACTGACCTTTCTGGAAGATGCGATTTTCGTGATAAAATCATATTTACCATAGACGGAGCCGATGCAAAGGACCTTGACGATGCCATAAGCATAGAAAAGTTAGGAAATGAATATATACTTGGTGTGCATATTGCCGACGTGTCGCACTACGTTACAGAAGGCTCACACCTTGACAAGGAGGCACTTAAACGCGGTACAAGTGTGTATTTTGCCGATAGAGTAGTGCCTATGCTTCCTAAAAAGCTGTCAAATGGTGTGTGCAGTCTGCACCCAAATGTTGACAGATTGACGCTTTCTGTTATAATGAATATAAACGCAAACGGCGATGTTGTTTCACATCAAATATGCGAAAGTGTAATAAATTCATGCGAGCGAATGACGTATGACGATGTTACAAAAATTATCGAGGAAAATGACAATGAGCTTGTAAAACGATACCAGGATATAATGCCGAGTATTACCCTTATGAATGAGCTTGCAGGAATACTTAAAAAGAAGAGAAATGCTAAAGGAAGCATTGATTTTGATTTTCCTGAAACAAAGATAGTGCTTGATGAATACGGATATCCTATCGATATATATCGATATAAAACCGGCGTGTCAAATGGCATTATCGAAGAATTTATGCTTATATGCAACCAGACGGTAGCAGAGTATATGTACTGGACGGAAATTCCGTTTGTATACAGAATCCATGAAAAGCCGACATTTGAAAAGATAACTGCGTTTAACGAGTTCGCTGGCAATCTTGGTTATAAGATTTCGGGCGGTGAGGATATCCACCCAATGGAATTTGCCAAGCTTTTAAATAAGATAAAAGGCACGAGGGAAGAGCGAATAGTGTCAACTGTGATGCTTCGTTCGCTTATGAAGGCAAGGTACGACAGCGAAAATCAGGGGCATTTTGGCTTGGCTTTTAAGTACTATTGTCATTTCACTTCACCTATCAGGCGTTACCCTGACCTTATTATACACAGGATTATAAAGGAATTTATAAAAGAAGGTCAGCTTTCTGACGAGAGAATAGCAAAGCTTAAAAGCATAGTTACCACCGCATCGTATCAGTCGAGTGAGGCGGAGGTTAATGCTCAGGATGCCGAGCGCGAGGTTGAGGATATTAAAAAGGCTGAATATATGCTTGACAAGGTGGGCGAGGAGTTTTGCGGCATAATATCGTCTGTAACGTCGTTTGGATTTTTCGTAGAACTTGATAATACGGTTGAAGGTTTGGTAAGAGTATCCGACCTTGACGATGACTATTATATATATGATGAAAAAAGATACACACTCACAGGTGAGCGAACAAAACGCACATTTAAAATCGGCGATGAGGTGAGTGTGGTAGTAGGCAGAGTGGATGCCGAGTACAAAGAAGTAGACTTCATACTTATGTAGGAGGACAAAAATGGCTGACAGTATAAAACTTATTTCACAAAATAAAAAGGCGTGGCACGACTTTTTCATAGAAGAAACGTATGAATGCGGAATAAGCCTTGCAGGTACAGAGGTTAAGTCGCTTCGTGAAGGAAAGGTAAACCTTAAGGACTCGTATGCGTCTATAGATAATGGCGAAGTATACGTAAAGGGTATGCACATTAGTCCTTATGAAAAGGGAAATATCTTTAATAAAGATCCTCTTCGTGACCGAAAGCTGCTTATGCATAAATACGAAATTCGTAAGCTTATTGGTTCGGTAAAGGAAAAAGGATATTCGCTTATCCCGACTAAGCTGTATTTTAAAAATTCGCGTGTAAAGGTAGAGATAGCTCTTGCGCACGGTAAGAAGCTTTATGACAAGCGAAACGACATAGCAGGCCGTGACGCAAAGAGGGATATAGCACGAAAGATAAAAGAGTACAATCAGTAGGAGCAAGTATGGAACGATTTGAAAGAGCCGAGCTTTTAATAGGGGCAGACGGACTGGAAAAACTTAAAAATTCACATATAGCAGTTTTTGGCGTAGGCGGTGTGGGTGGCTACACTGTTGAGGCACTTGTACGTGCAGGTGTGGGTGCTGTCGATGTGTTTGACCCCGACAAAGTGGTAAAGTCAAACCTTAACCGACAGATAATAGCACTGGAAAGCACTATTGGTGAGTACAAGGTAGATGTGATAAGTAAAAGAGCAAAGGACATAAACCCCGGTGTAATAATAAACGCAAACAAGCTTTTTTACCTTCCCGAGAACGCCGATAGCATCGACCTTTCGGTTTATGATTACATAGTCGATGCCATAGATACTGTTTCTGCAAAGATAGAGCTAGCAAAAAGGGCAGACGAGCTTGGCAAGTATATGATAAGTGCGATGGGTGCAGGAAACAAGCTTGACCCTACGCGATTTGAAGTGACAGACATATACAAAACGTCTGTATGCCCTCTTGCAAAGGTGATGCGAAGGGAGCTAAAAAGCCGAGGTGTGAAAAAACTTAAGGTGGTTTATTCACGCGAAGAAGCTATAAAAGTG
>JAZQHR010000108.1:0-4581 GCA_045540695.1 Clostridia bacterium | reverse complement strand
ATTTACTAAAAAAGTGGCGTTTAGTATTTCGCTAAAAGCCACTTATATCAATTGGTTGCGGGAGCCGGATTTGAACCAACGACCTCCGGGTTATGAGCCCGACGAGCTACCAGACTGCTCTACCCTGCGATATTTAGTTTTTACAACGAAGATTATTATACCACGATAATCCAGATATGTCAACAACTTTTTAATATATTATATGAAAATAAACTAAAAAATATACACATTTTTTATTATTTATGATATTCTTCTCCGCTGTTTATTTTAAACGCTCTGTATATTTGCTCCACCAGGATAAGTCGCATGAGCATGTGCGGATAAGTAAACATCGAAAAGCTAAGTCGCATATCGCACATTTTCTTTATATCCTCAGAAAGTCCAAGCGAACCGCCTATTACAAATGTAATTTCGCTTTTACCAAGCACAGTTACGTTATTTATTTTACTTGCAAAGTCCTCGGATGAAAGCTGTTTTCCCTCAACGCAAAGTGCTATTTTAAAGCTTTGGTCGGATATATGCTTTTTTATCTTTTCGCCCTCTAGTGATATTACCTTTTTCATCTCGCCATCGGTAGCGTTATCGGGTATTTTCTCATCTGGAAGCTCTATTATATTTAGATTGCAAAACCTCGACAATCTTTTGGTATATTCAGCTATTCCGTCCTTTATATATTTTTCTTTAAGCTTTCCCAAGCAAATTATATTAACCTTAAGCAAAATCCTGACGCCTCCAAAAAAATTTAGTCCCTTACGCATTTCATTTTAACACATAAGGGACTAAAAATCAATTGGTTCACTATTCATAGCCTGGTTTAATCAACTTCTTTCTTTGGTATAAAATTTATTTACTAATCTCTTTTTGGTATCAGTAGTTTTTGATTTGGCATAAGAGTCATATCCGGGTCGATGTTATTTATATCGGCTATATCGTCTATAGTGGTGCGGTATCTCTTTGCTATATTCCACAAAGTATCTCCGCTTTGTACAAAATATATTACTATACTCGGCATAAGATATTCCGGTAAATCTTCATCAACGTCTATTTTTGATATTATATTTACGTTGGAATTATTAACTGCCTTTGACGATATGCCCACAAACAATTTTACATCTATCTCATGTGACTTGCTTGCACTGTATGACACCTCATCTACTGAGATATTTACATACGGCTGTATATTTTCGTTTTCCACAGTTATATTTGTTTTATGTGTAAACGGAATCTTTTTCACAGCTGTGTGCATAGGGGATTTGTCATCGTCTGATATATACTCTGCTGCCGCCGTTATCTCACCTTCTATAAACATTTTCCCTTCTGCGAGTGAAATATTTGTGATTTCAGGATTTACAGACACCTTGTATATCTTGGATATATCCGGAGCATCTACAGGTAAGGTTATGCTTTCTTTTACGTCTATCTGCGTTTTTTCTTCCCCGTATAGCGACCATACATTTGCATTTATTGTATGAATTTTTATTTCCGCTTCAGGACTATAAAGGTCATTTATTACTTCTATCTCCGACCTGTCATAAGCTACTGTATCTACACCTATCGTCATATCAAAATCAATTATCGTTCTGTCACCGTCATTATCCTCTGCGACCTGACAGTCAAGATTTTCAATTTTGTATGAAATATCCGATATCATATCGTCTGATATTCCATTTACGTCTACTATCTCGGTAAACGGAACATCCTGATTCACCACCTGCAATGTTGCATTCACATCGGTATACACTGCTGATATTTTTGCAATACCTTTTACTACCAGCTTATTATTTACAATCTTAGTATCCTTTTGTGAAAGAATTGCATCTGCTTTTAAAAGTTCTTCTATCATCGGCATTCCCTGGCCGATGCCTACTGTATCACCTATCTCGATTACATCATGCTGTGATATTACCTCGTTAAAAACCTCCAGCGTTTCGGTTTTATACGGAACGACCTTGTCACTGTCTATCTCTGTTACCAAATCTATGTCAGCTGGATTTACAATGTTACAATCTAGTTCAATACTAGTCTGTACGCTGAGCTTTCGGCTGTTTTCTATATTACATATCACGTTTGACACTTTTGACGAAATGTTTGACATAATGCTGTCATCCACTCCCGGTACATTTACTGCCTGTGAAAACGGGGTATCGTAATATATACTCTTTACATTTTTCTCTTCGCCATCACCAAGATAAAGTATTTTAAAATTTATATTTCCTGATACGGTTATCTTATCTTTCTGAATATATTTTTCTTTAATAACCGCATTTGCATCCACACTCAGCACCTTTAATATATCGGGCTTTGAATCGGGAACAATTATGTATGTGTACGCCTCCGATGAGTGCTTTTGATGGTCAAGTACCTCACTTACCTGTATGCTTTCTCTCTTTAATTCTATAGGCATCTTAATCCTCCTCATGGTTTAAAATATTACTATAGAATATATATGCGAGATTTGAAAGCTTATACCATCTTTTTATTGAACATCCGCATACCTTGCAAGTACGTACAATAAATCTGACAGTCTGTTAAAGTACATTAGCGACTCATCTATAAGTCCGCTTGCCACCACACATCGCTCCAGCCTTCTGGCAACTGTTCGTGCCACATCTACCCTGGCACCTATGAGTGTGTTACCGCTTAGTATTATTTTATCTGGCAATGACACTTTTTTTGAAAAATCATCAATAGCCTTTTCATATTCCTTTGTAAGTGAAACAAAATCCACTTTATTTCCGCCTGCTATATATGCCGCTACGCTTATCAGCTGCGTTTGTATTTTTTCTAATACCTCAAAAATTTCTTTATCAGCTTCACACTTTGCGACACCGATATTAGCGGATAATTCATCTATCGTTCCAAGTACGTGAAATATATCAGCATCTTTACTTACATCTTCATCCGAGATGGTGCCGGACTTTCCGTTATCTCCGGAACCGGTATATATTTTCATCGGTATCACATCCTTTCATACAGCTTTTAAACTTTATCATTTTTATGTTTCTTTTTGCTTTTGTAATTATATTATACCCAATCTTTTTAGGCTGAAACAGAATTTTTATTTAATATTTTGGTTTTGTGCTGAAATTGCATCAAAAATCCCGCTGGCTCTAAGGCTCAACGGGATTAAAAATTTTTTAATTTCTTTTAATTATTTGTTCTCTTATGGTCTGCAAATCAGATACTTCATCAAGAAATTTTTGTGCTAACATTATTAAACCATCTTCTGTGTCACTGTAATATGCAACCGCGCATTTTCTTACTTCGCCTGTTTTGAAGTTTCGTATATCATATTTTTCAAGGCGTATAGCACTTCCTTTTGGAGGATACTCTGCAAAATTAACGCCGGTTCCGTTTAGGTTAAGAGCTTCCTCTATTTCTTTGCAATCATCGCTTAGTAAAAAATCATCATCAATCACTATATCTGCTCCTATACCGCTGTTTGCTACTATTTCACAGTCATCACCGATATATTCATACATAGCATCAAGAAACGCTGTGTTTCGTTTTGGTTCTTCTGCATTCATTACAGTATAATAATATTCCTTATATGCATCAAAATCCTTTGTCGCGCCTTTTATGTATTCGGCAGTAATCGCAGACATACCCTCACGCTCGTGAAGAAGATTTCTGTTATAATAAGAGCCTGCAAATGCTGTTTCCGCATTTTTGATATCTCCGTGAACATCAAAAATAAGCATAGAAATCTCGTCTGCGTTTGGAATAAGCGAAAATATAAGCGCAGCCGTTTTGTTTAATCTTCCTTTTTCTATATACCTGTGCTCCGATCTGTCGGAAACAAAATATTTTATAGTAAGACGCATAGGAGATGCATCTGTATAAAGTTCTATTTCTTCATCCTGATAAGGAGTTATATTAGCCAGCTCAACTATTTTTCTGGTCGCTGATGCATCACCAAGGTAGGTATTCTTCATGGAATACAGTTCTTCCGGATGTGGGTTTATCTTACTTTTATTGTCTATATAATATTTAAAACCGCCGATAGCCAGAGCGGCAACAATTGCCACAATAACAACAATACATATCACTTTTATATTTTTCATATTATTCACTCCTCTCATGGTTTCATTATATATTACAAAAAAGGTTTTAGCAATAGAAAACTAATACCCTTTAATAAAACAGTATGTTTTATAATTTTCTAACTACACCACAAACTGATAGTCGAGCGTAAAAAACACTTTGGGTTCAGGGTGTCCCTAGTTGGGAGGAAAAGCCCTCCTTGCCTAAAGGAGGGGGGACCGCTTTAGCGGTGGGAGGATTTCTAAGATGTCCATTAAGTAGTATGGAATAGCAAACATCTATTAACACTATAATATATAAGTGTTTAACTCGTTTTTTAAGTTAAATTATCTTTTCTTTTTGTCAGGGGCTTCAGCAGCAAAGCCCCTAACAACCCCTGCCGCACCTATTGATGAATTTCAAGAAAATATCAAGACTCATTTTAAAAAATTAACTGCACGTGCAAACTCGGGAACGTAAGCTTAGTGTATATTAAAAACCCTCTGTTCCCTCGGGTTGCACTAAAAAAGTCAGGCAATGCTAAATAATTAGAGCCTG
>JAZQHR010000107.1:0-4469 GCA_045540695.1 Clostridia bacterium | reverse complement strand
GTGAACGCTTCCGTCAGGTCTTATGTGATGGTCTATGGTAGTGTCCGCGTGACGCATAGCTATACTCTTAAATCTGTCGTCGCCGTTTAGCTCATTTGCTTTGTACAGCATAGGGATGTTCATCATACAGTCGATGATAGTAACGCCTAAATCTCTTTCGCTGTTCCACGAACGGATGTAGTCGCCTTCTAAATTAAAACGTGATGCAAGGATTGATGCTGCTGTAGCCCAACGGTTTTTCGATTTTTCGTTGCCTGTAAGTCTGTAATTTATACCGCTTGTTATATCCCACATAAATCCTACGTCGTGGTGAAGACACGCGTAATCTGATAGTGCCGCGTCTAAAAATTCTTCCTGACGCTCAGCGGTGATTTTGTATTCCTCGTTCTTTGTACCTACGTACATAAGCCACATAAGACCGCCAAAAAATCCGTTTGTCCACCAGTCTATTTTATTGCGTTTATCGTCGTGAACGCCGTCTACAGTTGTATAAGGAACTTTTTCTCTGCTTTTGATTGCAATTTTGCTTAGTTTTTTGTCAAGCTTTTCCCATGTTGAATTAATCCATTCAGTGTGATTTTGTACATATCTTTCCATAATTTATATTCTCCTTTTAATTAAGTTCTATTTTAAGGGAAACTTTGTCCTTTCCCTGTACTGCCATTTTTTTATAATGTCCATTACGATTAGCACAAACATCATCTTTGTCCACGAATATGTCTGAACTTGTGTAACGGCACGTATGCCCCTGATAGCTTATGGTCACGGATTTGTCCGTAGCATTTATGTCTGTTTTGGTTTCACCGTCAAACAAAAACGCAGGGAAGGCAATTTCTACATCACCATTACCTTCTACTGTTATGTCTACGCCATCTTGTGAAACTGCGTATGTTTCTGTATACATAAGCTTTTTGTCTAGTCTACAGTCAAAAGAAATTGCCAATGAGGTTTCGTCGACTTTCTCATCCTTTAGTGTGTATTCTAATTTGTCATCGTACGTATGCAGATAATCACCATTTACCTTTATGCCACCACAGATTGAAAAAGGTGTTTTGTTTTGAACGTCGATCTTGTAAAATGGTGTATCTGTAAACGAAGAAGACATACAAAGTGCAGATGGAACATCTTTTTTGTGCACTCGTCCAAGGCCTGTTCCATCGTGCTTTTTGTCAGCCTTAAGTTCAAACTGCAGGTGGTAGTCGCCGTATTTACAAAATACTCTGTGAAAAACATCTGATGTTTTTGAGATATAATTTTCATTTTCTGACGGGCAAGGCACTTTTTGGATGCTGTCATCTGCAAAAGCATACGCAATGTATAGCCATGAGGCAGTGGTTACCATGTATTTATCAAAATACGCGTATGATTCGCACCCGTACATACTGTCGATAGGGTAGTAGTTTTTGACATGGTGTATGGTATTGGCGTTTAGCCACGGTATAATGTTCCTTGTCGCTATAGCCGCTGCTCGCCTGAACATACCGGCTTTTATTAAATCGCCGCGTTTTTTGAAAAACACCGCGTAGTATTCGCAAAGTGCAGCGTAAAATGTTTCATTGTGTAAAAACTGATTGCTTCGTCCTCCGAACGGTATCTCACCTGTCACCGATTGCATTTTTAGCGTTAAATCTGCGGACTTTAGCATAAAATCTTCAAGCTCGTTTAAATACTTGCCGTTGTATCCGAAATAAAGCATTACCGCAAACTGAAGTCGGGTTACAAACTCATATACCATTGGTTCGTCAGGTGGATCTATGTACATTCCGTTTTTATCAAAATTAAAAAGCTGTGATGCTACCTGATTGTCTATGAAATCACTTTCATCGCCTAATCCTGCATACTTTCTCATTTGCTCACTTGCCGCTACAAAAGCTGCCCAGTTGTGAATAGGTTTGGGAGGAACCTCAGCAATCATACAATAGGTTTCGTAAGGGTTAATTTTTGCAAGTTCACTTCTCCATCTCTCTGTAAGAGCTTTATCAAACACACCTGATTTTTCTATTTCAATTATACCGGTTACCATTTCCTTTACAGAAAAATCGTTGCCGACTGTTCCTCCGTTTCTGGCAAGGGCGGTAGGTATCTGACTGCAACACAGGTCCATCATTTCTATAAATCTATCCTTGTACTCAGCTCGTCTTCCGTGAGCGATTAGTATACCAAGGTTTATGGTAAGTCGCGGATAGCCATGCTCTTCGATTCCGTTTTGCTTGACTCTTTCGGTATACTCACGTATTCGCTCATCGCTATACGCTGTAAGGACTTTATCCATTAAATCAATATATATACTTTTATCCATGATAATTCTCCTTCTTGTTATGAATAAATTATAATACGGCTATTTTTAGTATACCATTAATTTTTCGCAAATTCTTTGCTTTTTTTAATTTAAATATTGCAAATCTCACTTTTTTGAGGTGATATATTGCTTTTTTTACCTGAATTAATCAAAATATTGCATTTTTTAACGTGGTTTGATATACTGACACCGAGGTGAGAAAAATGAAGGTTGTTTTTGACAAATGCTCCAATGCTCTTGATTATGCAAATAAAACCAAAAGCTTTGGACTTTTTTATTCAACTGAGAATTCTTTAAACCCGAATATACATACACATGAATGCTGCGAAATCCTTTTGTTAAAGGAAGGTGGAAGTAGCTTTTTAATAGATGGAAAGGTTTATGATGCCACAGATGGAAGCCTTTTCTTTATGAATCAGTACGAGGCACACAAGATAACTTTTTGTGCCGAAAAAAATATAGAAAGATGGGTTTTACAGATTCATCCTGAATTTATGATTAATCATTCTACCAACAATACAAATATTGCAAAATGCTTCTATATGAAACAGAGTAACAAGATTCAGCTTGATGACAAAGATTTTGCGCGTATTACAGAATGTTTTGAAGGACTTAGCAAAGAATACGAATTTGCTGACGATATTATAAAGCAGAACCTTGTGATTAAACTGCTTGTTGATTTAAACATTTTGACGCAAAACAATGATGCATCTTATGAATCTGCGTCGAACAGTTATCCGTCGTCATTAAAGCTGGCAATAGATTATATAAATTCAAATTTTCAAAACGATATCACTCTCTCGGATATTGCAAAAAATTCATATATCTCGGTAAATCACCTGTGCAGACTTTTTAAAGATTTTCTTGGCACAACGGCATCGAAATATATAATCAGTAAAAGAATTTCCGAGGCTAAAAAATATTTGAAGCAGGGAAAAAGCGTCGCAGAAACAATGGAAAAATGCGGTTTTAACGATTATAGCAACTTTATAAGAACATTTTCCAGAAAAGTAGGTGTTTCGCCCGGTAAATATCATAAAACATATATGAGCGAATAGCAAAAAGTATAGTTTGTTCAAGATTTCGCTGAAAAAATATAAGAAATCATTTAAATAAATAATATATAATCATATAGAGGTGATAAAATGAACTTTTTGCTATTGATATCAGTTATCATTGGTGTTAGCATACAGCAAGTATGTCAAAAAAGTTATACTACAAAAGATAGCGGCGGAGCATATACATTTTCTGCTGCAATAGTTATGTTTGCTGCGTTGTTTTTTATAATCACCGCAAATGGCGATTTTAGTATATCAAAAGAAGCTTTTTGGTTTGCTATTCTATTTGCATTATCATACGGTATAGGAACACTGGGTGGCTTTTTTGCAATAGCAACCGGACCGCTGTCGCTTACTGGTCTTATTATTCAGTACTCTCTTATAATACCTACCATGTATGGCATCATAATGCTCAGCGAACCTGTTGATATCTCGCTTGTTTTGGGTATAGCATTTCTTTTGATATCTTTGTTTTTGATCAATGTAGATAAAAAAGGTGAACAAAAAAGGATAACTTTAAAATGGATAATATATGTATCGTTGTCGTTTTTAGGGAACGGAATATGCTCTACCGTACAAAAGGTCCAGCAGATTGTGTGCAATGGTATGTATAAAAACCAGTTTATGATTATAGCACTTTTGATAGTGGTTGTAGTACTCGTAGCATTTGCTTTGAAAAAAGAAAGAAAACTATTTGTACCAACATTAAAAAATGGTTTTTGGCAATATGCCGTGTGCGGATTGGCAAACGGACTTGTAAACTTATTTGTAATACTTCTTTCCACCCGAATGGACGCCTCTGTAATGTTTCCTATAATATCTGCAGGCGGGATAATACTAACAGCAATCATCGCTCTGACTTTGTATAAAGAAAAGCTATCCAAACAACAATACACTGGACTGTTACTTGGTATAGCTTCAATAATTTTTCTTAATTTTTAATTTTGAAAAACATAAAAAAATCCACTCGTTCGAGTGGATTTTTTTATATTATTCAGAGTCTGTTCGGTTTTCCATTTCAACAAATTCTTTTCCTATTTTACAAATACTCTTGTATGCAGGACGAAGAATCTTACCGCCTGAAATGATTTCTTCTATTCGGTGAGCACACC
>JAZQHR010000106.1:0-2410 GCA_045540695.1 Clostridia bacterium | reverse complement strand
GTTTGTCGGTTTTCGACGAACAGCAATTATGTGTTTTCGGTGCATCCTAAAGGCTGCACCCTACAATTGTTAATGTCAACCACATCGTAGGGGTCGGCGCTTGTCGACGACCCGTATGGCAGAAACACACTATGTCTGTTTCTATATGTATTAATTTTTAAAGGAGTAATTGGATGCTTACAGCTATCTGGGCAATTATAATATTTTCACTTCTCATCACCGTACACGAGTTCGGTCACTTTATCACCGCCAAAAAGGCAGGCGTAACTGTGCACGAATTTTCAATCGGTATGGGAAAAGCTATCTGGCAAACGCAGAAAAACGGCACAGTGTACTCTGTCCGCATACTTCCAATAGGCGGTTTTGTAAAAATGGAAGGTGAAGATGGCGACTCTGACGACGAAGGTGCGTTTTGCAATAAAAGTGCTTTTAAACGCTTTATAGTGCTTTTTGCAGGTGCGTTTATGAACCTCGTTACAGGCTTTGTGTTGTTTGTTATACTTATTACATCGGGAACTGGTATAGCTTCTCCAACAGTTGGTAAATTGATATCAGGCTTTCCTGCCGAAGTTGCAGGCTTGCAAGTTGGTGACCGGATTGTAAGAATGGAAGGTGATAATTATTCGTCTGATATAAATATCTACGATGACATCACATTTTTTCAGTTTAGAAATGGCAACACCGCTGTTGATGTTACCTTCAAACGAGATGGCGAGCTTTTAACACGACGTCTTGAATACAAAAAGAGCGATGATGGAAAATATCTTCTTGGCTTTGAGGCTGGCAAAGAGGATAAAACTTTTGTAAATATAATAAAAAACGCATTTTATCAATCGGTATTTACCGTGAAGATGGTTGTAGAATCGTTCGGTATGCTTATAACAGGTCAGGTGCCGGTATCGGATATGGCAGGCCCTGTGGGAATAGTAAGCGAAATAGGATCAGCTGCTAAAAAAGGTGTGTTGTATGTGTTGAACCTTGCGGCACTTTTGTCAATCAACCTTGGCGTAGCAAACCTACTTCCAATCCCTGCACTTGATGGCGGACGACTATTATTCTTAATTGTGGAAATAATCCGCAGAAAACCACTTAAAGCCGAGCACGAAGGTATGATACATTTTATCGGCTTTGCACTACTTATGCTACTGATGTTATTTGTAACCTTCAGCGATATAATGAGATTGTTTAATTAATAGTTAGCGGAATGCCACACAGAGCATTTTTGCATTTATACAAATTTTTCAAATTGTAGGGGACGCGCCTCAGGGCGCGTTCTCTTAGTGATAAAATGTCCAAAAACCATTGTTTTGTCGCATAACTTTGTTAAAATCACTTAAAATCCGCCAGGATGTCTTCGTGATTTTTCCTTGTTTTGCATCCAAAACAAAAGTCTTTTGGATGCAAAGCAGTTTTGAATGTTAGATTTTCATATTTAGACAAAGAACAAAAAGTCCGCAATACTGACGTATTGTGGACTTTTTTAATGCAGTATAAATTGAAAATATAGTTTCAAAACCAATTAATCACTAAGAGAACGCGCCCTAAGTGTCGTTCCTTTTTTATGCACATCTTTATTCATTTATACAGAATAATATGTTGCAATATGTAAAATTATGGTGTATAATAAACCCGAGAAACTATAGGAGGGTGAATATATGCTTCACTTAAGAAACAAAAAGTTAATGACATTTCTTGTTGTGGTAATGTCAGTATTAATGTTAGTTCCTATGATGGCACTTGCTGAAGGCGAAGAGGCAGCCTATGTTAGTTCGTTTAACGCGACTATATGGTCACTTCTTCCACCAATTATTGCTATCGTGTTGGCACTAATCACAAAAGAGGTTTACTCGTCACTGTTTGTAGGTATAGTAGCAGGTGCGCTTCTATCTACCGACTTTAAACCTGTTATGGCAATGGACAACCTTTTAAACGAAGGTTTTATCGCAGCGGTATCGGGCACAGCTGGTATATTTATATTCCTAGTGCTTTTGGGCGTTCTTGTTGCACTTATCAATAAGTCTGGCGGTAGCGCAGCATTCGGTGCGTGGGCAGAGAAAAACATAAAATCACGCGTAGGCGCTTCTATTGCTACATTTATTCTTGGCATACTTATCTTTATCGACGACTATTTCAACTGCTTAACAGTTGGCTCGGTAATGCGTCCTGTTACAGACAGACAGAACATTTCAAGAGCAAAACTTGCGTACCTTATCGACGCAACTGCTGCTCCTGTATGTATGATAGCTCCTATATCTTCGTGGGCGGCTGCTGTTGCATCTTACGCTCCTGAAGGTCAGGGACTGGCTCTATTTGTAAAGGCTATCCCATACAACTTCTATTCACTACTTACATTTGTGTTCATCATCGCAATAACTCTTATGAAGTTTGATTACGGCCCAATGAAACTACA
>JAZQHR010000105.1:0-6719 GCA_045540695.1 Clostridia bacterium | reverse complement strand
TTGTTTAAAGAAAACCACGCGATAGTCGCGTGGTTCAGTAGAGGCTATTGCCGGTGAGTAGTAGACATAAAAACTCCGATTGTATAAAATAAAGTTGTGACCTGCCCAGTTACAACAAAATAATACAATCGGAGGACATTAAAAATGAAAAACAAATTTAATATCGAAACAAGTTTAGCACATACAAAGTGGAATTGCAAGTATCATGTAGTGTTTGCACCAAAATATCGAAGAAAAGTATTTTATGAAGATAAGCGACTTGAAATTAGAGAAATATTAAGAACGTTATGCAAATGGAAAGGTGTAGAAATAATAGAAGGCGAGGTTTGTCCGGACCACATACATATGCTCATAAGTATACCGCCAAAAGTGAGTGTATCAAGCTTTATGGGATATCTAAAAGGAAAAAGTAGTTTGATGATATTTCAAAAATGGGGAAATATGAAGTTTGCATATAGGAACAGGGAGTTTTGGTGTAAGGGATATTATGTGGATACAGTAGGAAAAAACACTAAGGCAATAAAAGAATATATATCAGAGCAATTAAAGAGAGATAAAGAGGCGGATCAATTAAGCATATTTGATCCGAGAGACCCATTTATGGGTAGCAAGTAACAAGTGCGTGACTGGCAGGTCAATAAAAAGCACACTTGTGTGCAGCCAGTGTTATATAGGGCTATGCCCGAAGATGAAAAACCACCCGCTATGCGGGTGGATATTTATTATATAATTTTATAATTTTTCGGTGAAACGCCTGTGTGCTTTTTAAACACGTTTGAAAAATAATACACATTTTCAAATCCGCAAAGATTTGCAATCTCAGAAACAGAGAATTTCCCCGTTTGTAAAAGCTCGCACGCACGACTTATCTTGAGCCTTGTAATGTGCTTTACGGGCGGACATCCGTATTTGTCTATAAACAGCTTTTTAAAATACGAATATGATAGCCCTGACAGAGATACAAACTTTTCATAGTCAAATTTAATATCGTGATAATGTGCAGACATATATTCTTCGGATTGTGCAAGATAATCAAATTTTGATTTAGGAGTGTATTTTGTCTGCACACGACGTACCATTTCAAATATATTATATGCCTGGCTCATAGCCTTGTAGTAGTATCCTGAACCTTTTCCAACCCATGTCCTGTATATTTTTTCAAAATGTTTTTTGAACTCGTCAGAATTTGCATTTATATGTATAGCTTCCTTTGGCATTGGCTCGTCTGTGTCAAAGTATATGTTGTACAGCGAAAATTCCTCTGATGCATTTACTGTATAAAGGTTATCTTCAATCCCCTTTGGAATGTATATAATATCACCAGGCGACATGTAGATGGTTTTTCCATTAAAAAGCACCTTGCTATGCCCTTTTATGTAGTATGTAAGCTCGTACAATGGCAGGGTTCCCGGATAAACGTGATTTAATGATTTGGGAGTGTAATGAATAACATTGCTTATTTTAGATATGTTTAGCTGTTCGTTTTCAAAAAGCATTTTATCACTTCCTTTTAAAATATTTTACATCGCTTTTGTACTGTAAGTCAATATATTTTAAAATGAATTTTATAAAAATTCAAGCTTGAATCACTAAAATAATGAAAAAATAAAGCTATAAATTATAAAAAATCGTTTTATATATTTACATTGAGCATTACAACTTTTAAAATGAATACAAAGGAGTGAATAAATATGACATTAAACGGAAAATGGACTTTAATCGGTCCTGATGAAAACGGAAATAACATAGAGGTGGAAGCAACCGTTCCCGGATGCGTACATACTGACTTTATGACAAATGGAATCTTGGGTGATATCTATTACCGCGACAATTCAAAGACTTGCCAATTTATAGAGAATAACAATTATACCTATGAAAAAACATTTAACATTGATAAGATATGTGATAACGCATACATTGAGTTTGACGGACTTGACACATACTGCGATGTGTATTTGAACGATATTAAAATAGGCGAGAGCGATAATATGTTTTTGCCGTACGAGTTTAACGTTGACGGGATTTTAAAGGAAGGCGAAAACAAACTTTCAGTTTCGTTTCGCTCGCCAACTAAAGAGGTGGACGATAGAAAGGGCAAGCTTTGGGGATGCTTCTCGGATGAGAGAATGTTTACTAGACGTGTTCAATGCACTTATGGTTGGGACTGGACAGAAAGATTTGTAACAATGGGCATATACAAAGATGTCCGCCTTACATTCAGAAAGCCTAATGAGATAGAAAACGTGTACGTGTATACCAAACGTATTACGCCATTTTCTGCACAGATAAATGCAGAGTTTACATTTTGTGATGTAATAAGCGAAACTGAGTGGGCATGCATTGAAATATACTCACCTGATAATAAACTTGTATTTTCGAAAAAAAGAATGATACTAAAGGAGCTAATGGACGAAAGTTTTGATATAGTAAATCCACGTCTTTGGTATCCTAACGGCTATGGTGAGCAACCTCTTTATACACTTGTAGTTTCAACCGATCATTCGCGTAAAGAAACTAAATTTGGCATAAGAGAAATTACTGTTATACAACCAATAGATGAAAAAGGAAGCGAGTACGATAAAAAGTGCCGCGAAATTCAAGCAGATGATGATTTTTCACCTCGTGACAAAAATGAGATTACATCAGGCTTCACTGTGATAGTGAACGATATAAAAATATTCTGTAAAGGCGGAAACTGGGTACCTTGCGAACCATTCCCAGCGGCTGAAACCCCTGAAAAAATTACGCGTCTGTTAGAGCTTGGACGTGATGGCGGAGTGAATATGCTTCGTGTGTGGGGCGGCGGTATTTTTGAACAAGACCATTTCTATGATGAATGTGACCGACTTGGAATACTTGTTACTCAAGACTTTTTAATGGCTTGTGCTCAGTATCCTGAAAAGGAAGAGTGGTTTATAAAGGCGCTTAATGATGAAGCAAAAGCCGTTGCATTAAGACTTCGTAACCATCCTTGCCTTGCATGGTGGACAGGCGATAATGAAAATGCACAGATGGGTACCGAGAACAAAACAGAGTTTGAAGGATACCTCGCTGCTACCTATGGAATTGAGCCTGTACTTAAGATTTATGACCGTGAAAGAAAGTTCTTTCCTTCATCACCTTATGGCGGTAATGTCTATTCGTCGGTTACCGTGGGGACAACGCATAATACTAATTTTCAGAGAAACATCTTTGAACTTGCCGAAAAGACTGAATTTAAAAATTATACCGATTACCTGTCTAAAATGATTGCACGTTTCAGTGTTGAGCAGTCGTGCTTTGGGCTTGGATTTGCATCGTCACTTAAAAACTTTATGACAGAAGAAGACATTTATGGCGATGACCAGTATGTTTCAGAGTGGCACACCCGAAACGGCTCTAATCCATTTACACTATTTATGGCTGCAAACGTGATGAGCGAGAAAATGTTTGGCAAGGTGACAGACGGTTATGACAGAGTAAAAAAGCAGCAAATGCTACTTTGTGAATGGATAAGGATAACTTTTGAGGCGCATAGACGAAATATGTGGTTTACGTCAGGTCTTGTGTACTGGATGTTTAACGATTGCTGGCCTGCGGCAAACGGCTGGTCGATAATCGATTATTATGCACATCCAAAGCCTGCATATTATACCTTCAAACGTTGTGCGGATAAGATGGTTTCCTCTATAGAGGAAAAAGACGGCAAACTTCTCGCATATATTTCAAATATTGTGTATGAAAAATGTGACGGAAAGGCAAGTCTGTATCTATACGATTTTAAAGAAAACAAGAAACTCATTGAAAAGAATTTTGAATTTTCAGTAGGTGAAAATACATCCAATACGGTATTTGAATGTGACTATGCTGAGTTTGAAAATATGCTTAATAAAAATACGATTATTATTTTAGATGCCGAAAGCAATATTGGTGTTGACCGCACCTTCTACGCGAAGGACGGACTTGCATCTCTTGATTTATCGTATAAGGATGTAGAAATAATCGCAGAGGACGATGAAAGCATCACAGTTAAAGCAGAAGAATTTGTGCCGTATGCAATGCTTGACCGTCCATACCTTTTGGAAGACAATGCTGTAACACTTCTTTCAGGTGAAGTGAGAAGAATATCAAAGAAAAAATGATTTTATATTATTAATAATTTTAACATAGCAACAATTCTTACTAAATATTGACAGTATGTGTTTTATTATCTATAATGATTATATAAAACAACAGAGGTGATATTTAGATGAAAAAAATTGTGTGCTTGTGCTGGGTATGTTTTTTTATATTGACATTGGCTGGCTGCGGAAAAGAAATGACATTAAATTTAACGTATGGAGACAGAATAGGTAAATACTCTGGTGATGTTAATGAACAGGGGTTACCTCATGGACAAGGTAAGTTCACTACTGAAAATTCTGAAGGTGAAAAGTGGACGTATGAAGGTGAATTTAAAAATGGACATTTTGATGGTGAAGGAAAAACAACATGGAAAAGTGGAATTGTTGAAATAGGAATATATAAAGATGATGTGATTGTTCCAATGAATGGTAATGAAATTAAGTCGTTATATACAACTCCTGAAAACTTCAAAAATCATTATGTTGAAATAATAGGAAAAGTTTTTAATGCACCAGAATATGTGGATGATGGTGTATGTGTTCAAATGTGGGCTGATATTAAAAATAGTGATAATAATACTATAGTTTACATTTTTGATAAAGATTTTGATGTTGAACAAGGCGATTATATTCGTGTTGTTGGTAAAGTAGGAGATTCATTTGAAGGTGAAAATGCTTTTGGTGGTATAGTAACAGCTCCAACAATTACCGCTAAGGAGTACGAAATTATAAGTTATCAAGATGCGCTTATGCCTACTTTAAATACAATTGATGTAAATCAAACACAAACTCAAAATGGTTATTCTGTTACAATTCAAAAAGTAGAGCTGGCAGATGAAGAAACTAGAGTTTATTTAAAAATTGATAATCAAGGTTCTGATACATTTAATGTTTATAGCTTTAATGCAAAAATAACACAGGCAGGTAAGCAGTACGGAGTACAGGATAATTGGGATGCTGATTATCCTGAAATACAATCTGATTTACTTGTTGGAAATTCAACAGAAGGAATTATTGCATTTCCGCGAATTAATGATGGTGAATTCAGTATAGTTGTCGAGGGGTATTCTGAAAATTGGTCTGAAAATATAAAACCGTATACTTTTAACATCAAAGAATAGGAGTAATAAAAATGAAAAAAATAAAATTATTTATATCTATTCTTGCGACAATCGTATTGACGTTTTCTCTAACAGGATGTGGAGAAATACAAAAAGCTGAAACGGCTGTTAATAATATGTTTGTTTCATTTGAGATGCTAAACTTTGAAGAGGCACAGAAATATATTGCTGTAGAGGAAATAAACCTAGATGTGCTTGAACAGAAAGGTGATTTATCACCAAATTATGAAATGTATATGAAAGCACTCTTTGACAGGCTTGATTATGAAATTGTTTTATCAGAAAAAATTGATTCAAATACAGTTAATGTTACAACAAAAATAACTGCAGTTGATATGAAACCTGTGCTTGGTGAATTTATGACCACAGCTATACAGTATGCTTTTTCAAATGCATTTTCTAATCCACAACAATCTGAAGAAGAAATAAATAAAAAGATGGAAGAATTATTTTTTGAAAGTGCGACAAAACCGGACTTGGCTACAGTAACAACTGAAGTTGCAATAAAAGTTGTGCAAGAAGATAAAATATGGCGAATAGTGCCTGATGATGTTTTTGTTGATGCACTTTTGGGAGGATTTATAGAGGCATCAGATGAATTGTCTAAATCGTTTAGGGAACAATAGATTTTAATGATAAGAGGTATGCAAAGGCCACCACCTGATAAGGAAGTATTGTCCTGAAAATCGCTTTTTTGACGAATTACTGTGTTGAAAAATGCACATATCCGTCAGGATTATGTGCATTTTTCGCCTTGAACTTCATTCAAAAAAATCGCTTTCAGGATGTATTGCAGTTTTGAAAATTAGATTTTTACATTTAGGCAAAGAACAAAAATCCCGTAATACTGACGTATTTCGGGATTTTTTGATGAAGTATAAATTAAAAATATAGATTCAAAACCAATACTTCCTTATCAGGTGGTGGCCAATAAGCGTGCCTCTTGTTTTTTAAAAATAATATTTATATGATTAGCGGATATTAAAATCATAAATATAATTACTGTACCCATATTATCATACTTTTACTTTCGATTTCATATTATTTAATAAATGAAATCGGGAGGGCTTTTTTTGAAAGACTATATAAGTGAAAGAGTAATTACACTTGCTGAATATATAATAGAGAGCAAAGCAACCGTAAGAAGTGCCGCAAAAAAGTTTGGTGTTTCTAAAAGTACTGTACATAATGATATAAGAAAGAGACTATTGGAAATTGACAAAAAGTTATATGAAAAAGTGTCAAATATTTTAGAGTATCATATTGATATTAAACACATTAGAGGTGGAGAGTCTACAAAAAGGAAATTTTTGGAGAAAAAGTGTAATTAGAACTATAAAAAATAGGTAAAATGTGGTAAAATGGAGATAAGGATGGTGATTTTATGTTTAATAAGGATATTGGTATTGATTTAGGTACTGCGAATGTACTTATATATATAAAAGGACAAGGTATTGTTTTAAATGAACCATCTGTTGTTGCTATTGATGCTGAT
>JAZQHR010000104.1:0-2871 GCA_045540695.1 Clostridia bacterium | reverse complement strand
GATATTCTTTATTGTTCTTGGTGGATGTGTGTTTATTTTAGGCATTGAATTGCTTAGGAGATTGAAAGGGAAATAGATTTTATATGATTATAATAAAAAAAGCAGAGCAAAAAGATTTAAAAGAGATACTTGCATTACAATGTTTGGCTTACCAAAGTGAAGCGAAACTCTTTGGGAGTATGGACATTCCGCCTTTAAAGCAGACCATTGAAGAAGTCTTTGATGAATATGAAAAAGGAACTGTTTTAAAATCAGTAGATGGAGCAGGAACTATTATAGGTTCTGTGAGAGCATACCGAGAGAACGAAACGGTTTATATCGGTAAATTGATGGTTCACCCCAGTATGCAGAATCAGGGCCTTGGCACAAAACTTCTTTTGGCAATGGAGCAGGAATATCCGAATCAAAGATATGAGTTATTTACCAGCACCAAAAGTATTAGTAATATAAGATTATATGAGAAATTAGGGTATAAAAAATATAAAGAAGAGGCAGTATCTGAAGAACTTCAATTTGTATATTTGGAAAAAATTTAAGGGAAAAATTCGAAGTTTCTGTTCTATTCATAATTTTGAACCACAGCAATTGTGGTTCTTTTTTTGATATTTATTACAACACCCAGCTTGACAAATGTATCAGAGTGATATATTATTTCATATATCAGATTGATATATGGAGGACAATGATGAATAGGCAGAATATAAGAAAATTATTACTAATTATCTCTTTACTTTTATTTCCGATAACGATATGGTATATGTCTCCATACCTAATTATTCAAGGTGCTATGGAGGGGATAATAACCGGAAGTTTTGTTGTATTTACTTGTATGTTACTTGGTTCAATTTTTTGCGGTAGACTGTTCTGTGCATGGCTGTGTCCCATGGGTGGTATGCAAGAATGTTTATTTGCCGTTAATGCCAAGAATCCTAAGCAGGGATGGAAGAATTACATCAAATATGCGATTTGGACAATTTGGATTATAGCAGTTATTTTGTGCTTTATTTTTAGGAAAAAAGAAATAACGGTTGATTTCTTTTATATGACGGATCATGGGATTTCAATCAGTAATATCTATAATTATGTGATATATTATGGTATTATTTTCTTGGTACTGATTCCGGCAGTCCTTTTTGGGAAAAGAATATTTTGTCACTATTTTTGCTGGATGGCACCATTTATGGTGCTGGGAACCAAAATAAGACGGGTTCTCCATTTGCCGGGCTTACATATTAAGGTAAAACAGCCGGATGCTTGTGTTTCCTGCGGAAAGTGTAATAGAGAATGCCCTATGGGAATTAAAGTATCAGAGCTGATAAAAGATGGGCAGATAAAGAATGCGGAATGCATTCAGTGTGGTGCTTGTATAGACGGTTGTCCAAAGAAAGTTTTGTCTTATGGAATGATGGAAAGAGGAAAAAAGAATGGCAATAGAAAAGAAAAGTGATTGCGTCATTTTAGGTTTGTTAAGCCACGAAGATTTAACGGGGTATGAAATTAAAAAACGGATGGATACAGCTTTAAAGTATTTTTGGGGGGCGAGTTATGGCAGCATATATCCCGCACTGGGGGACTTGGTGAAGCGCGGACTGGCAAGTAAACGTGATGGAGCAGAAAATAATCGAAATAAAATTATCTATTCCATTACGGAAGATGGTAGAAACTATTTAAAAGGTTGGCTTGCCAACCCGGTGGAAAAGGACGAACTGCGCTATGAAACATTGCTGAAATTATTCTTTGGTCATGAGGCTGGAGCGGAGCAGACACTGGTGCATATAGAAGCTTTTGAGGAAAAGATTTCAAAAGAACTGCCATTTCTCATAGGAGCAACAGAGGTGCTTAAGAAAGGCATTTCGGAGGATGATACTCACAAATATTATCTGCTCACTGCAGAGTTTGGAGTCAAGACATATCAAGCCTATTTGGAATGGTGCAGGGAAGCGAAAGCGATATTGAAAGAGGAGCGAGGATAGAATGCTTGGACATTTTGGTTTTTCATATGTTGGACTGATATTTATGGTTATGCTCATGGTACCCAATATAATATGGGCGAAAAATCAGCCACAAGGTTACACAGCAGAGAATGAAAATAAGGTACTTGCCGTTTTTGAGAGAATTGGAGAAATTCTGGCTACGAGCTGTGCTTTGGTGTTTTCGGACTTTAATCTGCGTGCATGGTCTTTGTGGTCCTTATGGCTTGTGGCATCTTTTGTTTTGATGATTATGTACGAGTTTTGGTGGATTAGATATTTTAGAAGTGAGCGGAGATTATCCGACTTTTACAGCAGTTTCTGTGGAGTGCCACTTGCAGGGGCAACATTGCCGGTACTTGCTTTCTTTCTACTGGGAATATACGGAAAAGTAATATGGATGCTAATTGCTTGCGTGATTTTAGGAATTGGACACATAGGCATTCATTGGCAACATAGTAAAGAGTTATAGAAAGAGAGACAACTTTCAGTCTTGTGAAGAGATTGAAAGCACGCATGAATTTGAATTTTACTATGTATGTGATATGTGAGCAGAAGGTAGATTGTTATAAGCAAGCAGTCTGCCTTTGTTATTTCCTATCATAAAAAATTAAGCATTGACAATTTATAAATACTCTTGTAGTATACTACTACATATATATAGTAGTGCTGGAGAAAAAATTATGAAGGAGGAAATTAAATGCTTTCAAAATCTGCAACAATGTTATTAGGGCTAATAAATAAGCAACCAGTAAATGCGTATGAAATAATAAAAATTTTGGAATTTATGAATGTGAAATGGTGGTATAACATAGCAGATTCAACGGTATATGCTACTCTTCGTACCTTAGATAAAAAAGGATTTATTGTCGGTGCGTCTGAAAAAAATGGAAATATGCCA
>JAZQHR010000103.1:0-72103 GCA_045540695.1 Clostridia bacterium | reverse complement strand
ATTTTAGGCGGTAATTATGGTTATATAGGATTGTTTAATGAAGATAATCTTGAAGCATGTATTGATACGAATTTCACTTGCAGAGGTCATGGAGATATTTCAGCAGAAAAATTATATGAAGATATAATAGGGGTTTTTGATTTAGATGACAGCCAAAAAAAAGAGTTAAAGTTATTTGGAAAGAACATAGTTGATACACATTACTCACTAAATAAAATGGTTTCCGATAATTTATTTATGTATGATAAAATGCTCGAGGAACATAGAAATTGCTATGATTTTATGATTTCGGGATACTACGGATTTAAGAATAGTGGTGATGATTCACTACTTATGGCAATGATTTCTAGCATTAAATCATTGGACAGTAATGTAAGAATAGTTGTACTGTCTAAAACACCTTCAGAAACTAAAAAAATATATAATGTTGATGCAATAAGTAGGTTTAATTTACTTAAAATTATTAAAACAATGAAAAAAACTAAAGTGTTTATTAATGGTGGTGGTAGTCTTATTCAGGACGTCACTAGTTCTAAGTCGCTTTACTATTATCTTATGATTTTTAAATATGCGCTTAAAAATAATTTAAAAACCATGGTTTATGCAAATGGAATAGGTCCAGTAAACAGAAACTTCAATAAAAAATTAGTAAGAAAAACTTTAAAAGATGCTGATATTATAACACTTCGAGAAGATGGATCACTTGAAACACTTAATGAAATGAATGTTGTAAATAAAAATGTGTTAATTACTGCTGACCCGGCATTTACATTAGATTTTCAAAATGATGTAGATGATGTTTTAGAACGATTTGGAATTAATAATAACGAAAAGTTTATATGTGTATCAGTTCGTCAGTGGAATAAATCCGGAAAAGCACTCGAAGAAAAGTTTACTAAGTCATTTAAGAATATTATAGAAAAATATAATGTTAAACTATTGTTTATTCCAATGCAATATCCAAACGACTATATTTATTCTAAAAAGATTGCCGAAAATATCGGTTTAAATTGCTATATAATTGATAAACAGGTTAATGCTGACATACTTATAGGCATTATGAAAAAAAGTGATTTAGTAATAGGTATGAGACTTCATGCGCTTATTTATTCTGCTTGTGCGGCTGTTCCAACGATTGGTCTTATTTACGATCCAAAAGTAAAAAGTTTTTTAGATTATACAAATCAGCCATATTATGTACCTGTTGATGAAGTGGATAGCAATGAATTTTATGAAAAATTTGCATATTGTTATAAAAATAAAGAATTATTATCAAAAGAACTTGATGATGTAGCGCTTCAATTAAAAGAAAAAGCAATGGAAAATGCTGAAATAGCAATAAAATTACTTGATTCATAGGAGATATATATGAGATATATGGGAATAGATTATGGTGATTCAAGAGTAGGAGTGGCCATAACTGATGCTCTTGGAATTACCGCTCAAGGTCTTGAAACTGTGCCAAATAAGGTTTATAATAAAATGGTAGATAGAATTTCGCAGATAATAAATGAATATAAACCTGCCAAAATAATCGTTGGACTACCTAAAAATATGGATGGAAGTATTGGTGAGAGGGGAGAGTTAAGTAAGAAATTTGTCTCAGACCTTAAATCAATACACCCTGAAATGGAGTTTGTGCTTTGGGATGAGCGTTTATCTACTGTTCAGGCAACCAGAGTACTTAACGAAACAAACACACGTGGAAAAAAGAGAAAAGACGTAATAGACACCGTTGCTGCGTCGATTATATTAGATAGTTATATAAATTCAATATAGAGGAGAAATAAAATGGACGAAAAAAATATTTTAACATTTCAGGATGAAGATGGAAACGATGTTCAATTTGAGCTTGTTGATTCATTTGAACTAAACGGAAGCGACTATGTTGCGTTACTTCCACCTGATGATGAGTATGAATCTGAGGTTCTTTTAATGAGAATAGAATCAGAATCTTCCGGTGAAGATATTCTTGTATACATCGAGGATGATGCTGAGCTTGATGAGGTATTTGCAACATTCAGAGATCGTATGAAGGATGAATTTGATTTTTTAGATTAAATTCATGCATAATGCTTGAAAAAATGAATTATAATATGTTATAATATACTATAGCCATCTGGCTTATAGCTAGAATTTGATATTTCCTGCCGTGTGCGTGTTAATCAGGTATATTTTAACCAACACATCTATTAAGGAATCCTAATCTCTGCTTGTGGCAGTAGACCATGCTTTGACAAGGGAACTTTTAAGCAAGCAGGCGGAATCCACCTGCGTGAGCAGGTTAAAAGTATGCCGTTATACGGCTCGGCGGGAATATAACTATAAAATATAAGTCAAACATTTTGGTTTGACTTTTTTTATGTATATATTAAATTAATGGGGTGATTGACATTATTAATCCAAATTATGAACTTTTAAAAAATTATGTTATAGGTAAAAAAATAGGTATAGTTGGACTTGGTGTAAGTAACCTGCCTATTTTGGATTTATTTTACGAAAACGGTGCTATAATTACAGCTTATGATAAACGCGATAGGGAGAAATTTGATAATAATTCTTACGAGAATATATCAAAAAAATGTAAAAAGATATTCCTTGGTGAAGACTATCTTGACTACCTTAGCGGAAATGATATGCTGGTTATTTCACCTGGAATACGATGTGACCACCCAAAAATCGAAGCTGAAAAAGAAAATGGCGTTATTATAACTAGTGAAGTTAAGCTATTTTTTGATGCATGTAATTGTAAAATAATAGGTATAACAGGTAGTGATGGTAAAACAACTACAACTACACTTATATATGAAATGCTAAAAGCAGGAGGTAAATCGTGCTTTGTAGGTGGAAATATTGGCACACCTCTAATGGGTCTTTTGGAAAAGACACACTCTGATGACATTGTTGTGGCAGAGCTAAGCAGTTTTCAGCTTTTTGACCTAACTCACAGTCCGGATATATCTGTAATAACTAATATTACCCCAAATCATCTTGATTGGCATAAGTCGATGGAGGAATACGTTGATTCAAAGAAAAACATCTTTAAATATCAAAATTCTGATTCAAAGCTTATTATAAATGCTGAAAATGATATTACAAATTCATTTGAGAATGAAGCTAATGGAAGCGTAGTTAAATTTAGCAGTAAAAATAAAACAAATGGTGCGTATTTATCAGGTAATAAGATTTACTTTAATGACACTTATATAATGGATAAAAGTGATATTATTCTGCCTGGTGACCACAACGTAGAAAACTATATAACAGCTATTTCTGCGGTGTATGGAATAGTTGACGAATTTGCTATAAAGAAGGTTGCGAAAAACTTCACAGGAGTTGCACACCGACTTGAATTTGTTCGTGAAGTAAATGGCGTTAAATACTATAATGATTCCATTGCAAGTACCCCTACACGTACTACTGCCGGACTTAAATCTTATGATCAAAAAGTAATTTTGATTGCCGGAGGATATGATAAAAATATTTCGTTTGACGGATTTGGAAAAGTTATTAAAGAGCATGTAAA
This sequence comes from Clostridia bacterium, assembly GCA_045540695.1. Lineage (GTDB taxonomy): Bacteria > Bacillota > Clostridia > UMGS1810 > UMGS1810 > JAZQHR01. Next base: position 68,577 of record JAZQHR010000103.1, on the reverse strand, counting down.
AGCTATTGTTTTGGTAGGTGCGACTGCAAATAAATTAAAAAGAGAAATTGAATCTGCATACGGAGAATATGAAGAAAAATTGCCAATAGTAATGGCAAAAGATTTTGAATTTGCTGTTAAAGCTGCTGCTACTCTTGGAAGAGAAGGAGATATAGTACTTCTTTCTCCTGCATGTGCAAGCTTTGATTTATTTAAAAACTTTGAAGAGAGAGGAAATAAATTTAAAGCTATAGTAAATTCATTTTGAGGTGTATTATGAGTTTGATTGAGAATATAAAAATGCTTTCAAATTTGACAGGAGTTTCCGGTTACGAAGACAAAGCTTCGTCGGTGGTAAAGGAAATGCTAGATGAATATTGTGACGAAAGCTATACTGATAGCCTTGGAAATCTCGTAGCGATAAAGAAATGCGGAAAATCAAATGCCAAAAGAATAATGATTGAAGCACATATTGACGAAATTGGATTTATGGTTAATGAAATTGATGATAATGGTTTTATTAAATTTGTTCCGATTGGTGGTGTTGATCCAAGAACTTTATTGTCAAAAGAAGTCATAGTGCATGGAAAAAAAGATATATTTGGCGTTATAGGTGCTACACCGCCGCATATTTTATCTGATGAGGATATGGGTAAGGCAGTTGAAATAGATAAGCTGTATATAGATTGCTGCATGAGTAAAAAAGAACTCGAAAAAAGTGTTGAAATAGGCGATGTTATAACTGTAAATAATCAGACAAATATGCTTCTAAACAATCGAATTAGCACAAAATGTCAGGATGATAGAACATCTGTAGCTGCGATACTTGAAATATTAGAAAAATTAAAAAACACAACGTTAAGCTTTGATTTGTACTGTGTAGCGGCTACTCAAGAAGAAGTAGGATGTCGTGGCAGTAAGACAGTAACTTATGGCATAGATCCTGATGTTGCAATTGTTATAGATGTATGCCATGGCGATTCACCGGACGCATCAAAAGACACTTATAAGCTAGGTGATGGTACAATAATTACAAAAGGTCCTAACATTCATCCAATTTTGTGTGATAACCTTATTAAAATATTAGATAAAAATAATATAAAATATACCGTTGATGTAGAAGGTGGCCACACAGGAACAGACGCGTGGTCTGTTCAAGTAGCTAAAAATGGTGTTCCAACTGTGTTATTTTCAATTCCTTTGAGATATATGCATACATGCATTGAAACATTAAGTGTAGATGATGTAATTTCAACGGTTGATGCAATATATAATTTTCTCATTTCTACCAAAAATGTGGAGGATGTGCTATGTTAGAACAACTTACAAATTTAAATGGTGTTTCTGGAAATGAAAATACCGTACGTGATTATATAATTTCAAAAGCAAAAAAATACGCTAGTGAAATTACTATTGACACTATGGGAAACGTGATTTTGTATAAAAAAGGTAATAAAGTTAACGATAACAAAGTTATGTTAACTTGTCACATGGATGAGGTAGGTTTAATCGTTTCTAAAATAGATGAAAATGGATTTATACGCTTCAAAAAAGTAGGTGGAATAGATGATCGCTTACTTTTATCACAAAGAGTGGTTATTGGAAAAGATTCTATTCCTGGTGTTATTGGCATAAAGGCTATTCATCTTCTTGAAAAGGAAGAAAGAAAAAAAGTAGTAAAGTCAGATGATATGTATATAGATATAGGCGCTAAAACTAAAGATGATGCACTAAAATATATATCAATTGGTGATTATATATCATTTGATTCAAAATATATAGAATTTGGTGAAAACAATAATTATATAAAAGCCAAGGCGTTAGATGATAGGATAGGGTGCGCTATTCTTCTTGAAATGTTAAAATATTCGTATGAAAGTGATATATATTTTTGCTTTTCTGTTCAGGAGGAAGTTGGACTTAGAGGTGCTACCGTATTATCACACAGAATTAACCCTGATGTGAGTATTATAATTGAGGCAACTACTTGTTCGGATGTGCCATCTGCAGAGATACATGAATATGCCACAAGATTATGCGAAGGTCCGGCAATTTCTATTATGGACAGAGCTTCATATTCAAATAAAAATTTAAACAAATACATTGTTGACATAGCAAAAGAAAATAATATTACATTTCAGTATAAGCAATCTACCTTTGGAGGCAATGATGCAGGTGCTATTTCTGTTTCAGGAGATGGCTGCGAAACTGCTGTTATATCTGTTCCGTGCAGATATATCCATTCACCGGCATCGGTTATATGTAAAGACGATTTTACCAGCACTAAAAAACTCGTTAAATGTATTTTGTATAATATAAATATGTATAAACCTACCACTAAGGAGGTATTAAAATAATGGATTTATTAAAGAATTTATGCCAGATATCATCACCTTCCGGAAATGAAGAACATATTCAAGAATATATTGCAAATGAAATAATAGATTATGTAGATTCGTTGTATAAAGATGCTTTAGGAAACCTTATAGCTGTTAAAAATGGTAATGATAAAAAGATAATGTTTTGTGCCCATTCTGATGAGATTGGCGTTATTGTTACCAATATTGATGATAATGGATTTTTGCGTGTTTCGCCGATCGGAGGATTAAAAATTCCTTCACTAATTTTTAGTCGTGTTAGATTTTTAAATGGCGTTATTGGTGCTGTTGCGTATGAAAGTAAGATAGAAAATGTTGATAAATTAAAATTTTCAAATTTATACGTAGATATTGGTACGTGTTCAAAAGAAGAAAGCGAAAAATTGGTTTCAATTGGTGATGTAGCAGTGCTTTGCGGAGATACAGTTATAAATGATAATTATGTCATTTCTAAGGCGCTGGATAACCGTGCAGGTGTATATTCATTGATAAATACAATTAAAAACATGCCAAAAACTGATAATACTTTATATTATGTGTTTTCATCGCAGGAAGAGCTCGGATTAAGAGGCGCTAAAACTGCTGCTTTTGGTATAAATCCTGATATTGCAATTGCAGTGGATGTTACTTCTACAGGTGATACACCAGGCTGTAGGGATATGAATGTAAAGACGGGTAGGGGACCTGCAATTAAATTAAAGGATAATTCTATTATTTGTAGCAAAAAAATATGTGAATATCTTAAAAATACTGCAATAAGTACTAATATTCCATATCAGTTAGAAATTTTACAGCAAGGCGGAACAGATGCGGGTGTAATCCACACTACAAAAGAAGGCGTATTAACCGGTGCAATTTCTATTCCATGCAGAAATATCCATACATCGTGTGAGGTTATAAATAAAACTGATTTAGATAATGCTGTAAAACTACTTATAAAATCAATTGAAAATGGATTTGATGTTTAAATATAACTAATAATTAGAAAATCCCGAATTATTTTTCGGGATTTTCTTTATCTTTATCATCTTTATTATCGTTTGTTAAATCAATATCAAGATTTGCAAGCGGATTGCTTTGAGTAGCTTTTTTAAGCTCATCATTGCTAATATGAGTGTATATCTGTGTAGTCGCAAGACTTACATGCCCTAAAAGCTCCTGTAGAGTTCTTATATCAACGTTTCCTTCATTATACATTATTGTAGCTGCTGTGTGTCTTAACTTATGAGGAGTAAATACACGTTCATCTATATCAGCGGCTTTAAAGTATTTTTTAGCTAAAATTTGTACCATTCTGTTGCTTATTCTACGTTTTTTGTTGCTTAAAAACAGCGCATCGCGGTCTTCATACACAACTCCGTCATTTGGCCTTACTTCCATATACGCTTTAATAGCATTTAAGCATAAATCGTTTAAATATACAATTCTTTCTTTGTCGCCTTTACCGATTATTCTAAGTGTGCATTTCGTGAAATTTATATCTCGGATATTTATACCGACAAGCTCTGATAATCGAATACCACAGTTTAAGAAGAGAGAGAACATAGCTAAATCTCTTATTTTAGAATCGCCATCAATTGATTGTAAAAATCTAATACTCTCATCAACAGATAAATATTTCGGTAAACGTTTTTTTAACTTTGGTGTTTCTAAATTTAATGCAGGATTATCATCTATAATATTTGCCTTTGTACTTAGATATTTAAAGAACGATTTTAAACTGGAAACTTTTCTGGCTCTGTATTTATCATTTGATGAATGATTGTTTGTAACGTACGCCATAAAAGAATATAAATCTGTAAGAGTAACAGAATTTAAAATTTCCTGATTAAATTCTAAAATATCAATATTTTCAAAATCACCAAGTGAATAATTTTGTTTTTCAGTCATTAAAAATCTGATAAACATTTTTAAATCAAAATAATAACTGTATATTGTATTGTCTGATTTACCTTTAATAACTGATAAATATGTAAGATAGTCCTTTAATACAACAGGACTTTGGCTATATAGTCTGTTTAAATCAACCATAAAAAACGCCCTTCCTCATTTCGTGAAATTTTAATTTCACGAAATGGTATAATGAATTAAGCATGTAATCCCCTTGCGGGTTAAATGAAAATAATTTTAAAAAATAGTGCAATTGTGATAAAAAGCCAAAGTGATATCTTTGTGCTTCTTACAGGGATTTCTATTTTGTTTCTTTTGTATGTGGTTTTTTCTTTGCGTAAAAATATTATACTCAACCACAAAATCAAAACTGAAATTATAAATACCACTGTCATGTTTCCGTATATTAAATTTGATAATTCGTTATAAAAGAATTTCTGTGCTATCAGCGATGATGAGTTATGTATAAAGTGGCAAATTACAGCCAGATATATTTCTCCTGATTTTATAGTAATATAAGCTAAGTAAGTTCCGATTAAAAATTGAGGCAAAAATAATGCAAAATTTCCGTGTAAAATTGCAAATGCAAATCCGCATAATATAATTGCAATTATATCGTTATAAGCTCCCCTATACTCTTTTAACACAATCTTTCTAAATATTATTTCTTCAATTATTGCAGGTGTTATTGCAATTAAAATGAAAAATGCAGTAAATTCAAATGAACCGTTTGGAATGTATATTTCATTGTTATATTTCCCATAATTTTCCATCAAACTTAAAACAGGTATATTTACAAATTGTGCTAATATTCCAAGTGAAATTGTTCCTGCTGCACATATTATTATTTTTTGAAAAGACAACTGAGTGTTTTTAAACGAAAGCCTTCTTTTGCTATATACCAAATATATAATTAGTGGAATACATAACGTAAACAGCTGATTGATAAGGACTTCTGATATATAAGAAAGATTTTCTCCCAAAGTGAAAAGAGAAATAATATTTTGCATTATTAAAATTATAATCAATAAAAAATTTGCTGATTTAATCATTTCTATCATATATCCCCTTTTCGGTGATTATAATATCCATTTTAACATCATATTCATCGGCGTAAATTTCATCTGTAAGCTGACAATCGTGACATATACTGGCTTTAAGTGCATCTTTATGATTTGACAGAAACTTATCGTAGTATCCTTTGCCAAATCCAACTCTGTTAAAATTTTTGTCAAATGCAACACCAGGCACTATGACTACGTCTATCTCATCTAAATAAGGTAATACATTAACGGGTTCCAATATTCCGTATTTATTTTGTGTAAGATTTAAAAAAGAATCTATTTTAACAGGAATTATATTATAATCATCCGTGCATACAGGTACTATTACGTTTTTTTCAAGTTTTAATGCAGCTTCGATAATGCTATGTGTATCTACTTCGTTTTCAAAAGATACATATATCATTATTGTTTTAGCATCTAAAAACCATTTAGAATTTGTTATAATATTGGTGATTATTTCGCTATTTTTAATAACAATATCTTTATCAAGGCTTCTTCGTTCTTTTAATTTTTGAGCTCTTATATATGATTTTTCCATATCTTAATACTGCATTGATTCGCAGATCGAATCGGCTGTTTTTTCGTCTTTAATACATTTTACAAATTCAAATGCAAAATCGTGTGCAGTGCCTGCTCCGCGTGATGTTATAATATTTCCATCTTTTACAACTCTGTCCTGAAGCACAGTAGCACCATTTAATTCATTTTGAAAAGATGGGTATGATGTTGCATTTTTCCCTTTTAAATAGCCTAACACACCATATACCATAGGTGCGGCGCATATTGCACCGGCATAAAGATTATTGGTCATAGCATAGTCTATTAGTTCTTTTACATCGGTAGAAGCTAAAAGATTTGTTGTACCAGGCAGACCACCCGGTAAAACAACACCTGTTATATCTTCTTTTTTAATATTTTTTATAAGTATATCAGATTTAACGCATATACCATGTGCTCCTGTAACCATATTATCATCGTATATTGAAACTGTTTTTACATCAATATCAGCTCTTCTTAATATATCTACAAAAGCCAATGCCTCTATTTCCTCAAATCCATTCGCTAAAAATACACATATCATTTTATATTTCCTCCTTATATATTAAATGTAGCAATATACTTATCTACCAAAAATTCAGGGTAATAAGACAACTTAGCCTTTCTAAGCCCTTCTATTCCGAGGTCTTCTTCTCTATTGATATATTTAATGTCACTCCAATTATGCTTTATATATTCACGATTTATAATAGCAAAAGAGCCGGGATAATTGGTATCTGCCTTTTCTATATGGACAACCGCCATATCGTCACTTAGTCTTTCGCCTATAGTAAATGCTACTAATTTATCTTCGATATATATTGCTCCACCGTTTAATCCAAGTATTTCAAAGTTTAAAAATGCTTTTTTAATAGTTTTTAATTCATCAAAATATTCACTTGTGTTACCATCATATTTGTCATGCATCCACTCTTCAACAGCCAGGATGCATTTTTCATAATCATCCGGTTCAATATTTTTATAACGATAATCATATATTGATTCAAATTTATTGATATGATTTCTTTTTGCGTGAAGTTTTTTTCCGCTAAGAGTAATAAATTTGTCAGATAAATATACATATTCAGACGAATCTCTGTCATATTCAAAGGATACTTTATCACCAAATATTTTTTCAAGCTTTGTCTTGTCATCTTCACATACGGCAGTCATAACAAAAGTATCTGAATCTTTAAAAACGTTATTCTTTATAATTTCGATAGTTGACTTTATATCACCATTTCCAAAAGGAAATATTGTCTTTAAAACACCGGAATCACTCGTGTAAAAAACACACAACATATCATTTATGATAGAATATTTAGTATTGTAAATATCACTCCATATAAAAAGATTGGCAAAAGATGCCTCGGCATTTTTTCGACTGAAATTTATTATTTTGTCAAATATATGCTTGTCCTCTATTGAAATGTCCTTAATTTCCAAAAATATCACCTAAATCAATTTCTTCGATTTCTACTTCATCTTTTAAAAGATCTCTATTGATAAAGCCTCTGTCTTCCATACTTAAAGCACGTTTTCCATTACATATAAGATGATCAATGAGTTCAACTTTATATGGCGCAAGTGCCTTTAAAATGGCATTAGTTAATTTGACATCAACTGATGATGGGCTTAAGTTGTTACCTGGATGATTGTGTGCTAATATAATACAGCTTGGGTTATGCTTTGTAATTAAATCTATAAGCATTTTAATGGAAACTTGAGCTGAACGCCTGTTACCATGAGCCAATACTTCGTAATGCAGAAAGTTTCTGTTACCATCAGTCATTATAACAATAAGTTTTTCGTTAACCGAATATCTAAATAAATCACAACAAAACTCATCTAATGTATCACGTGAAGTGAGATTTATATTTTTAACAGCGCTTTCAAGTGCATAGTCTAAGATATCACGGCATAATGTAATTAAAATAGCAGTGTTCTCTCCCACTCCCTCTACTCTGCTTAGGTGTTCTATGTCAGCATTTAGAACATTTTTCAAACTGCCAAATTCCTCAATAAGTCTGTGTGCAATAGAATTGGTTTCTCTACGTGGAATTGAATATCCAAGTAATATCTCAAGTGCTTCATGAGGGTCCAGGCTGTGTATACCATTTTTCTTATACTTTGAACGCATTCTTTGACGATGTCCCTTATGAAGCTCATGAGGTTTTGCAGTGGTATTATTTTTCTTATTGTTAAAAGTTTTTGGTGCTTCATCATTTGGAACTATAACATAATCGTATCCACCACCCTCACTTGCGGGTTTCGGAATTAACTTTATTATCTCATCACCTAAATTTATAGTAGTAAATTTGTCATCCATTTTAATTCTCCTGCATTTTGTGTGCATTTTCAACTATTGTATCAATGTAATTCTCATCAACAATATCATTTTCATTGCTATTTTTACTTAGCTTAAGTAAAAACTCTATGTTTCCTTCGGGTCCTTTTATAGGTGAAAAATCACGGTTTTCTATGTGAAATCCGTTTTCCTTGGCGTACTCTATACATTTTATTATAACCTTTTTATGTGTGGATTTTTCGCGTACAACACCTTTTTTGCCTACTTCTTCTCTTCCTGCTTCAAATTGTGGTTTAACTAACGCTACCACGTGTCCGTTATCACCAAGAAAACTATACACAACTGGTAATACAAGCTTAAGTGATATGAACGATACGTCAATTGATGCAAAATCTATTTCGTCTTCAAAAACTGACAGATCAAGATAACGTATATTTGTTCGCTCAATATTAACAACTCTCTCATCAGTGCGAAGTTTCCATGCAAGCTGACCATATCCAACATCAATGGAATAAACCTTTTTTGCTCCGTTTTGAAGCATACAGTCTGTAAAACCGCCTGTTGATGCACCGACATCTACACAAACCAAATTATTTAAATCAATGTTAAATACATCTATTGCTTTTTCAAGCTTTAGACCGCCTCGACTGACATACGGTATTGTCGCACCGCGTACTTCAATAGAAACACCATCTTTTACTTTGTCACCGGCTTTAAGTGCTTTTTCGCCATCGACATATACAATGCCTGACATAATATACGCCTTGGCTCGTTCGCGACTCTCAACCAAACCTCTGTTTACAAGTTCTATATCTAATCTGTTATTCATTACTATCCTCTTTTAGCTTATTTATTATGCTTTCAGCTACACCTATGTAATCCAGGTTATTTAGTTTAAACAATTCCTTTTGCTTACCTTGTGGTAATATGCCGTTTTTATGACCTAAAATAAGTGCAGTTTGTTCTAATTCTGAAGAAATATATGTACCCATGCCGGATGATTTTATATTATCTTCTATTGTTACTAATAGTTTTGTTTGATTTATATGTTTTAAAATTGTTTCTTTGTCAAATGGTTTTATAGTTCTAATATTTACTACAGTAGCTAAAATGCCATTTGCATTCAAAAGCTCAGCTGTTTTTAGAGCACAATCAACCATACGACCTTCAGCAACTATAGTAACATCTTTTCCAATTGTAATTACTTCCGATTTTGCATAGTCAAAATCAACTGATGGTCGTCTTTCTGATACTATGTCTTTTGGATAACGTATTGCAACAGGTCCGTTATGGCTATTTATAGCATATTCCATCATTTGCTCAAATTCAATAGCACAGCTAGGTGACAAAATTGTCATATTTGGCAGATGAGCAAGATATGAAAGATCATAAATGCCTTGATGAGTTTCTCCATCATCCCCTACTATACCAGCTCTGTCAATAGCAAATACAACATGAAGATTCTGAAGACATACATCGTGTAATATTTGGTCATAAGCTCTTTGTAAAAATGTTGAATAAATACAAACTACCGGTGTAATATTACCACACGCAAGACCTGCAGCCATAGTAACGGCATGCTGTTCTGCTATTCCAACGTCAAAAAATCTTTCAGGAAAGGCATTTGCAAAAGTATCAAGTCCGCATGGCGATTTCATTGCAGCCGTTATTGCGACAACGTTTTTATTTTTACTGCCTATATTGGTAATTATTTCTTCAAACTTTTTAGAATATGTTAAAGACTTTTTAGTTGATTTTAAAGCAGATTCAGACACTCCATGAAAAATATCAGGATGTTCCTCAGCATCTTTATATCCCATACCTTTTTTAGTGAATGTATGAATAATCACTGGTCCGTCAATAGCTTTAGCCTTTTCAAAAACATCTATCAAACTTTCTATGTTATGACCATCAATAATACCTAAATAAGTAAATCCAAGTTCTTCAAACATTCCGCCGTGTATAGCAATATCTTTTATCTTATCTTTTGTTGATTTAAGAAAATTTCCGACACTTTCGCTAAATTTTCCTTTAGAATATAGGAAATCCTTTATATTATCTTTTGCCTTGGTATAACCAGGTTTAATTCTAAGCTTGCTAAGATGTTCAGAAATTCCACCGACATTTTTGCTTATAGACATTTCATTATCGTTAATGATAACTATAAGCTTTGTTTTACTGGTTCCAGCATCGCTAAGTGCCTCAAGAGCCATACCCCCGCCTAATGCACCATCACCTATTAAAGCAATAATATTTTCATTAGTTCCATTTAAATCTCTTGCACGTGCTAGACCTAATGCAGCAGAAATGGATGTGCTGGCATGTCCTACATTAAAGGAATCATATTCACTTTCGGATGTTTTAGGAAATCCAGATAAACCGTTTAGCTTTCTAAGTGTAGAAAATCTATCTTTTCTTCCTGTTAATAGCTTATGTACATAGCTTTGATGACCCACGTCAAATACTATCTTGTCTTTTGGGCAATCAAAAGCAATATGCATAGCGACAGTAAGCTCAACTACGCCAAGATTTGACGCAAGATGACCGCCTGTTTGCATAACACTATCTATTAAAAATTGTCTTATTTCATCGCACAGTTGTTTATAACAATCGGGTGAAAGCTTCTTTAAATCAGCCGGAGATGAAATTTTATCTAAATAATTCATCAAAATAATCTCTTTTCAAAAATTAGTATAAATATTCGTTGAGTTGCTTTAAAAACTCATTATCATTAAATTTATCAAGATACATATTTGATTTAATCTTATGTTCGTTAAGCCTTGAAATAGCCTTTTCTTTGCCAAGAACGTTAAGAAAATTAGGGCAATCATTATGTTCTTCTACATCTTCTTGTTCATCTTCTATATCATCACGTATTTGAAATGCTAGTCCCATGTGATATGAATACATATCAAGCTTATGAAGTTCATCATCTGTTGCACCACCAATGATTGCACCAGCTACAACAGAAGCTCGAATAAGTGCCATGGTCTTTTGCTCTATAAGCGATATAAGCTCTTTTTCTGTGGCATCTTTTTTTGATGATATTTTAATGTCATTCACTTGTCCGTTTATCATACCAAATATTCCGGAAGCATTCGTAATTTTTCTCATTGCCTTTATGTAATTTTCGTTATCACACGAATTTGCCATAACCTCAAACGCTAGGTTCAAAAGTGAATCTCCTACCAATATTGCCATAGCTTCACCATATTTTTTATGACAACTTGGCTGACCCCTGCGAAAATCAGAATTATCCATAGCAGGTAAATCGTCATGCACAAGTGAATACGCGTGAATAAATTCTATCGCCATTGCATAGTCAAGAGATTTATCATAATCTACATTAAATAACTTTGCACATTCAGTAAGGAGAATTGAACGTATTCTTTTTCCGCCATTTAACACAGAGTATTTTAGTGCATCTTTGAGTGTGTCATCAATGCCTGATAAGCTTTCTAGATATTTTTCAATATGTTCATCTATAATTTTAACTCTTTTTTTATATTCAACGTTAAAATCCATCTTATTCCTCCGATACAAAGTCGCTTTCTTCAATGTTTTCACCGTTTTTGGTAAGTGATTTTATTTTTTGCTCTGCATTATCAAGTATAGATAAACATTGGTTAGTTAGCTTAACACCTTCTTCGAAAAGTGACATACTTTCCTCTAAAGGAGTTTCGCCCTTCTCAAGTAATGTAACAATTTCTTCAAGTCTTTTTATGTTTTCTTCGAATGAAATCTCTTTTTTGCTCATTTTTATTCCTCCGTTAAATCTGTTACTTTGCATTTAGCAGTTCCGTCAACTAATCTGACTTCCACATCGTCATCAATATGTATATTTTTTATGCTTTTTACCGGATGATTATCGAGGCTGATTATTGAAAATCCTCTATTCAACACAGCAAGCGGATTAAGTGCCTCAAGCTTTGTAGTGCTTCCTATCAATGTAGTTTTACACTTATCAACTTTATTTTCAAATAATGTCAGGATTTTATCTGATATATTATCCAGTTCGAGCTTTCTGTCTTCTACTAAAGATTCAGGATTTGAAAATACTTTTTTGGACATAATGTTTTCAAGTTCTTTTCTCTTTAATGAGTATTTGTTTGTCAATAAGACAGACAATGTTGATTTTGTTGTACTAAGCTTATTTTTAAGCTCCAATATATCAGGAACAGCAAGCTCTGCTCCGGCAGAAGGTGTAGGAGCTCTTAAATCTGCTACAAAGTCAGCTATTGTAAAATCTGTTTCGTGACCAACAGCAGAAATAATTGGAATATGCGAATTATATATAGCGTCTGCTACGTTTTCCTCGTTAAACGCCCATAAATCCTCTATCGAACCACCGCCACGTCCTGTGATAATAACATCAACATTATCTAAATTATTAAATGTATTTATTCCATCTACAATTGTAGAGCTTGCCCCTATTCCCTGAACCTGAGCGGGATATATATAAATATTAGCAACCGGATATCGTCTTGTAAGTACGTTTAATATATCTCTTATAGCAGCGCCTGTTGGAGATGTGATAACGCCAATGTTTTGTGGATAACGAGGGATTTTTTTCTTTCTTGATTCATCGAAATACCCTTTTTTCTCCAGCTTTTCTTTAAGCTGCTCATAGGCTATATGAAGCTCCCCTACACCATCGGGTACCATGCTTTCAACATATAGCTGATATTGTCCATCACGCTCAAATACTGCCACTTTACCACATGCAATAACCTTCATACCATTATCAGGCTCAAACATAAGTGATGCGGCGCTTCCTTTAAACATTACAGCTTTAATAACACTTGTTTCATCTTTTAGGGTCATATAAATGTGACCCGTATAATGCTTTTTGTAATTGGAAATCTCGCCTTTTACCCAAAGCTTACTAAGATGAACATTGCTGTCTACAAAACGTTTCATGTAATTATTTAATTGACTAACAGTAATAACAGCCATTTATTTTACATTTCCTTCTATATTTTCAGACTTTATTATACTTGCAAGAACGCCGTTTATAAATGAAGGTGAATCATCGTCACCATAAACCTTAGCAAGCTCTATAGCTTCATTTACAGCTACCTGATATGGTACATCATCTATGTACAGCATTTCGCACACAGCTAGTCGCATTATAGCCTTAGACACGTTCGGAATTCTGTCAATAGTCCAGTTTTTTAGATTGCTACTTATAATGTGGTCAATTTTTTCTATATTTTCATAACAAGCAGTAACTGATGATGTGATATAGTTAATATCATTTTCTGTAAGATTATCTTCTTTTATTTCATTGAAAATATCAATTCTGCTTAGAAAATCATTATTAAAGAAAGGTACTTCAAATATCAATTTAAAAGCATTATCTCTGGCTTTTTTTCTGCTCATTTGTAATCCTCCGGAATTATATGTATATTTATTTTATTATACTACAAAAAAATAAAAAAATAAACCCTGTTTTTATAAAAAACAGGATTTATTTTAATTATTCGCTAATATTTTCGTCAGAATCGGTTGATTTTTCTTCAATTTTTGGAATATCTATTCCTACTACGTGGATATTTACCTTTTCTACGTCAAGGCCTGTCATAGATTCAATAGCTTTTTTAACCGATTCCTGAATCTCCCAAGCCACCTCCGGAATTTTTACTCCGTATTCAATTATTACATTTAAATCAAGTGTAACACTGTTTTCTTTTAAATCTACCTTTACACCCTTAGTCATATTCTTTTTGCCAAGCATTTGTGCAATATCACCGGCAAAGCTTCCGCTCATTCCGGAAACACCTTTTATTTCTGATACCGCAACATGTGTTATTGTAGCAATAACTTCATCGGAAATCTTAACATTTCCAGTAGCTTCCATTATTTCATTTGCTTTATTATCCATGATATTTTCCTCCTTAGCAACACAAACAATTTATGTTTTTTATATTATATCATATTTCTTATTCAACTTCAACTATTTTTATATTATTTGTGTTTATGTATTCCAAAACAACGTCTTTAATTTTAGCTGAATCAACCGCTGTTAGACCCTGAGATTTAACGGTAACTGTAACTGATTCACCATTTATAAATACTACAGCATCTTCAAAACCTTTAGCGATAATTATACTTTCTATGTCTTCTTCCTTTTCGATATTTTTAGCAGTTTCAATAAGCTGTTTTTGTGCATCGTTTTTTGTTTGCTCGCTTACGTTTTCGTTAGAAATTGTATCTTTAAGCAGATCAACCGCTTTTGCACGCGAGGTATCTCTGTTTACTCTGCAATTTGAAAAGTAATCTTTTGTACTGCTAACCATTTGTACCTGCCCAATATTCGACGTTTCTACTTCTTCAGAATTTACGTCTACACTCTCTGAATCATACATATAGTTTAAATATCCTGCAAGTCCTATCATAACAACAAGTGCTCCTGCAATAATTTGTTTTCTGTTAAACACCATCATCTTTATTCCTCCTTATTTTTAGGTAATACTTCAACTTTATTAACTGTCACATCGAGAACTGACGAAACTGCTCTTATTAGGTTAATTCGTGTGCTGGAATTTTCCGCTCCCTCAGCAACTATTAGCACTCCTCTTACTAATGGTTTAATCTCTTTTGATATAAAAGGCTCTTTGTTTGAACCATTACTTTTCATTACAACTTCTTTTTCAATATTTTCATCTTCCTTTTTTGTTGAAATCTTATCATTTGATACGGCAATTTTTTCTGGAGAAGTATCGTATGTTATCATTACGTTTACACTTCCTACTCCGTCAATCTTTGATAAGATATTTTCAAGTCTTTCTTCCATTTTGAGTGTTTCGATATATTCAGTACTTTCTGATTTAACTTCGCTTTCAGGCTTTTCTTTGACTTTAAATCCCGAAGCAAGCATTAATGCTACTCCTAATATTAGTATTATGTATAAATATTTTTTATTCATTTTAAATTTTATAATGTTAATGAGTTTTTCCATTTTATCACCCGTTTATTACAACGTTTTTAGGCTTATATGTATTTATAATATAATTCCTTATGTCATTTTTTGCATGTACCGATGCATTCGATATATACACGCACGTTAACTCTTCGTAATTTGCCTCAACGCTAATTTTGATATTTTCACTATATTTTTGAAGTATATCATCTGAAATTTGCTTTTCTAATTTTTCACAAAAAACCTCATTTATTTGATTTTCCTGCACGTTTTCATATTCTTTTGCTAGCATAATAATCTCATCACTACCTTCAAATGTAGATACACTAACATCTTTTAGATTTGTAATTGGATTTATCATAACGATTATAACCAAAAGTCCCAGAACAAGTTTTATATATTTTCTAAACGAGCTGTTAGGCATAAGTATTTCAATGATTACTGTAAATATAATTACGGTTATAATGCTTAAAAAGTATGCCTTTATATATTCCATCTTTTCACCTACTTTATCATTGAAGTAATATTTCCAAATCCTACTACAGTTGTGATAGAAATAATAAACATTATTGTGACTGAAAAAACCATAATAAATAATAGGGATATTCCCTCTCCTATGTTGCTTATTATTCCAACTATTCGTTTATCAGATATAGGCTCTAAAATGCCTGCGGTAAGCTTATACATCATTGTAAGAAGTAGTAGTTTTATTATTGGTGAAATGCATATTATTATAATAACTATTACACCTAGTACGCCTATAGCGTTTTTTACAACTAATGTAGACGTTATAACGGTATCAATAGAATCAGTTAATATACTACCAACAACCGGAACGAATCTTCCTACAGCATATTTCATAGTTCTAAGTGCTACACCATCAGTCATAGACGAGGTTATTCCCGACATACTCATTGTGCCTACAAAAAAAGTAATCATAGCTGCCATAGCCCAAGTGACTGCTTGTCTGGAAAATTGTATAAGCTTCGTTACGTGAAATCTGCCTGAAAAATTATTTATTATAGATAAGATGCTTATCCAGAACACAAGAGGTAATAATACTTTATCTATCACATTACTTATTGTATGCACTAAAAACAAAAAAATAGGTTCCATAGTACCGGCTACTGCTATATTTCCTGTAGCAATCATAAGGCTTATGTATGTAGGAAGAGTCATTTTCATAAATAAAGTTTGGTCGGTTATTACTTTACCTGCAAGCTTTGCGCATTCATAAAATCCGCTTATTGTTAGTATTACAAATATTGAATAACATGCTAAAAATGTTACCTCAGATACACCGCTATTTTCATAAGCACTTTGTAGATTGGTCAGTATTGCAGATACTATAGCAAGAATAATTAACGATATTATGAGGTTGATATTTAAGTGAATTTCATTTGCGATAATACTTAATATTCTTCCAAATACTGAATTGAAATTTATGAAATTTTCGCCCTTCATAAGTCTGTCTGCAATATATTCCAGAGAAATATTTTCATCAGTATATTCACTTGATATATCAATTATTTTATCAAGGTTCATTTCATTATACTGTTCGCTTACAGTGCTTTCTGCACGTATATATATAGGCGTAATAACATATATAACAAATATAATAATGCACACAAATTTTCTCATTTTGGTTTCCTCGTTTATTAGAAATCTGAAAGTATATTAAGCAGTGATGTTATTATAGGTGTTGAAATATAAATAATTATCACCTTGCCTGCAAGCTCAACCTTTGATGCAATAGACGATTCACCTGCATCTTTGCAAATTTGTGATCCAAACTCACAAATGTACGATATTGAGATTATTTTTAGTATAATTTTTACAAATGATAAATCAAGATTTACTCTTGAAGATATTTCTAAAACAGTGTCAATAACATTATTGAGATATAATGAAACATAAAGTAATATAACAAGTCCGGTGGCAATGCTTAATATAATAGCAATTTCTTTCTTTTGGGACTTTAATAGTGTTGCAAGAATGGTTGCTATTACAGCTATACCTACAATTTTATAAATATCCATAAATAACCCGCCTAAAAATTAAATATAGACTTTATAGTTTCAAAAAGGAGACTAATTTGCTGAACTACCATTAGGAGAACAACTATAAGACCTGCCAGAGTTGTCATCATTGCTTGCTCTTTTCGACCCGAATTTTCCAAAATAATATGTAAAACAGCAATTACTATGCCTATTGCTGCGATTTTGAAAATCAAATCTACCTCCATTTTAATTATCCTCCGTTGTTAAAATAATAGTACCGATACAAGTATCCCTGAATATACACCAAGACTTTGATACAGTTTTGAATTTTTCTCACACAATACTGTGACACTATCTTGATGCGATGAAAGTCTTTTAATTATAGATGAAACACTCTCAAGCTGTCCTTCTTCATCAAAAGTTCCAAGACATATTCCAAAGTCTTTTATAATGCTTAAATCGTTACTTACTAAATTTAGATTTTTTATGTTATTATCGATAACCTTGTCCCATATTTCATTTGCACTTTCGCCATTTGTATCTAGATATTCTTCTGAAAATTGTTTAAATATCAATGATACATTACCGGATAAATTTTTGCTTATATTTAAAAACGCTGTGCATAATGGTGACTTTGTAAAACGCACCTCTGTTTCAAATAACTCAAATCCTTTTTGAAATTCAGTAAGCTCCAAAATTCTGTTTTTATATGTACTTGCCTTTAGAAAACCTATGTATGTTGTTGAAAAAATTATCATTATAACGCCAAAAATTTTAAACAAATTATTTCACCTACATTCTATTATTTTTTCTATTGTACCTGTTTTGTGTCTATTGCTAAGGATGATTTTTAGTTCAAATAAATTTTTTATCTCACTTGGAATATCTGAGTCATCATAGCCATGTATTGTTGTAATTATCTTCACTCCGCATCGTGCGATATTTTTTATAGCATCTATATCTTCATCAACACCTATTTCATCAGTAATTATCACATCCGGCGACATTGCTCTTACCATAAGCATCATACCTTTGGATTTAGGACAAAAATCAAGCACATCACAAAATATTCCCATAGAATGATTGGTAAATCTATTATGCATAGATGCGATTTCGCCACGTTCATCTACTATACTGACTTTTAATCGATTTTTCTCATTTCCAAGCAATCTTGCTATATCTCTAAGATATGTTGTTTTTCCGCTTTTGGGCGGACCAATTATAAGTGTATTTTTCAAAATGTTATTATTATAAATAAAGGGAATAATCTCCGTAGATACGTCTATAATTTCGCGGCATATTCTAAAATTAAGGCTTGATATATCTTTTATATGCTGTATTTTATTATCGGCAATAACACCAGTTCCTGCAATCCCTACTCTATGTCCGCCAGGAAGCGTGATATATCCATTTTTGATTTTTTCACTTACAGCATATACTGAGCCATCAGTTATAAGCTCTAATATGCAGTTTATTTCTTTTTCCGATAATATCATATTTCTTTCGCAAAACTTGTCACTTATGGTATTATCTTCTTTTAAGTAATATATATTTTCATTTGTACAAACTAAAATTGGTTTTCCTACCCCTAAACGAATTTCTTCTATCTTATTCCACAAAACATCATCAATACTTGATAATGCTTTTTGAATTTTTGACGGAAAATATCTTATTATGCCTTCTTTCATAAGTATCACCTTTGATTATAGATATATAAATATATATATGAGTATAAGTTTAGATATATAACAAAAAAACAGCACAAAAGCAAAAACTTTTGTGCTGTTAATAGCTTTAACAATTATTATTTTGTACCGGTAGAACCAAATCCACCGCTTCCGCGTTCAGTGTCAGTTAACTCCTCGACCTCATTAAACATTACTGTTAAATGTGGGGCTATAACAAGTTGTGCAATTCTTTCTTTAGGTTCAACTGACTGTTTTTCATTAGAATGGTTATGAAGTGCAACCATAAATTCACCACGATAATCCGAATCAACCACACCAACCTTATTTGCAGGAGCTAAGCCTCTTTTTGAAGCAAGTCCGCTTCGTGCGTATATAAATCCCGCATACCCAATAGGAATTTCCATAGATAATCCTGTTGGGATCATTTTTGTTTCGCCAGGTAATATTTCTACAGCCTCATCTATACATGCATATAAATCTGCTCCTGCTGCATTCTTTGAGCCATAAGTCGGAATTACGGCATCTTTATGTAGTTTTTTTATATTTACTTTTTGCATTTTAAATTCCCTCCAAAAATAAAGTTGCGAGCAAGTCTATAAGCCGAGTTCTGTCTTGAATAGCCATCTATCTAGTATGTACATTACTGCACATATCAAGCCACCTACCCGAGGAATGTCGGGCCAACATATATTCCTCTCTATACGGTGTTGCATCAAGTGGGGTTTACACGTCAGACTGATCACCCAGCCCACGGTGAGCTCTTACCTCGCCTTTTCACCCTTACCGTTAAAAAACGGCGGTTTTTTTCTGTTGCACTATCCTTAGAGTCGCCTCCACCGGGCGTTACCCGGCACCCTGCCCTATGATGCTCGGACTTTCCTCATGTACGGCCTTTCGGCACTATACATGCGACTATCCGGCTTGCTCGCATAGATAAATATATCATTATTTTTAAAAACTGTCAAATATATCGGTGTTGGCAGTTGATTTAATAAAGCTTACATCAGCGAATTTTTTTGATAATACATCATAGAATAAGTCAACTGCAATATATTCACTACCATAGTGTCCAAGGTCAATAATAGAAAGATTATTGTTTAACGCTTCTCGGGCTCCGCTGTATTTTACGTCACCTGTAATAAATAAATCAATATTTTTTTCGTAGCAGCTATCCACTTCGCTCATTCCACTACCAGTCACAATAGCTATATTTTTAATATTTTTATCCAAATCGCCTACATAGCGAATATTTTTAGAATAAAATTTATTTTTGCAAATGTCCAAAACATCTTTTAAGTTATGTTCTTTATCAAAACATCCATATCTACCAAGTGACGATTGCTCGCTTAAAATACCTTTTACGCTAATGCCAACAAGCTTTGCTGCGTAATCGTTTAGTCCATTTTCAGAAACATCAAAATTAGTATGTGCAGAGTATACAGCTATATTGTTTTTTATAAGCTTTTCAAACATTCTTCCATCGTGAGAATCAGTAATGATGCTTTTTATTGGATTAAATATTAGTGGATGATGAGATATGATCATATCAGCTTTATTTTCTACGGCTTCATCTACTACCTTTTCGTCAATATCAAGTGTAAGAAGAACTTTATTTACTTTATTATTTTTTGTGCCAAGAAGCAGTCCGACATTGTCCCAGCTTTCAGCATTATTTTCGGGATATAAATTATCCAGATATGTTATTATATCATTAACCGTTACCATCATTTTTCTCCTTGTAAAACTTTATTAAGCGCTTTTTCGTATAGAGAAAGCTTATATTTTTCATGAGAAATCTCTTTTTCTTTATTAGTCGATTTTTCCAAACCTTCAATAATATTTTTTGAAATTCTTATGTTTCTTTCAAAATATCTAACTGCATTTTCATCATTTAATATTTGACGTCCTATAAATATATCGAAATCATCAAAATTTTGCTCTTTTCGCTTAACTTTTAAAATGTTATATAACTTTTCTCCTTCAACTGCTATTTTTTCGCCTAATATTGAAAATCCGTTTTCAAGCAAATATTTTCTAGTATCCGAAACAGCAATCATGGGCTGAAGAATCAATTCAGTATCCGGTGTAATTATATTTAACCCGGCACTGATTATTTCGTTTATAAGCTGACCCCCCATACCTGCAATAACAATAGTATTTACTTCATTTTTATATATTTTTTTAAGTCCATCAGATAGCCTTGTTTCAATTTTGTCAGACATACCTTTAGATGCAATATTTTTTTTAGCTATTTTCAAAGGACCTTCATTTACATCGCATGCTAATGCGTATTTACAAATCTTATTTTGTACGCAATAAATAGGTATGTATGCGTGATCAGTTCCTATGTCAGCAATAGTATCACACTTAGTAATATAATCTGCCACTGCCTTTAATCTGTTTGTTAATTCCATTTTATCACCTTGATATAAATTTAGCGGAGAAAAACTTCTCCGCTTTTTTGTTATAAATTGAGTAAATATCTTGCTTTATCATTAATACTTTCTACCGCATCTTCACCAAGTTTATTTTTTAATAAATCATAAGCTTCTCTAAGCGAAGATTTTCTATAGTCATTGTTATGTGTGTCAGAACCTAATACATCTATTAAGTCTTTTCTAAAAATTTTCTTAGCAAGTTTTTTATCATATACCAATGTATCAGAGTTTATCTGGACACGAACCTCCATACTCAAAAGCTTTGATATATTTACACTTTTCTTATCAGCCATTATATACCTGTCCAAATGTGCAATAACAGGTTTTAAATGATATTTGCTAGTTAAGTGGAAAATCTTATCGTAATATATATCGTGCCAATATGAATACGGCATTTCTATAAGTATAGTCTTTGTTCCATCGATAGAAAGCTTATTTATATCTCCGGCCTCAAATAAGTCGTTTGTCAAATAAACCTCAGCACCCAAAATAATATTTGGAATATCAATATTCCTTTTTTTACATTCTTCTTTTAAAGTGTTGTATGAATTTTCTCTTTGGGCTATAAAATCGTCAATTGATGTTTCTGTATAATAATGCGGTGTAGCGACCATAGTGGATATTCCTTGAGATTTTGAATACTCAAGCATAGATATCGCTTCTTCTATATCCTGAGCGCCATCATCTATACCGGGAAGAATGTGTGAATGAAAGTCAATCATTATAATTCCTCCAATAAAATAACATCAATAATACTTATAACCGTATTTTGAGTCATATTTTACATACTTTTTATAGTTTCTGTACGATCTGTATCTACCGTATCTGCTTCTGTATGTGAATGATTCGTCAGTAACGTCGTTTAGTACAAAACCTAAAAGTCTTGCGTTTGCAAATTCAAGTGTAGATATTGATTTTTTAATAGCATCATGTGTAGTGTATTTTTGTCTAACAACCAAAGCAACACTTGCATCAAGTTTGGTTGACATTGCTATAGCGTCGGATACAACGTTTATTGGAGGAGTATCCAAAACGATATAGTCATACTTATCAGTAAGGCTTTCAACTAGGTCAATCATTTTGTTTGATGAAAGAAGCTCTGAAGGGTTTGGTGGTATATGACCACATGTAATACAATCCACACCTAATTCATGCTTTTTTATAGCTTCTTCTAATGTATTAAATCCACCAAGAACACTTGTAAGACCTATTTCATTGTCAATATCAAGGTATTTATGAACATGTGGACGTCTAAGGTCGCCATCAATAATCATAACCTTTGCACCTGTTTGAGCAAATGCAACAGCAATATTTATTGAAGTGGTTGTCTTACCCTCGCCTGGGCCTTGGCTTGTAAAAACAATTTTCTTGCATTTGTCTGGAATATTAGATAGAGCAAACATAAAGTTAGTTCTTGCTGCCTTATATGCCTCTTTTACTGAGAAATTTGTTTTATCGTTAAGTATGGCAAGACGACTGTTTTTTAGAGTTTCTGCTTGAATTATCTTGCTTTTTTCCGTTTTAGTAGTATTAGCCATATCATTATCCTCCTATTTCGATTTTGATACTGTTTCAAGTGTAGGTATAACGCCTAAAATAGGAAGTCTATATTTGTCAGATAAATCATTTTCACTCTTAACACGCATATCAAGTGTTTCAAGGGCAAGAATGATAAGCATACCTAAGATTATACCGAAAACAGTACCTAGAAATGTATTTCTACTTACGTTTGGAGATGAAGGAGCTATTGGATTATTTGCGTTGTCAACTATTTTAACGTTACCAACCGAAACTATTCTTGCAATCTCTTCTTGGGCACTAACTAAAATTGTCTGACATATCTTCATCGCATGCTCAGGATTTGCATTTCTTACTGAAACTGAAAAAATTTCAGTTTCGTTAACTGACGCAAGAGAAACCATAGATTTTATCTCGCCCGGTTTGTAATCAAGTCCACATCTATTACTTACGATGTTTAAGAAAGTATTGCTTTTAAGTATTTCAATGTATGTATTTACAAGCTCTTTTGATGCTGAAATATCACTTACATTCATATTTTCAGATATATCATAGCTTGTGTTTTGAACATATAATGTTCCTCTGGATGTATACATAGGCTGAATGAAAAATTCAGAATACACAAAAGACAAACCGCCAATAACAACAATACTTATGAATATAATCCACCATCTTTTAAGAAAAACGCTGATTAAATCGAGTAAATTTAATTCACTATTCAAGTTATCTCCTCCTCGAGGTATATTTAAACACATCTAAATTGTATAATAACATATTTTTTGTAGAAAATCAATAGCAAATTAATAAAATTAGCTTATCATTTTACGCATATTAATTAAAATTTTCTTTTCAAGTCGGGAAACTTGTACTTGAGAAATGCCGAGTGCTTTTGCTATTTCACTTTGAGTTTTACCCTTTATATACCTCATAACGATTATTTGCCTATCCCGATAATCGAGTTTTCTTAACGATTCTTTTATATCAATCATGTCTATCAAATCATTTTCATTGTTCTCGTTATTGTTTATTCTATCAATAATGTATACAGGAGATTTACTGTCATCATTTACAGTTTGATATAGTGATTCCATGCACGAATTTGCTTCTAAGGCTTGTACTACATCTTCAGTGCTAATGTTTAAAAAATCTGCAATTTCAGATATTCTTGCATCTGCACCTTTCCTTTTTTCTATCTGTTCCCTTGCGTAATTTGCTTTATATGCAAGTTCTTTTAGGTTTCTGCTAACCTTTATTATACCATCGTCACGTAAAAATCGTTTAATTTCTCCCATTATCATAGGTACAGCGTAAGTTGAAAATTTCACATTAAATGACAGGTCAAACTTTTGTATTGCTTTTATCATGCCTATACTTCCAATCTGAAAAATATCATCTGCATCATATCCTCTATTGGAAAATCTTTTAGCAACACTCCATATAAGCCCAATATTATCTTCAAATATCTTCGATTCAGCCTCTTTATCGCCTGATTGTGCTTTTAAAATTAGATTGTGTATTTCTGTATTCAAGACATCGTCAACCTTTCGAATTTATCAAAGTGTATTTGCACATATTTTCTTTTTCATAGTAACTTTTGTGCCAACATCAGGTATTGATTCAACTTCCACTTCATCCATAAAAGTTTCCATTACGGTAAATCCCATGCCTGATCTTTCCATATCGGTATTAGTAGTAAATAATGGCTCTCGGGCTTTTTTTACATCCTCTATCCCCTTTCCGTTATCTTTTACACTCATCACAATCATATTGTCATATAATTTACATTCCAAAAATATGTATCCTTTTTTATCACTGTAGGCATGCACAATGCAGTTTGTTACTGCCTCTGACACCGCAGTTTTAACGTCGTTTAATTCCTCAATAGTTGGGTCAAGCTGCGATACTAGTGAGGCTACAACCATTCTTGCGAATCCTTCATTTTCTGATTTACTTAAAAATTTAACCATGATTTCATTTCGCAAATTCATTTTTAAAGCTCCCTTCTAAAGTTAATTCATCAAAATTTTTATAAACCTTCATTATTTTCATTATTCCGGACAGTTCCAGTATTTTATTTATTGTTTTCGATGGTGAAACAATAATAAGTTTACCTGATAAAGAGCTTATTAACTTATATCGTCCGATAATCACACCAACACCCGAGCTATCAATAAATGATAAATTTGTAAAATCAAATATTACAGTCTTAATATTCTCATTTATAATTTTAAAATCTGTTTCTTCGCGTATTTCAGCTGCGTTATGGTGGTCAAGTTCGCCTGTGATTTTAGCAATTAATGTTTTATCTTTAGTACTGAAAAAAACCTTCAAAGATTCCACTCCTTTGTAATATAGTTAAACATATAATCATATTCTTTTTTTGAATCTTTTTTCCTTTGACGAAAAAAAAGAAGCTTTGTCAAAAACCTTAAAAGTTTTCGACAAAACCTCTTATATTTCCGGCTAAGTACAATGAACCAAATAAACCTATTACAGATTTTTCATCAGATAGTTTATGAGCAAAAACAAGTGCTTCTTCATTATTTTCAACAAAATACACCTTTTGAGCTTTTGATTTTGCATAATTATATATTTCGCTAACGTCAGTTTGCCTTACGCTAGGTACATTCGTTATGACAACCTCGTCAGCAATGTTTAATGCATAATCAAGAGATTTTTTATATTCTTTCTCATTAAGCATACCAATGATAAGTATCTTTTTAAAATCGGGAAAATATTTATTTAAACTATCTATAAATCCACTAACACCTTCAAAATTGTGTGCTCCATCAACTACAATTGGAATATTTTTATTAAATACTTCAAATCTCACAGGCCATTTTGCGTTAATAAATGCATTTCTGATACTATTTTCATTTATTTTTATTTTATCTGATATGGCTGTTATGGTTTCGAGTACAGTAATTGCATTTAATATTTGATGGCTTCCAACAAGAGATAGTTTTATATCTTTATACTTCTTGTAATTAAAGATGCTTCCATTAGAAGTATCACTTTTAATCTCCAGTGCAGAAAGGTCGGATATGTGTATAGTTGAATTTAATTTTAAAGCATAATCTACGATTGTTTTCTTAGCTTTATCATCAATATTCGGATACAATATAACATCAGAATTTTCCTTTATTATACCCGCCTTTTGATATGCAATTTCAGATAATGTTTCACCAAGGATACTCGTATGGTCTATCCCAATAGTTGTTATAACACTCGCAACATTACTTTTAATAATATTTGTTGAGTCTAATCTGCCGCCTATTCCGGTTTCCAGAACAACATAGTCACATTTTTGTTCTTTGTAATATAAAAAAGCTATAGCAGTTATTACTTCAAATTCAATTGGGTGAAATCCTTTTTCTTCTAGATATTCAACCGCTTTTTTTACAACAGAGGTATACTTTATCAGGTCACTATCAGTAATGTTTTCGCCGTTTAGACGTATACGTTCATTAAAAACTTCAATAAAAGGTGAGGTAAAAAGCCCCACCTTATATCCTTGATATTTTAAAACATTGGCGATAAGATACGATGTTGAACCTTTTCCGTTTGTACCGGCAACATGAATAAATTTTAATTCGTCCTGCGGATTATCAAGAAAATCCATTAGCATTCGTATATTATCAAGTCCTGATTTTTTACCAAATCTGCCTAGCGAATGAATATAATCAATGCATTCGTTTATATTCATTTTGCACCTCAGTTTATTTTAATGCCTCCAGGCTTGCAATAACCTTTTCAAGCATTTCTTTGTATTTAGTTTCTTTTGCTTTTTCTTCGTCAACAACCTTTTGCGGAGCTTTTGCCACAAATCCAGGGTTGTTTAGCTTGCCTTCTACCCTCTTGATTTCAGCTTCAAGATGTTCTTTTTCCTTGAGAAGTCTTTCAGTTTCTTTTTCTTTATCAACAAGGTCATCAAGTGGAATGAATATTTCAGCACCTTCTACAACTGTAGTAACAGCATTTTCAGGTATACCTGATTTATCTGACTGTATTACTGTTTCAAGGCTTGAAGCAAGCTTTTCAAAGAATATTTCGCTGCCTTCAAATATAGCTTTATTATCAGTAACGATAATTACTTTAGCTTTTTTAGAAGGAACAACATTCATCTGTGTTCTAACGTTTCTTATGCTCTTAATAGCTTCCATAATGATTTCCATATTCTTTTGGGCATCATCAAAGCATAAATTGTTAGAAAATTCAGGCCATTTTGAAATCATTATGCTTGGTTCAACGTGTGGAAGATAAGTGTATATCTCCTCTGTTATAAACGGCATAAACGGATGTAAAAGCTTTAATGTATTTATAAGTACATACGCCAAAACATTTTGTGCATTCTGGAAATCCTTGCCTTCTTTTGCATATAGTCTAGGTTTAACAAGCTCGATATACCAGTCACAGTAATTATCCCAAATGAAATCATATAATTTAGATACAGCAATGCCAAGCTCAAATTTGTCAAGGTTTTCAGTAACCTCTTTAACCAGTTTATTGTACTTGCTAAGTATCCACTTATCCTCTATACAAAGCTCATCAATTGAAGGAAGTTCTATCTTTTCGATATCAAGGTTCATAAGAAGGAATCTTGATGCATTCCATATCTTGTTGGCAAAGTTTCTGCTTGCCTCTACTCTTTCCTCGTAATATCTCATATCATTACCAGGTGAGTTTCCTGTAGCAAGAGTAAATCTAAGTGCGTCAGCACCGTACTGGTCTATAACTACAAGCGGGTCTATACCATTTCCAAGAGATTTACTCATCTTTCTTCCCTGGCTGTCTCTAACGATACCATGGATAAATACGTGTTCAAATGGTGCTTTATCGGTATGCTTAACAGCCGAGAATATCATTCTTGCAACCCAGAAGAAAATAATATCATATCCTGTTACAAGCACGCTTGTAGGATAGAAATATTCAAGGTCTTCTGTCTTATCAGGCCAACCTAGTGTAGAGAACGGCCAAAGCGCAGAGCTAAACCAAGTATCTAGCACGTCTGGATCTTGTTTTACCTTACCACCGCACTTAGGACATACAGTGATATCCTCTTTTGAAACGGTAGTTTCACCACAGTCTTCGCAGTAGAACGCAGGAATTCTGTGTCCCCACCAAAGCTGTCTTGATATACACCAGTCGTGGATGTTTTCCATCCAGTTAAGATAAGTTTTGCTAAATCTGTCAGGAACAAATTTAACAGTTTTGTCTTTAACAACTTCTATAGCTCTCTTCGCAAGTGGCTCCATTTTAACAAACCACTGCTTTGATGTCATAGGTTCAACTGTTGTAGAACATCTGTAACACTGTCCAACATTATGAGAATGGTCTTCTATTTTAACAAGTAAGCCCTGAGCCTCAAGGTCTTCAACCATAGCCTTTCTTGCATCATATCTGTACATTCCATCATATTTACTTCCAATTTTTGCAATTTTAGCATCATCAGTAAATATTTTAATCTGTTCTAGGTTGTGTCTTTGTCCTACTTCAAAGTCGTTAGGGTCATGTGCAGGCGTAATTTTAACCGCACCTGTACCAAATTCTTTATCAACGTAATCATCTGCAATGATTGGGATTTCTCTGCCGACAAGCGGAAGAATAAGTGTCTTTCCAACCATGTCTTTGTATCTGTCATCTTCAGGATTTACTGCAACAGCAGTATCACCAAGAAGTGTTTCAGGTCTTGTAGTAGCAATAATGATACAGTCATCGCTATCTTTAACAGGATACTTAATATGCCAGAAATGTCCTGCCTGCTCAGCATACTCTACCTCAGCATCAGAAAGCGCTGTAGCACAGTTTGGACACCAGTTTATAATTCTGCTGCCCTGGTATATAAGACCTTCGTTATAAAGGTTTACAAACACTTCACGTACGGCTTTTGAGCAGCCTTCATCCATTGTGAAGCGTTCTCTTGACCAGTCACATGAAGAACCAAGTTTTTTAAGCTGATTGATTATTCTGTCACCATATTGCTTTTTCCAGTCCCAAACCTTTTCAAGAAATTTTTCTCTTCCAAGGTCATGTCTTGTAAGACCGTGTTCAACTCTAAGATTTTCTTCAACCTTAATCTGTGTTGCAATACCTGCATGGTCAGTACCTGGAATCCATAGAGCACTATAACCCATCATTCTTTTATATCGTATTAGAATATCCTGAAGAGTTTCATCAAGAGCATGTCCCATATGTAACTGTCCTGTTACATTAGGAGGTGGAATTACAATAGTAAAAGGCTTTTTATCTGGGTCAACCTTAGCCTCAAAATACTTATTATCCACCCAGTTTTGGTAGATTCGGTCTTCTACCTTCTTGGGATCATAAGTCTTTTCAATTTTTTTGTTAATAGCCATTTTAATCCTCCAAATTATATATTAAAAATTATTATTGCGCCTATAAGTGCTATAGCAAAGCCAATAAGCTTAATACCATTTGACTTTAATAGCAATTCTTCTTCATCATCGGTATTGATTCTTTTTCTGATAGCTTTAGTATTTATAATTCTTTTTGAACTGTAGACGATAATCATACCGATAATCAAAAGAATAAATGCAATATATTTCATAACTATCTCCTTATATTACTTTTACCACACCGCTATATACAAGTCCTCGTGAACCATCTATTGTAACAACAGTGCCGTTTTTAAGAATAGAAGTAGCTGCTTTAGCACCTGTTATAACCGGAATATCAAGTGTCATACCAACAATTGCAGCGTGAGATGCCAATCCTTCTTCTTCTACAATAATGCCCTTTGCTTTTTTAATAATTGGGAGTATATCGTTATTTGTACTGTCAATTACTAAAATATCTCCAGTTTCAAATTCATCGAGTGCATGTCTTGTATTATCAACTACAAACACTTTTCCGCTTACTGACAGATTACTTACACCCTTACCTTCAGCAAGAACATGTCCTACTAAATGTGCTTTAATAATATTTGTAGTACCACTTATTCCGACAGGTAATCCACCGGTTATTACAACTAAATCACCATTTTTTATAATACCTGTTTCAAGCGACCTATCAACAGCATGGTCAAACAAATCATCCATAGTTTTTTGCTGTTCGCTTAATACTGGAATTATTCCCCATGAAAGCGCCATTTGTCTATATACTTTCTCAACTGGGGTAGTTGCAATAATCGGACATTCAGGTCTAAAACTTGATACCATTCTGGCGGTAACTCCGGAATTTGTTACTGTAATGATAGCAGTCGCACCTAAATCCATAGCTGTAGTACATGTAGCGTGACTTATCGCACTTGCTACTGTATTTGTCAATAGATTGGTTGTCTGATTATGAAATCTTTTTTTATAGTTAATGCTTTTTTCGGTCTTTTCTGCAATTTTACTCATTGTGATAACACTTTCTACAGGATATTTACCTATAGCGGTTTCACCTGAAAGCATTATAGCACTTGTACCATCGTATATTGCGTTTGCAACGTCGGTAGTTTCAGCTCGTGTTGGTCTTGGATTTCTAATCATCGAATCGAGCATTTGAGTAGCAGTTATTACTTTTTTGCCGGCTTTATAACATTTTTCAATAAGAAGTTTCTGTATAGCAGGCAAATCCTCAAATGGAATTTCCACACCCATATCACCTCTCGCTACCATAATTCCATCACTTGCAGTGATTATGGCATCAATGTTGTTTACACCTTCGCTGTTTTCTATTTTTGCAATAATGTGTATGTTTTCTCCACCGTTTTGCTCAAGAACTTTTCTTACCTCTAAAACATCATAAGCAGTTCTTACAAATGATGCTGCAATAAAATCCACATCATTTTCTATTCCAAATATAATGTCTTTTTTATCTTTTTCACTTAAATAAGGAAGCTTTATTGATACTCCGGGAATATTTATACTTTTTTTATTTGATAATACTCCACCATTTATTACTTCACATATTATATCCTTATTTACAATGTTTTCAACTAAAAGCTCTACCAAGCCATCGTCTATTAAAATTCTTGTACCAACAGAGATATCTTTATATAAGTTCTCGTAAGTAACGGAAACTTTTTTGTCTGTTCCCTGAACATCCTCGCACGTTAAGGTGAATTTCGCTCCTTCTACAAGATTAACACTATCATTTTCAAAAGTTTTAATTCTTATTTCTGGACCTTTTGTATCTAAAAGAATTGCAATAGGCAATTTTAGTTCATTACGTACCTCAACTATATCATCAATTCGTTTTTTATGCTCCTCGTAGCTTCCATGAGAAAAATTAAGTCTGGCAACATTCATACCATTTATTGCAAGTTCTTTAAGTGTGTTTATGTCATTAACAGCAGGTCCCATTGTGCAAACTATCTTTGTTTTTCTCATAATATCCCTCCGGTTGAAATTACATTGCTAATATTTGTGCCATTTCAACTTCATATTCATCAATTGATTTTTTCTGTGAAAGACCTTCGATCATATCCACATCAACTATTTTACCATTTTTATATACTACTATTCTGCTTGTTTCTACATTTTCAAGAATATTTACAGCATGATAACCCATCTTACTTGCGATAACTCTATCACGTACAGTAGGATTACCGCCTCTTTGGATATATCCTAGAACAGATGCACGCGTAATAATGCCTGTATCGTCCTCTATTTTTTTCGCAAGTCTTCCTGCACCACCTATTCCTTCAGCAAGAATAACTATATAGTGGCTTTTACCTCTTGATTTGGCTTCTAAAATCTTACCCACTACATCTTTATCAACATCATACTCTTTTTCAGGTATCATTAAAACTTCGGCACCAGTAGCTATTGCAACTTCAGTAGCAATATAACCGGCATGTCTGCCCATTACCTCAACTACAGAACATCTTTGATGACTCGCCATAGTATCTCTAACCTTATCTATAGCTTCCATAGCAGTGTTGAGAGCGGTATCAAATCCAATAGTATACTCAGTGCAAGCTATATCGTTGTCAATTGTACCAGGAATACCAACAGTAAAAATTCCCTGAGCACTTAAATCCATAGCTCCTCTAAACGAGCCATCACCACCAATGACAACTACTGCATCAATACCAAATTTTCTACACATATCTGCGGCTATTTTCTGTCCTTCAAGTGTAGTAAATTCCTTGCATCTTGCAGTTCCAAGAAATGTACCGCCCCTGTGAAGAGTATTTGATACATTTCTAAGAGTTAATTCTTCAATATCACCCTCAATAAGGCCTTTGTAGCCCTGCTTTATTCCCATTACGCGATAACCTTTATTTATACCGGTTCTGGTAACAGCTCTGACAGCTGCATTCATTCCTGGTGCATCGCCACCACTTGTTAGTACCCCGATAGTCTTTATGTTGTTCATCTTAAGTAATCCTCCTTAAATACCTATGTTGATTATAATGTCGTGAGCCTTATCTATTTCAGACTCTGGAACTAATATTTCATAACAATCCCCATCCTGACTATTAGAAACGTTTCTAATCTTAAATAGAATATTATTATTTTCAAACTCGCTTTTAATTTTATCAGCAAGGCTTATATCTTTTGTAACATATATAACTGTCCACATATTTACTCACCCACTCTTACACCTCAGTATGGATTTCTCCATGCTTAGTGTATACAATAGCTTTACCTTTTATTTTCATTGCAGAAGTTATCTCTGTGAACTGAGCTATATAAATCTCGCCCACGTCCAAAATCTC
Source organism: Clostridia bacterium (assembly GCA_045540695.1). Lineage (GTDB taxonomy): Bacteria > Bacillota > Clostridia > UMGS1810 > UMGS1810 > JAZQHR01. The sequence continues at coordinate 36,185 of JAZQHR010000103.1, read as the reverse complement.
TGTATGATGAAACCTGGTATCGCGTCCTCTTGTTAAACCAATAATATTGACACCTTTTTCAAGTGCTTTAATAACTATATAATCATTTGATTCCATATTATTTTCCATAATATCCTCCAAATAGAATAATAATCTTATATATTCTATAATATTTTCCCAAAAAAATCAATAGATTTTTCCATTTATTATATTTTGGCTTTTAAAATTCTATGGTTTGCGTCTTTTAATTCAGCAAGAGAATATTTTCCACCATCAATTACGCCCAAACACGATGCATCAATTTCATTCATAAAAACGCCTTTATAATTTATTTTATTTAATAGCGTAACTAATTCATTCCAATTTATTTTGCCCTGTCCTGGCAACCAATGCCTTTCATCTTCAAAATCATAATCAGAAATATGTAGTGTGATGATTTTTTGACCAAGTGCGTCTATAAAATCATTGTGAGTTTCGTGGAACAAGTGGTTTACGTCAAAACATACTCTTAAGCTCTCATCGCACTTTAATATTTCTACCAAATCAGCGCTTTTGTCAGATGTAGCGCGTGGCGGAAGATTTTCGACAGCGATAGTGACTCCACATTCTTTAGCCACGCGGTTTATTTTAAAAACGGAGTCTGAAGAATACTTAATCCTTTCCACTCTATCTTCGCCAGAGTACCCACCAACACTTGGATGCAAAACGCCTATTTTAATGCCAATATCCGAAAATTTTTTGATCATCTCACAACAAAGCTCAATAGAAGAATTTCTAAGTTCTTTGTCAAGCGATACAAGATTTGCACCATCAGGGTCAAACGGAAGATGATAAGACCAAAGTTTGATATGTGTTTCGTCGGCAAATCTTTTTATTTGTTTAAAATCGATGCTGGTATATACTTCATATAATACATTAACGCCTCTGTAGTTGAAAGCAGGAGCAATTTCGATATATTTAATTCCATTTTTTTGACAACATTCAAAGAAGTTAACATCATTATATCTATCGCCCCATGTGGATGCACCAAGTTCCCAATTCATAACAAAAATCTCCTTTTATAATCTTTCTGCTATTTCTTGTAATTTTCTAAGTCTATGGTTAACACCTGATTTACTTATAGGTGGTGTTAACATTTCACCAAGCTCTTTTAGCGAACATTCGCTGTTTTCAAGCCTTAATAAAGCTATCTCTTTAAGTGTAGGTGGAAGGTCATCCATCTTACCTGCATCTCTGATTTTTTCAATAGACATACGTTGCTTTGTAGATGCATCAATAGTTTTATTCATATTTGCATCTTCAAAGTTGTAAACTCTATTTGAGTTATTACGTATTTCTTTTACAATTTTAATGTTTTGTATGTCCCACACAGCATTTACAGCACCTATAACTGTTAAAACATCGCTTATCATTTCGCTACTTTTAAAATATAATACGTAGTTAGATTTTCTGATGATTGATTTTGGTTCAAGATCCATATCAGATAATATCTTTGTAAAATCATTTGTTATATTAAATCTATGAGTAACAAATTCAAGATGGTAATTCTTTTCAGGATTGTTGACAGAACCACTCATTAAAAATGCACCTTTGATAAATGATTTTTTACAGCATATTCTATCAACAAGCTTATCAGATATCTTAAAGCTTAAAAATGTGTCAATGGAATCATTTTTTTCAATAAGATTAAATCTAACAAGTATCTGTTTTATATGTTTTTCGTCGTCCACTAAAACTGTGTATGTAGATGTTTTAACAGTTTTTTTATAGACGTTAATTTTTGCATTAATGTTAAATATAAACTTTATTAAATTGTACATTCTACGTGCGATTTTAGCATTTTCTGTGTTAATCTGCAAGACATATCCTGCTTCCTTTTTCACAACTGTTCCGCCAAAACACACGATAGCAAGAAGCTCTGAGGTTGCACAGCACTCCTTGCTTATTTCGTTTTTAATAATTTCAAGTTTTGTATCAGAAGAAAATGACATTTCTTCTCTCCTTTTCTATCGTTTGTGTAGCTATCAGCCAAGATATTTAATTTCAGGCTCTAGCTCAACGCCATATTTTTTCATAACTATTTCTTTGATATAATCCATTAGTTTAAGAACATCATCGCAAGTCGCATTGTCGACATTTACAACAAATCCGCAATGTTTATCCGAAACCATTGCACCGCCTATGCGATATCCTCTAAGACCTGAATCATCTATAAGCTTCGCAGCAAAATAGCCATCCGGTCTTTTAAAAGTACTTCCTGCACTTGGGTATTCAAGTGGCTGTTTTTCTCTTCTGCGATTATTTAAATCTTTCATATATGCGTATATTTCATCTTTATTTCCACGATTAAATTTCATAGCACTTTCTAAAATAACGTCATCAGATGAAAACATACTGTGTCTGTATGAAAAATCGTGTTCTTCGCCAGTTACAGTGCATATATTTCCGTTTTTATCAATGTACTCGGTCGATATCACTACATCTTTCATTTCACCATCATAGGCTCCGGCATTCATATATACTGCTCCGCCCAGTGAACCGGGAATACCTGATGCAAACTCAAAACCTGTAAATTCATTTTCAAGTGCAACATTGGCAAGCTTTGACAAAAGAATTCCTGACTGAGCTGTTATGGTGTCATCATTAACTTTATATGATGAAAAATTTCTGCCGATTTTAATAACTACACCACGAAGTCCATTATCGCTTACAAGAAGATTAGAGCCTTTTCCGACTATATAAAATGGAACATCATTTTCCAAGCAAAAATTTCTAACAGAAAGTATCTGTTCTTTTGTTTCAGGCATTACATAGTAATCGGCATTACCGCCTATTTTAAAAGAAGTATGATTTTTCATAGGTTCGTTTGTAAGTATCAATTCACTTGTAAGAATATTATGCAAACCATTTTCTATATTCAAATCTAATACCTCCAAATATTATTTACCAAGGAACGCTGCTCCAATTGTTCCGGCATCATTCCCAAGCTTAGCAACCCTGATATCACTTCTTGCAGAGCTGTCTTTTCCGTATACATGTTTGTATACATAGTCTTTGATAGGGTTTAACATTCCCTCACCTTGGTTAGACACGCCACCGCCAATTACAACAACTTCAGGGCGAAGAATATTGATTACATCTACCAAACCTAAAGCGACATTTTTTAAATACTCATTTACAACCCTTGCTCCGACTTCATCACCAGCCTGGGCTGCATCAAACGGAATCTTTCCATTTGCTTTACCGTCATTTTCGGCAATAAGTTTCGCTAAGATTGAATCGGGATTTTCATTTGCAGCTTTAACAGTTTCTCTTATAAGTGCAGTAGCTGATGCATAGTTTTCCCAGCAGCCTTTTCTTCCGCAATTACAATCAATACCGTTTCTGTCAATTGTAGTATGACCAAACTCACCAGCAACTCCGTTAAATCCGGTAAAAATTTTACCATTTATAATAATTCCACTTCCAACGCCTGTGCCAAGTGTAATGGCTACAAAACATTCTATATCTTTTTCTTCTAATGCATAATATTCACCAAGAGCAGCGCAGTTAGCATCGTTACCGATATATACCGGTAAATCAAAATATTTTTTAAATTCATCGCACACAGGTGCATTTCTCATTACAATGTTTTCGGAATATATTATAACACCATTTTTGCTATCAATTGAACCGGGTGCACCCATTCCTATTGATTTAATATCTTTTATAGAAGTATTGCTTTCTTCAAGAACTTTATTTATTAGGTCTGCAATATCGCTAACTATTGCCTGATACCCTGCTTTAGCTCTGGTAGGTGCACTACCTTTATGAAGAATAGTACCATTATCATCAACTAAACCTGCCTTAATAGCTGTACCGCCTAGATCAACTCCAATATACATAATCTGTCTCCTTTATTTTTTTAACATTAATCTGTCTTTTCTTTGATTTATATAGTCTATTACACGTTTAGCGTTTAGATTCACAATCAGTTCTTCTGGAAACTCAATTTCGTCAAGCATTTTAATAGAATTTGGATAATATCCAAGGCTTGACGTGAAATGTGAGTCTGAATTTACAGATATTTTCGTGCCATATTTTTTACAAAGTTTAGCAATTTTAACACAGTTTTCTATACTTGCTTCACGTGTTGAAAATGTTTTTTCGTTTATCTCTATTATTTTATTATACTGAGCAGCTTTTTTTATAACCTTTTCGTAATCATATACGTAATCAACTGAACCGCTATGTCCAATAACGTCGATATAATTATTTTCCATTAGGTTAAGATAAGCATTTGTGTGCTCCTCAACTGATCCTGGTTTAATGCTATGAATGTGATAACTAGCTATAACCCAGTTAAGTGCTTTTAATATTTTATCACTCATATCAATCTTACCGTCATGCGACATTATATTTGCCTCAACGCCATGTAATACATACACATCATCAATGATATTTGGAACTATAGAATGCATTTCACTAAAATGCCATCTGTGCGGAGAATCGTCTATTCCCATACCATGATCGGTAATAGCAATCATTTCAAGCCCAACTTTGTTTGCTCTGTCAACATACTCCTGTATAGTGCTATATGCATGTGTACTAACAAGAGTATGGCAATGTAAATCTGTTTTTATATCCATTACAACTCTGCACCACCCTCCATCTCACTCATTAGTCTATTATTAAGTGCTTCTGCAGCGTTATAACCCATACGTTTTTGTCTGTTATTCATAGCAGCAACTTCAACTATCATAGCTAGGTTTCTACCTGGTTTAACAGGGATTGTAAGAGCAGGTACATTTATACCAAGAATATCAGTGTATTCAGTAGTAATACCTAATCTGTCATACTGTTTATGGTCTTCCCATAGTTCAAGGTTAATAACCATATCAACCTTTTCGGTATCTTTTACAGCACCCATACCAAATATTCTCTTAACATCTACTATACCGATGCCTCTTAGCTCGATAAAATGTCGAATAATTGCAGGAGCACTGCCTACAAGTGCTTTGTTTGATGCTTTTTTTATCTCAACTGCATCATCAGCTACAAGTCTGTGACCTCTTTTTACAAGCTCTATTGCAGTTTCACTTTTACCTACTCCACTATCACCAAGGATGAGTATTCCTTCGCCGTATACTTCGACAAATACGCCATGCATTGTTACTCGTTCTGCAAGCATAAGATTTAGATATGCTATAAGACCGCTGACAAATCTCGATGTAGACTCACTGGTTTGAAGAACAGGTGTATTATATTTTGTAGCAAGCTCTATAAGTTCTGCAGACGGAGTAATTCCTCTCGATACTATAATTGCAGGAATATTTGTTTTAAAAAGTGCTTCAAGTGCTTCGGTACGTTTTTCGCTTGTTAGCCTTTGTAGATAAGTTGTTTCAACCATACCGATTATTTGCAGTCTTGTATTATCAAAATAATCGAAAAAACCTGCAATCTGAAGGCTTGGTCTGTTAATTTCATTATTTACTATTTTAATATTTTCATAATTTTCAATTTCGTTTAATACATTTAGGTGAAATTCTTTTATAATTTCACTTAAATTAACACTAAAACTATGTTTTTTCATAGTATACCTCCTCTATATAGACATACTTATATTTATTATACTACTTTTATAGGAAAAATCAAAGTATTTTCTTTAATTTTGTACTTTTTTTCAAAAAATAAATATCCAATCAATAACTGAATGGATATTTATTAAATATTATAACAATCTTTTTCTTAAATCTTCGGCTGAATTTGGTGATAAATATGCAGGTGCTATATCAAATACTGTTTTGCATCCATGCATTCCTTCTTTGTTTAACCTATATACAGCACGGGCATAAGCAACTAAAACAGATGATGTAAATTCAGGGTTAGAATCAAGCTTTAAGCTATACTCTATAATATGATTATGTTCGCCATTTAAACCCGTTTTACCACTTCTTATAACAAAACCACCATGTGGAATACCGTTATGGTCACGTTTTAATTCTTCAAGCGAAATAAAGTGAACAATTGTATCGTAATCGGCAAAATAGTTTGGCATAGTTTTGATTTCGTTTTCAATTTTTGCTTTATCAGCACTATCGTCTGCTACAACAAAACACTCTCTTATGTGTTTCTGACGTGTAGTAAGTTCGGGGTTTGCACCGCTTCTAACTGCATCAAGTGCTTCATCAACAGGTATTGTATATTGTCTTGCGTCCACAACACCATCTATTCTTCTTATGGCATCCGAGTGTCCTTGACTTACCCCTTTACCCCAAAATGTGTAATCTTTTCCGTCAGGAAGGACTACTTCGCCATATAGCCTGTTAAGCGAAAACATACCAGGGTCCCATCCTACTGAAATCATAGCAGTTTTACCCGATTTTTTAGCCTCAGCATCAACATTTTCAAAATGCTCTGGAATTTTTGCATGTGTATCAAAACTATCGATTACATTAAAATTCTTTGCAAGCTCAGGCGTCTGCACTGGTAAATCAGTAGCACTACCTCCGCAAATTATAAGCACGTCAACTTTATCTTTGTGATTTAATATATCATCAAGTGAATATACTTTTGCTCCTGTAAGTGTCTTAAGGTCAGACGGATTTCTTCTGGTAAATACGCCGTAAAGTGACATATCTTTATTTTGAAGTATAGCACTTTCAACGCCTTTTCCAAGATTTCCGTATCCAACTATTCCAATTTTTATATTCATATATATCCTCTTTTCACAAGTTAGTTTTTACAAACTTTATTATACAAATAATGTATTGTAAAGTCAATATTTTATACATTTCAAAAATAAAATTTTTCCAAAATAATAAAAAAGTCATCCCGAAAGATAACTTTTTTATGAAAATTAACAAATTAATTTTTTAACAACTATTTTTCCGTCAACAATTACTTTAAGCACCTTTGTGGTATTTACAAGTATATCACCATCTGTAATAAGAATATCGGCATCTTTGCCAACTTCAATAGAACCAACCCTGTCTTCTATGCCTATGTGACGCGCAGGATTGATTGTAATTGCCTGAAGTGCTTTAAATGGATTCATGCCACCATCTTTGATGGCATAAGCGGCACATAGTGGCAAATATTCAAGCTGTGTAACGCCCGCATCGGTAGTTATACTTACATTCAAGCCGGCGTCAGCAAGTACAGCGGCTGTTTTAAAAGTCTTATTTGCAAGTTCGAACTTAGCTCCACCACACATAACCGGACCGCATATTACAGGTACGTTAGCTTTAACAAGTTCATTAACTATAAGGTGACCTTCCGTACAATGTTCAATGGTACATTTAACATCAAATTCCTTTGCAATTCTGATAGCTGTACATATATCATCAGCTCTGTGTGCATGAATTTTTAAAGGTATATTTTTCTTTATAACAGGTATCATTGCTTCAAGCTTCATATCAAACTTTGGCAATTTGGAAATGTCATCACTTGCAAGTTCTTTTTTAGCAAGATATTCTTTTGTCTGAAATAAAATCTCACGAAGCTTTGCAGCTGATGTCATACGTGAATTGATTGAATTAATAATTCTTTTTGGATTTTCACCAAGAGCGCATTTCATAGCCACATCGTTTTTAACAAGCATATCATCAACGCAAGTGCCGTAAGTTTTTACAGCGATAAAAGTTCCGCCGACAACTGCTGCACTACCCGGACCTGTACAAATTGTTGTTATACCGGCATTAAGTGCTCTTCCAACAAGCGGACTAAATGGATTAAATCCATCAATAGCTCTTAAGTGTGGATTTAAAGCATCGTTTTTTTCATTATGTTCTTTATCTTCAGAAGTACCATACGAGCTCATTCCAGTATGACAATGACCTTCTACCATTCCAGGAAAAACATTCAGTCCTGTAGCATCAATCACTTCGTTGTCGGCATCATTTATATTTTTAGCAATCTCTGCAATTTTACCATCAACAATTTTTATATCAGATATGTATGCTTCTTCATTAACAGCATCGTGAATCAAACCATTTTTAATAATCATATATAGTCCCCCTAGTATACTTTTAAACATTTTATCACTTTTAAAATCAAAATACAATAAAAAAACAAAAAAATTCTGCAACACAAATGCAGAATTTTTTACATTTATATTCTTTTTACTATATTATGAGTGGATTTGACTATACACTCTGAAGGATACACTCCTCTAAGCGGTGTCAATGGGTATACAGAAGTGTTTTTTCCAATTACAGTACCCGGATTTAGGACACAACCGCAACCAACATCCGCGTAATCACCTAATATTCCGCCAATTTTTCGAAGTCCAGTTTCAATATCTACATCAGCATGTATTACTACCGGTTTACCATCAGACTTAAGATTAGAACATATAGAACCTGCACCCATGTGGGCATAGTTTCCAAGGACTGAATCACCAACATAGTTATAATGCGGAACCTGAACATTATCGAGAAGTATGCAATTTTTTAATTCCGTAGAATTACCTATTACACAGTTTTTTCCAGTAATAACATTTCCTCTTATAAATGCTCCTGGTCGAATTTCTGTACCTTCGCCTATTATTGCTGGTGCTTCGATAGTTACATTAGGATATATCTTGACATTTTCACCTACATAAACACCTTCTGCATATTTAGTATAACCGCTTAAACCTTGTTCGATCAAATTTAAAATATACGCCTTTATTTTAGGAAGCATCTCCCATGGGTATTCAGAGCTTTCGAAAAGCTCTTTTAAATACAAAGTTTTGCAGTCAAAAAGCTCTCTCGTCTTAACAATTTTATTCAAGCGTTATGTCCCCTTTCGCTTATCTTATCTGCAATAACATTTGCGTATTCTACGCACTTACTCTCATTTTCGCATTCTATCATAATTCTTATTACAGGCTCTGTTCCACTCTGTCTAAGAAGTGCTCTTCCGTTATCACCAATAAGATTTTTTACACTTTCTAATGAAGATATTACTTCTCCATCAGCTAAAACTGCTGATTTATCCTTTACACGAACATTTATGGTGTATTGAGGATATAGTTTTACCGGACTTGCAAGTTCAGAAAGTGACATTTTACTATCACAAACTTCCTCGGTAATCATTATAGCTGTTAATAATCCATCGCCAGTGGTAGCATATTTCTTTAATATGATATGTCCTGATTGCTCACCGCCAAGACTGTAATCATTGTTTTGCATACATTCATACACAAATCTGTCACCAACTGTTGTCTGCTCACATTTTATACCTATTTTTTCAAGACTTGAAATAAGTCCGCTATTTGACATTATAGTAGCAACAACTGTGTCATTATTAAGCATACCACGCGATTTTAGACGTTTAGCAAGTATATACATCATAGCATCGCCATCTACAACGTTACCATTTCCGTCGACGGCAATACATCTGTCAGTATCCCCGTCAAATGCAAAACCTAAGTCTAGATGTTTTTCTTTTACAAGCTTACATAAATTTTCAATGTGTGTTGAACCGCATCCGCTATTTACGTTTAATCCGTCCGGTTCAGCACCAATAACAAAGGTTTGAGCACCAAGTGCACCAAACACTGATTTTGCAATCATCCACGATGCACCATTTGCACAGTCAAGACCTATTTTTAGGTTTTTATATGAATTTGATGCAAGTGAAATAAGGTATCCGACATATCTGTTTCTACCCGAAACATAATCGACAATACAACCTATTTTTTCCCGACACGCAAGAGGTAAATCATCTTCCAAAACACCAAGTATATTTAAATCTCCATCGATATAACTTTCGATAAGTGCGGTCGTTTTGTCATCAAGCTTTTCGCCATATTTGTTTATAATTTTTATGCCATTATCGTAATATGGATTGTGTGATGCAGTAATCATAATACCACAATCAAACTCATCCTGGCGTGTAACATACGACACACTTGGCGTTGTAGTAACGTGAAGCATATATGCATCTGCACCTGATGCAGTAATGCCTGCAACAATAGAATATTCCAGCATATAGCTTGAACGTCGGGTATCCTTTCCTATTACAATTCTTGGTCTATACCCTGCTTTAGTGCAACCTGAAAGTTCAGAAGAGTAATACCAGCCTAAAAATCTACCTACCCTATACGCCTGAAAAGATGTCAGGTTAACATTTGCTTCACCCCTGAAGCCATCAGTACCAAAATATTTGTTATGGCAAAAATCCTTATTTGTATTTTGCTTTAATGCAATTTTATCTTGTAATAGATCATCAGTTGATATATTAAATAATTCGCATAATTGAAGCACCTTATCTATTTGTGGTAGTGCCTGGTCCATCTCCCACTTTGATACCGACTGTCTTGAAACAGAAATTTTCTCTGCGAGTTGTTCCTGAGAAATATTTTTAGACAATCTAAGCTGTGAGATTTTTTCACCTATTGTCATCGTTTTATCCGCCTTTCATAGCTTTTATATAAATTCTTTTATTATAATATTAGCAAATTACTCGTTTTATATCAATCAACTTTAGTTTGATTTTTGTAGCAACCTTTGGTTGCGAAATTTCATTTAATTACTGTTGATATCAATTCTATTATTATTTTTTCTGTGTATTACGTAAATAACACTTTACACAACAAACAAAAAAGCCTGCAAAAGCAGGCTTATAAAAATAAATTATTTTAAAAATTCAATTGCAGTAGCACAGTATGCAGCTACGCCCTTCCATAATACATCTTCATCGACGTCAAATTCAGGGTTATGATTCGCCTGAATAATGCCTTTATCCTTATTGTTTGTGCAAAGGAAGAAATATACTCCCGGAATTTTCTCGGCATAATTTGCAAAGTCGTCGGAACCCATAAGTGGCGATGGAATAGATGTGTATACCATTTCGTCACCAAGTGCATCGGTAACGGATTTTGCTACAAGTTCACTTAAGCTTTTATCATTCATTACCGTAGATGAGCCTCTTTTTATATCAACTGTGCATTCAGCTCTAAACGCTTTTGCAATGTTTTCAGCTATTGATTTAAGTCTTTCGCCCATGAAGTTTCTTGTGTTTACGTCCTGAACACGTATACTTCCCTTAAGAACAGCAGTGTCAGGAATAGTGTTGTGGTCAATCCCTGCATTAAAGCTTCCAAAGCTTAAAACAGCCGCAGTTCCCACAGGAAGCTCTCTTGCCGACATTTCTTCGCACGCATTTACAATTCTTGCAGCTATAAGTATAGGGTCAATCCCCTTTTCAGGAAATGCAGTGTGTGTTCCTTTGCCGTGCACAGTTATGGTGAACTTGTCCTTTCCTGCACTTACCGGACCCGGAAGAACAACCACCGAGCCTGCTGGAAGACTGTCACCTGCAAGGTTACCAACATGAATAGCACAAATAGCATCTACACCGTCAATTGCACCTTCAGATAGCATATTTTTTGCTCCTGTTCCTGTTTCTTCACCTGTCTGGAATAGTAATCTCACTGTGCCATTTATTTCATCTTTACAGTTATTTAATATTTCAGCAGTCGCAAGAAGTATAGCAGTGTGTGCATCGTGTCCGCAGCCATGCATCTGTCCTTCGATTTCCGACTTAAATGGTAGGTTTGTCGCTTCATTTATGTGAAGTCCGTCCATATCAGCACGAAATGCTATTGTTTTGCCAATTTTTGCACCTTTTATATTTGCTATTACACCATCATCAGTTGTGTTTTCCTTGTACGAAATACCCATTCTGTCAAGCTCACGGCATACAATTTCTTTTGTTTTCGGCAAATCTCCGCCTATTTCAGGATATTTGTGAAGCTCTCTTCGAAGTGATATAAGCTTATCTTCTATTTGTTTGCATTTTTCTGAAATAGATTTCATAATTTCATATCTCCCAATAATATAATTTTATAACTCAACAATGCCTATGCCTTCGTCATTTATGCTGATTTTAGTTCCGTAAGGAGCAGACATGTCGGCAAGACGCTCAATAATGCCTCTGTCTGTGCAAAATCTTGGATTTCCAAGACGATAACGTGGCTCACCAAAACCAAGCTCAATCGGCATAAGCTCCAAATGAGTAAGCTTTCCGTCTTCCATTTCAAAGTATGGAATTACCGCCTCCATCATTCTTCTGTCAGTAAGAAGTCCAACTGTATAATTACGTGAACGTTTGCGATAGATATCACATATCGGATCATCAGAAGTTAGACCATACTTTTCATACATATCCTCTGGAGCAAATGTAACACTCTCGTTATGTAGCATAAAATCACCGAGCGAATAGAATATTGGGCAATTTTTATAAATCTCAAGTGGTCTCAACAGATGCGGACCATGTCCTAATACCGCGTGTGCACCCATATCAATACAGCGATGTGCAAATTCTTTTAAGAAATCTGCAGGAATTTCTTTTGCATTACCCGAAACCTCGTGTCCGTGAATACTTATAAGTATGTAGTCCGCCTGCGATTTTGCTTCGTAAATAGCCTTTTCAAGCCTTGTCATATCCTTTTCGTTTAAGCTAACGTGATGTTTTGCCTTGTCGCCCAAACGAAATTTAATTTTATTGCTTAGTTCGACTACATCTGTATCTTCGTTCAGAGCTGCATAACCTTCCGCCTGAAGAATTGCGTGTTCAGCGTTTATACCGCTTGTTTCCGCTATAGCTTTAAGGGCATCAAACTGCTCTTTAGTTACTTCTATATATTCATTGGTTCTAAGTGCATTTACACCAGGTCGTCCAGGTATACGTCTTGACTGCTTACCCGCCATGGCTGATGGGTCAGCTATAGACGATGCCATAGAAATCAGTGCAACTCTACCAGTAGGCGTTTCAAGATATGCAGGAGAAGCAGCCTCATCAAGATTCATTCCTACACCTGCGTGAACAAAATCTGTTTCCTTTAGTGCATCAAGTGTAGATATAAGTCCGCCATATCCCCAGTCAAATGTGTGGTTGTTCGCAAATGTCATCATATTAAAGCCATATTCTTTTGCAATGTCCAGTGTTTTTGGGTCAGAATTATGGAATGAACCTCCATTAAAATAATTTCCCCATATACCCTCACGGTAAATTATAGATTCAAAATTGAAAAATCTTGCATCACCTTTTGATATATAATCTCTTACTGCATCAAATCCTTCGTATTTTGTTGATATAAGCCTTTGAATAAGCATATCACCAGCTGCAGTAAATTTCATTTTTGGTAATTTCATAATAAAATTCCTTTCGTACCTATTATATATTTATCTTCGCAAGTCCCGCCTCTGAGGTTTCCTTGTATGAAACATGCATATCTTCGCCCGTTTCTTTCATAGTCTGCACAACCTTGTCAAACGAAATCTTTCTGGTATCCCATAGAAAGCTTGAAAGGTTTACTGCATTTATAGCACGCATTGCCGCAACGGCATTTCTCTCTATGCAAGGTATCTGCACAAGACCACATATAGGGTCGCAGGTAAGACCTAAATGATGCTCTATAGCAATTTCAGCCGCATACTCGATTTTGTCAATCGAAAGTCCAAAAAGCTCCGCCAATGCCGCTGCCGCCATCGCACATGCACTTCCAACCTCTGCTTGACAGCCACATTCTGCACCCGATATAGATGCATTTGTCTTGATAAGGTTTCCCATTATACCCGCAGTCATAAGTGCATGAACGATGCTTTCATCGCTGAAATTATTCTTTTGCTGCTGATACAAAAGCACCGCCGGAACTATTCCCGCCGCACCGCAGGTTGGTGCAGTAACTATCTTTTCGCCCGATGCATTTTGCTCACCAACCGCAAATGCATACGAACAAACTATGCGGTTTTCACGTGTTTCATTGGTTTCATCTATGTGCTGACTGTTGTATAATACTTTTGCTTTTTTCTGAACATCAAGTCCGCCGGGAAGTAAACCTGTGTCAGTAAGTCCATTTTTGACTGATGTTTTCATAGCTTCCCAAATTTTATGCATATAGTCGATAAAATTGTCATCCTCGTTTTCAAGAGCATATTCCCATATACGAATACCTTTTTCCTCGCAGTAGTCGGATATGTCGCTGAACTTGTCAAGTGCATATATCCTTTCAGGCGGTGTTATAACATCGTTTTCAAAAGCTATGCTTCCTCCGCCAATGCTGAACACCTTTTCTCTGCATAATTCTTTATTTTTGGAGTACGCTATAAGCTCCATAGTGTTTGGATGAGGAATATCAGCATTTGTATAATCAAACTCTATACTGCATTCATAAGGTGAAAATGTTTTCTTTATAACGACATCTGTTCCGTGTCCTTTGCCTGTTTTAGCAAGTGAGCCATAAAGTATAGCTTTAAATTTATCAGCATCTTTATATTTATCTTTAAATATCACACAAGCTTTTTCAGGACCAATGGTGTGAGAACTTGACGGACCTCTGCCTATCTTGTATAGCTCTGTTATAGACTCCATACCTTTTTCTTTTTTTATATGTTTGCTACTTTCAGAAATATTTAAAAAGTACTCAACCGGTACGTTAAATATTTTTGACATAGAAATAAGATTTTTACCTGACGGCTGAGAAAGCCCTGTTTCCCATTTAGAAACTGCACGATCACTTATCCCCAGCATCTCTCCAAGAAGTTTTTGCGACATATTATTTTTCCGTCTTAATTCTTTAATCTTTTCGTATCTAAATTCGTTCAAATTTTTTCACCTCATAAAATTTACCATTTTATACTATTATAAGTGAAATTCTATCAACTATAAATGTTTTATGAAATATTTTATATAAATATTATCAACTATTAGTTGAGTTAAACTTTTATATTATTATATCATATTTTAAAATATATGTAAATAAAATAAATTAGTGCGACCTTTAATAAAAAAGTATTGTATAAGCAAAGCTACCATAATTATTAATTATTCATAAGCGTAGCGGCTTCATCATTCATTATTCATTAAAAAATCCTGTCACATTAAAAGAATAATGAAAAATGAATAATACAAAACAAAAAAACATCCTTTAAAGGATGCTTTTTGTTTATGGAGGAGAGGAAGGGATTCGAACCCTCGGAACGCTTTGAACGTTCACAGCATTTCCAAGACGGAAACAGTCCTCTCAAATGGCTTTGTTAAGCCATCTTTATTTAAATTGACTGACACTGACTGGCAGGATGTTATAATTAAATACGCATTGCACGGCGCAGCACTTCTATATCATTATGAACGTAAATTGCTTCTGTTACTGCAACGCTTGAATGTCCCATTAGTTTTGAAATTGAATATATATCAACTCCATTTTCTCTCAATACAGTTCCAAACGTATGTCTTAATTCGTGTAGTGTTAAACTTGGTATATTACAATCCTTAGACATTTGTTTCAAAGATTTATTTATTTTCTTCGCAAAAGCATCTACCGATGGAGAGTCAAAAAGTCGTTCATTTTCATTTGGTAAAAACGAAAGCCATTCGACAAGTTCATTATCTATAGGTATCGCTCGTTTACTAGATTTAGATTTTAATTTTGTATCAATTTCTTCCACACCTTTTACTTTTGGACTAATAGATTGATTAATATATATTATTTTATTTTTCAAATCTACATCATTCCATCGCAATCCAAACAATTCTCCTCTTCGAATTCCGGTTTTTAAAGCTATAAGAATATCGGTTTTGTTGTTATCCATAGCCCATTGAATTGCTAATCGTTGTTGTTTAGCGTTATAAGCCTGTCTTTCTTTTTCTTCGTAATTTGATGATAGTTTGATATCATTAACTGGATTTTTCGAACACAAGTCATTAATGATCGCTTTGTCAAATATATTTTTTAAAATTATTCTTAACGTTTTAAGCAAAGCCGTAGACACTTCTTTATGAGAGTTAAAAAAATCCTGAATATCTTTTTGGGTAATTGCATTTAAATCTCGATTTTTAAAATAAGGTTTAAGATACTTTTCGACGCGTGTTCTATATGTGTTTTCATATGTGTATGGTCTAACGACAGGTTTTTTGTATGTCTCCAGCCAAATGTCTGCCCACGATGAAAAGGCGTCTGTTTTGCCAACTTTAAGCTCTTTATATATATTGGTTTCTTTTACCCACTTGTCTCTTTTTTTCTTCACCTCTCTTTCAGAATGTCCGTAAAAAGATTTTCTAACTCTTTTTCCGTTATCATCAACTCCAACGACTATTTGCATTTCGAGTCTACCATCTTTTCTTTTTTTTATACTTGCATCATACATTATTATTCCTCCTCGATTAATATCAAAAGTATAAATAATGCCATAACACAGATATAAATTCTTTGAAATGTGATTATATTATATCATAATGTTATGGCATTATCAAGTTTTTAAAACGTTTTATCGAAGCGACGGAGATATACACCATAAATAGAATGTAAGTGATGATACATAAGTGTATCTATTCCCATATGTATCGTTGTCACATCCAAGAGCAAAAGGTATTTTACCTTGTTCTATCCCCCTTCTTAAACAATCTATATCCATACCTAAAAATTTCGCTACTTTTACAGTAGGGATTTTTGATGGATATTCTTCAATTAGTTTGTTAAGTTGGTGAATTCTTTCTTGAATGGTAAATGGTAAATTTTCGACGTATTCTTTATTAAGCTTCAATATGTAAACTCCCTTATTTTTAATATTTTTAAATATTTTTAAATTTTATTTTCCTGTACTACCAAAACCGCCTTTGCCTCTGTCTGTTTCTGATAAATCTTTAACTTCTACAAAATTGGCTGCTATATATGGAATAATTATAAGTTGTGCTATGCGTTGATTTGGCTCAACAATTCTTGTTTCATCACTATCATTATGTAATGCAACTACACAATTACCTCTATAATCTTCATCTATTACACCAAAACAGTTGGCAGGGCGTAAACCTTCTTTAGTAGATAACCCACTTCTTGCAACAATAGCGCCAAATGTTCCTTCAGGCAACTCAATAGATATACCTGTTGGAATTTTAACTGTTTCATGTGGTCTTATTAATACAGGTTCGTTTATATCTGCTGATAAGTCAGCTCCCGCAGAGCCGATTGTTTCTCTTTTTGGTATTATTGCTGTATTAGTATTTTTCTTAATATTTATATTCATTTCTAGCATTTTAATATCTCCTGTCGACATATTATTCTTTAATATAAAGCCCACAATGACACTCTCCTGACTTGTCTTGTTCTTTGAATTCTTTACATGGACATTTTGTATCAGGAGTTTTTTCTAATCTACACGGGCAAAAACCACCATTATCTTTTAGTTTTTGCTTAATTTCTTCTACTAAATCTTTATCTTCTGATAGTCTAATCTTCAACTTATTACCTCTCCATATTGATTGTCTGATGCTAAGTATACACCAAGCACTTCGTCATAATGTTTTTCTTGATTTGGAATAAACCTTCCGAATTTAATTATTATATTTTTGTATTGCTTTAAAATATCGATTTTATTGGCAATTTCAGCCTTATTATAACCCGTGTATATTACAACATCATCTCGTGATTTTTCTCTCAATTTGGCTATGAATTTTACTAAATCTGACCATGAATCAAACGGCTCAAGTCCTTGCATCACTACCGCTTCTGTTATAGGGTTGTTTAGATATTTTTCAACTGTTTTATCAATGTCTATATCATATGTTTTTGCCTTTGCTAAAGGACTATTTTGACAATGCTCCGCACTGCATTTAAAGTCACAGTGCGGGAACATTATTGTCATAGATACCTTTTTATAGTTTACAAAGTCTTCGGTTATAAGACCCTTAATCTTCATCTTCAAACTCTTTCTGTTTCGGCGTTGGTGTCTGCCCATTCTCTAAGGTCGAATTCTGCTTTTCGTTCTTTCGAGTATGTTCTTACAGGTGTGAAGAAACCAACAATTCTGCTGAATTCTGTAGAAACTGGATTTCCACACGTTGGACAAATTTTACCATAAAAAGCATGATTATTAATACAAGCTTGAATTTTTGTATTGAACGCAAAATATGTTACTCCTTGATCTGCTATGTAATTAACCATCTTCCAAGCTTTTTCAAAAGAATCGAATGGTGCGTCAATATTATAGTGGAGTATTGAGCCACCAGAACAATATCCATCAAATTCTGATGCAATTCTTACACGTTCTTGCCCTGTTGTTTTAATACCTAAAGGTATAAACTGGTTACCATATAAAGGCAAGTCGTAAATCTTTGCCCTAGGATAAAAGAACTTGTCTTTTTTCATAAGTTTAGCTGCTGCCGATTCACCCGGAATCTGTTCAGTATTTATTTGATAATCGCAGTTGTTCTCTTTAATAAACTCATCAGCCACTTCTCTCATTGTCTTAAAAATTCTCTCTCCAAAAGCAGATGCTTTTTCGGTATAATATGTATTACCAAACTCATCAACTTCGACATATTTAAACTTCTTCATTGTTTCATATATTCCGATAAAACCTATGGTGTTATAAAGGTGTTCAAAATCTACAAGACCGTACTTGAAATTAGGTAGCAAACCTTTCTCAACATTTCGTGTTATTATGTATCTAACACTATCGAGAGCAATAAGATTTATATACACACGTTTTTTAAGTTCTTCTATATAAGCATCTTCTGTTTTAGTGTCGAGTGCAAGTCTAGCTAGGTTTACAGTGGATACTTTTACAGAACCAACCTTTAAAGCCGTTCCACCAATGGAATTAAAATAACCTAAGTCTTCGATATTACTTTTTAATCTGCAACAATTAGATAATGAATTAACAGTTGTGTCAATAAAAAGATTGCTATCAGCCCACTGTATATTATGCTTAATTGCCCATTTCGCAAAATCTTCATCAACAAACTTGCCATCCTTTCTTAGCAAACTGATTGTGCTTACTGGAAACGTGAACATATTCTTATGGCGAATTTCAGCCATCACTTCCATATACCATTTCTGAAATTCAATAATTTCTTCTTCATAATCAATCATAAATGTTCCGTCAGGAAATTCTGCTCCGCCAAATAGTGCCTCAAAATATGGTCTATCAAAAACAGATGTATTTGTGAACGCAGATTGTGAACCATCTCTTACGTATGGCTGGTTTACCGCATGAATAAATCTCTGAAATTCCTGTCTTGCATAATATTCAGGACTTTTTGGAAAATGATTGTTGTTTATATCTTTTTTCCAAAAATAAAACATATATGGAATAAGATTAGGTAGCCCTACGGCACCAGAACTACGGTTACTTGCATAACTTATAAATTCTTTTACAAAATCAACGAAAGTTGTAAGGTGTTGTGCTGGCTCTGCATTTCTTCCTTCTATAAAATACAGTCCTTTTTCAGCGAGGTCTTTTAGGTCATAGGCAAAACAGTAGTGTTTAAAACTTGTGGTATTTGCATCATGCATATATAACTCACCAACCCATTCTGCCCTAAGCCATTCATTCGCAGCTTGAAATCCATATTTCTTTTGAATTTCAAGATATATTTTATTGAATGCTATTAGTTTTTCATGAGGTTTCGGCATCTCTTTTTCAAGAGTCACAATATCTTTATGTCCAACATTACTATTGCCATCTATACTTGCATCTGCAACCGTTGTTTCTGCCACAAAGTTATCCAAAAAATCTGTGTAGCTCAACTGTCCATCGTCAAACCCGTTTATGCGAGCAATATCCGTGCCGTATTCAGCCTGTAGTTTGTTGTATTGGGTTGTAAAATTTTTGTTCAATTTAATGTTTATTTCCAATATCGTTTCCTCCTATATATTATTAAGCCATTCAATTGATGTTCTATACTCCATTCTTACATCGTCTACTTCAAGTATTGGAAAATGTGCGTCTCCAAATCCTTTTGCTACAAGAATTTCTTGGTCAGAAACTTTTACAAATGGTATTTGTTTTTGTTTAAGCTTTTTTTCTAGTACAAGACATTTGGGACAATCAATAGTGTATAATACAACGCTCATAATTTACCTCCTATCTTTTTTAGAAGCAAAGCGAAAAACAAACTCGCATTTCTCGCATTTACCTATATTCAAATCTCTACACAAGTCACATATTTGCTGCTCATCTTCGGTTAACTGTTTGTAGAAATCATCAAAGTTAAATTTTGCTTCCATATAATTATTCTCCATTATCTTAAATAAAAATTTTGAATATAATCAAGCATTTCATCAATATCGTTAAAAATTCTTTCAGTCATTTCAATTTGCCAAGGGCGAAGATGTTGATTATTTATATCAAGACCGATAACCGGAATCTTTCTTTCATAGGCTATTGCGATTTCTGCCATTGAACCCAAAGAATACATATCATTAAAGTTTGCAATAACTAAGTCGGAATTGCGAAGTTTATGCAAATCTAAATTCATAACTTCAGATTGTGTTTTATATTGTGGCGGTTCGTCAATAAAATTAAAAAAGTCATTTGGGTTTATAACTTTGACTTTGTAATCGCAATCATAGTTTTCAAGAGACTTTTTACAATGTAATCGCCAACTGTTTCCTTCATTAAAGTTTTCTTTACCAAACTTTCCCATACCTCCACAGGTGTATATAACATAGTTCTTCATATCCTCACCTCAACATCTTGTTGCACTCAAACACTATTGTTTTTTTACCACTATGACTAATCAAACAATACGCATCCGATGGGAATTTTTGATTATCATGATTCTTTATATAATTTACAAATCTTTTTGCAACTTCATCGAGTTGTTCAAGTGTGCCGTTATTTTCTATTATGTAGTCATATTCATAATTTTCAACATCTCTATCTGCATGATTGCTATTAATTTTTTTAACATTAGGATTGCGGATGAGAATTGTGTCGGCACCAAATGTTTTAACGGCACGAGCAATATCTTTTGGGTCTCTCATATCTATAATCAAAACTTTGTATTCGGCATAATCTTTGTTGTTCTTAAAATCTGTTACAAGTGACAATACATCCTTAAATGGTGCATCGTTATAATCCGTTGACAAACCCATAATGTCACTTAAAAATCGTCTGTCTTTTTCGGTCTTATCACCATCCCAACCTAAAACCTTAGCGGCTTCTTTAGGAAGGTCTAATATTGAACATTTAAGGGTTGGTATGTATTTTCCTATTGTGTTAGAAAATATACCTTCGCTATCGTCAACTATAAATATTTTATTCATCCCCATTCAACTCCATATATGTCATGATGCAATAATTAGCCATGTCTAATAATGTATCCCCCAATGATTCATCAATAACTAAGCGATTATTATTTGAAATTTTAACAAGAGATTTAAATCTGTTATATTTGTCAGAAATTCGTGTTGCTGCCGAAATAATCCCCCACTCGTTAATACTTTCACCGAATGAATCTCCGTAGTCATGATTTTTTTTAGAATATGTCTCATTAAGTTGAAGGCATATCTTTTTATGTTGTTCAATTTTATCTGTCATTTGATTTCTCCTTTTCTTGGTAAAAATATTCATTGTATAAGTCATATCTTCCCTGAATGTCTAACCAAGGAATATCTTTATTATTATCTTTTGCCCACTTTATAAACTTGCCTATATAGCTACAGCAATGAAACTCAGGGCAACCTGCCCTATATATACAGTTTGGAACAAGCACATCAGATTCTAAAGGATGCGTTTTATGTAACTCTATTTTAAAGTCTTCAGCCAACTCTCTCGCCTCGTCTGTTGCTGCCCTACATAATCTTTTACGCCAAGCATCTATCAGGTTTTGCATATTGGCATAACCATCAAAATCAACTAATGCGTTTTGAGGTTTTTCACCTCTTGGTGTATCGTCTTTTAGTCTGTCATCTCTCTGGCTACTAATGAACTTTTCAAATTTATGACGAGACCACTCGGTACTAAGCCAATAATATATTGATTTCCATGACCAATCGAATTCCAAAAGACGAATTGGCGAATGCTCAGATATGAGTAGTTTTTTCTTAAATATCTCAGTTGCTTCGTTCTCGGTAAAATCTTTATTATCTGTTGTTCGACAATGATTTTTTATTCTTTTCCAATCGTTGGATATCCAATTGAATTTTGTTTTTATTTTCATATTTCTACCTCTTTTAACTCGTCTTTAAATTGTACTCTCCAAAATACTTTTCTTCAGCATGTTTTCTTGCTTGCGTCGCATCGTAAACGTCTTGGTAAACCACCAAATATATATGTTTTTGATTCACGCAAATTCCTGCTTGCCATTTTTACGTTGCTTTATGCCACCAATTTATTATTCTCCTTAATACATCGTCGTTTTTCTTAATAATTTTGCAACAATAGATGACATCTCTGCCCTTGTTATATAGTTGTCAGGTCTAAATGTTTTGTCTTCGTAGCCATTTAATATTCCGCATCTTATTGCAAGTTTAGTGTCTTCTTCGCACCAATGACCTACTATATCCGTCAAACATAGCGGATTGTCGGTTTCATCGTAAATAATGTACATTTCATATATAGGCATATCATCTGATAATTTCATATACGCATATCCATTATCTCCCCAATATTCTCCCCATGAATTTTTAATAACCAAATATATTTCGTTGTTTATGGTAGTCCACCCAGTACATAGCACTGCATGTCCACCATAACTTTTCTCGGTCTTTTTTGGAACTGGCAGAATGCCTGTACTATCAACATTAAGGAATGAATCATATACTGTCATGCCGATAATTACTGGCGAATTATTCTCATATATCCCCCATCATTATTTCTGGCTTTTCTATTGAAGCATAATTTCTAATTTTATACTTTGAAGAAACATTTAGGCAGACATCTTTCATTTCTTGTATTATTTTACGGCTTTCATGATATCCCAAATTGTCAGGCATCAATGACTTAGGAACACCACCTATTTTTCTTGCCATATCTAAAGCTTCTAAAATATACATGCCTTCTTGTTGATGGTCATCCACTTCTCTATATCCATAGAACCAACTAGTAGATATTATTTCTCTACTACCGGTGTCATAGTGTTGTAAAATCTCTATAGCACTTGCCAAAGCGTGAGCCACGCATGTACTTTTAGATAATTGATTTTTTATAGGCGAATCCCATAATCTAAACGTAGGTGGTAATGTTTTTCCTTGGTTAATTGTATTATATATCCACGTAGTAGACGATGGTTTTTGTAAAAACGCACCACCACCTAATTGTCTATATGTACCCATTAACATTGTTCTCCTACAATAAACTTCTTCATACCTTCTTTAACCTCATAAGGTATATCGCCGTAAAATTCTACGTGTAATGGTTTAGTCAAATCTAAACTATACAACCCCATGATTGATTTTGCATTAACTGCAAATCTACCTGAACCAATCGTTACATCATCGCTACATTTAGATGCCAAATTAACAAATTCTGATATATCCGCAATCTTATCAAGCTTTACTATAATTTTAACAGTATCAAAGCTTGGCTCCATATTTTCACATAAAGGACAAATCATTCTGCCTTCAGGAATAATTACCCCACACATAGCACATCTTTGTTCGACCATATCAATTGCTCCTTTCTTAATTTCTAACTATATAAACTTCCATGTTGCGTCTACCCCATTGCAATGCTTCAGCATGTGTATTAAAAAATATGTCAATTTTATTACCTTTAATCGCACCGCCAGTGTCCTCTGCTATGTACTCATTGCCTCCAATAATTACAGTAGAACCATAAGGGATGACATTAGGATCTACCGCAACAGTTCGCCCTGCAGTTGGAACTGTCCCCGTTGCGGTAGTTCTTGCATTACCGTTGTTGCATATATGGTGATAATTCTCACCACAATAAGCAGATATTTCAAATATATTAAAATTTAATATATTGTCTAGTTTTTCACGCTTTTCTATTAAAAGCTGTTTTTGACTATCAAAATTATGCCAAGCACGTTTTAAACTTGTAATAATTTCCGTTTCATTATCAAGATTCAGTTCTCGCACTTCGTCTGCTATATTGTGAATCTTTTCTTGCTTACTCTCTATATTAACAATTTCTTTGTCTATCTTCTGTTTATAGCTATTGGCATAAGCCATTGTGCCTAATAAAAGAATTATTAGCATAATACCAATAGCTATTAAAAATTTTTTTAATCTTTTGTTCATTTATCCTCCGTCAATCAATCTGTCTTATCCCATAATAAAGTTCAGCACATACTCTTGATTCATAGATGTTGTTGTCATCGTCAGTCCAATATTCGCTCCCGTCATATATTGGTTCGCCACAATGCTTGCATTCCCCAACTATCTTTGATTCCTTAGCATTAGGACATCTAGGATGACATGGTGTTCTCAAGCATACTTCACACATTATATTGTTCTCCTTTTAAACTTAGGAATGTTTGATGTTTCTAATTTTTCTAAAACGTAATCTTTCGATATTTTATATAGGTAGTATTTATCTCTAATAACGTTTGTAGTAATTAAAAATTTAGGAATCCCTTCTTTATAATGAACCTCCATTATTGTTTGACCCTTTGGTATTTTTACTTTTGTTTCATCAATTGTTTCAAGCATTATCAGTACCCCTCTTACTTTGTGCTTTTACCAAAAGCTCCATCGCATTTCCATTGAATTGCATTAACACCATAAACTCTTTTGCTATCCTTGCCACATATTGGGCAAGGTTTTATTTCAGTAGCTTCTGATATTTTGCAGTCCACTTCTACTTCACCATGTTCAGGACATTCATGTATATATGTTGGCATATTATTTCTCCTTATATTTTTATAATTCTATTAATGCAAACTGTTATATTCTCATTTATTTCGTGACATTCGCAATATATCTTATGCTTTTGACCACACTTGCACTCAGATATTAAAATAGAAAGATATCCATTAGCACCAGCATTTGGTTCATACTGTTCTTGCAATTTTTTATAAATTTCTTTTATGTATAATCGACCCGAACATTTCAAACAGTTAAAGTCGTTAAATTTTATTTTAAATTTCTTCATATATCTTCTCTCCACTTGAAAGACTTGTTTTATTGGGTATCAATAATATCTCGGTTGCTTGCATCCGGGACAACAATCTCTACCTGCGTCAAACACTGTTCCACATCTTAAACATCCAATATATCCATTAGGCAATTCTTTAATCACATTGTCCTTAAACCCTTTGACTGACAACTTACAGTCAGGGCAGATATTATCACGAATAATCCTACCGCCCTTACCAAGATAGTTATTTTTCTCAGAATGAAGATTGATGTTGCCATCTGCAATTTCTACCTCAGGAAAAATAATTTTGCCACACGACGAGCAAACGTATGTTGATTTCTTGTATGATTCAAGAATGTCTGGAAAAGCTTCGGAATTGGACATTATTGTCTTTGGTTTAACAACGGTTCTCACAGTTGGTTTCTTGTGGTTGTTACAGTATGGTTTGAGTGTACTTAGTTTGGATATTTCGCTAACAAACTTACGAATTATATCCTCATCATCATATTTGACTAATTCAGTAATAACTTCTCTTGCATATTTTTTATAATAAGGAATTTCTTTCATCTATATCTCCTCTTTCAACCACTTAATACAGCTCTGCATTGTATAGCCATCCTCTCTTATTTTTCGCCCAACCTCATATAGCACATCACCACAAGTTAGAACGTGTCTTGTAGCATAATCTCCTGCAAGTCTTAATAATTCATCTGCTTGCTTGTCGCTTAATTCATATGTTCTCTTCATGTTAGAAACTATACTATCAACCTCAACCGCCTGTGAGACAGCGCTGACGGCACAAGCAAAATCCTGAAAAGCATTAGCGGCTTGTTTAGCGGTAACTCCGGCTTTATAAACCGCTTTGCCTACTTGCCAAAAACTATAATTTGTCAGCATTCTATGCAACAACGCTTCATCAAGATATATTTCTTTATATGTAAGACCTTCAGTTACCACATAGTTGCCGAGATATACCTGACAATCCTTCTTTAAATGATTCTCGGCTATAATTTTGCATCTATATTTATATTCTCTTTTAGAAAGTTGATTTTTCATTTATTTTCTCCTGTTTAATTATTGCCTCTCCCACGTCAAAGCATTTAGAATCAATATATATTTTACAATTTTTAACTTTCGTATAGATTTCATCATGTCTTTCTTTATCAAAAGCAGATATAAAATATTTCTTGATGTCGTCTATGTGATACGGAAAAGTATAGTGGTTTTTCTTACCCGGAACTTCAAGTCTAATTCCGTTGTATGGCATATCAATTATGGCGTTATACTCTGTGCCTTCAGAATAGGAAATTTCTTTTGGGTCGTCATCTCCGTGCATGTTGGTATCCACCGTAATACCCTTAATACAGAGTAATCTTATTTTCATTCTTCCACATCCTTTAGGAATCGTTCAAATTCATCATTCGTCATATTATTATTGATAAATCTTTCTTTTACCATTTCAAACGGATACAGATGATTTGCAAGAATGTCTCTCGCTTCTTTTTCTGCTTTTTGTTTACACATTTCAATATAGTCTTCTTCGGTCATATTCCAATCAGTAGGACAATCTACAACAGTTGAGAATCTACAATATAATCCGTTAGGTTGTTTTGATATAAATCCTGCCATTACTACCTCCAACTATTCCAAATCCAACACACTTATTATTGTCGGGATTAAATTCTGCTACCGCCCTTACATATAGTTCGCCATAAATATACTCTTTGCTAACTCTCGTAATTACTCCAACGCATTTACCATCCATTGTGATAGGAGCATTTATAAGTTCAGCACCCTCATCATACTTATTTGCCCAATAGACAAAAATATAATCGTCAGAAATTTCATCTCCATAGTACGGAGAGTCGTCGCATAATTTTTTATGAGGACAACTTTCACAGCTCATTCTTACACACTTAAACTTCATTTAATCACCTATTTCTATCGCAATATTACCATCAAAA
This sequence comes from Clostridia bacterium, assembly GCA_045540695.1. Lineage (GTDB taxonomy): Bacteria > Bacillota > Clostridia > UMGS1810 > UMGS1810 > JAZQHR01. The sequence continues at coordinate 9,445 of JAZQHR010000103.1, read as the reverse complement.
TTACAAGGAAAATCTTCTGTTTTACACACTAACACTTTTGCTTGCCTTTTCTCGTATACTGGAACGTGACCAAACAACTTTGTTAATACTTTTTGTAAAAATTTGTTTTTACATTTATACTTCGGCTCAACGCCTGTAAAAATTTCAACTTCCTGCATAGGAAGTTCTTTACCTTGGTTTTGCCAAGCGAATTCTTGAATCGTCATATTTTACCTCTTGTTCTTTCATTCCACTGTTCCCAAGGCATTAGCCTCTCTCTAGCTCCACGATAATCCGACATATCTCCAAGTGGGTCATGAGTAAATGTAGCCTCTGCACCACAAAAACACTCAAACGTCATCTGTATGCCACCATTATAAGTATGACAATATCTCTTTATATCAACTCTGTGACCACAAAAGGGGCACGGCTTAAGTTGTCTTTTAATTTCAATTAAACTATCCATTTTACCTCCAATCTTCCCGTCACAAATGTCGGGAACATCAATCCCGATAAAAGTCCTAATTTATTGACACTTTCGTGCCATTTACGTTACCAAAATTGATAATCGTTGGGTGTAAACCTACACCCTCTACCCCGTCCGAAAATACATCCGGGAATACCTTCTTCATAATTTGATATGCAGCATTAACATCTGCGTTGATTTTTATTCCTTTGTTACTAACAAACAACCCTCTATGTACTCGTCTCTCTTTGTTATAATTCTCTTTACAAGGTTCTTCGCAATCAAGAAACGATGTGCCCGATGTATATGATTCTTCATTCATAACGCATTTAATACCTACATTTTCACTTTTGTAACTTAACATATGTAAAAATAGTTCATATGGGATATAAGTGAAATTTTGCATGCCTAATTGTTCTTGTTTCCAATTATTGTTATGTCCTACTATAATCGTGTCTATATCATACAACACACACCAATCAACCACATATTTGCTGATACAGTGCATATGATATTTAATCATTTCAAACCTTTTATCTTTAAGATTTTGTAGTCTTTTTGACCAATTCATCTTATTGATTTTTGCTAACTCTGAGCGAATTTTTGCATTTTTCTTATTGTAATATTGATTGATAGATTTAATCACTCCGCCTTTAATAGCAATAGGCTTTATGCCTATGTTATTTACCATAGTTACGAAGTTATCAACTCCTACATCGATTGCAACAACTCTTTCAGAAGCATCTAAACAATCTGGAGCTTCAGTTTCATATACTACCTCCATCGTATATCCACTGCCTTTCGGAATAAACCTACATTGTATTATTCTCTCTTTTGCATTAGTCTTGAAGCGATTATTGAATGGCTTAAATGGTTTCCACGCAAAATATACATAACCGTCTTTCAGTTTTACTTTATTACTGTCGAGAACCAAAACATATCGTCCGTCTTTGTTTCTGTACTTGGGGAGTTTCGGTTTGCCAAGATATTTACTTGGATTCTTCGACCAATCTTTAACACTCTCAAAGAATGACTTCCATGCCTTATCTAACATTCGCAATGTTGCCTGTCCTACATTACTTCCAATATCTTTATACGGCTCTGAATCTTTTACCAATTCAAATAATTTGTTGTATCTAATCCATTCATTATTTTCAATAAAAGTTTCTCTTACAATATAATTAGCGTAGTTATAAAGATTTTTGGACTTAAAACAATAAGAGTCTATGTGTCTCCCAAAGTCAGTATCAAGCTTAATATGATGCTGTTCAACACGTTCCACTTTCACCATTTTCACCTCCTTCTAATACATTATTCTCCATTTAATTTCATATTTTTCTACAAAATTTGAGAGTATAACAAACAAAAGTTATACTCTCATTTTCTATTTTTACATATCTTTGAGCCAAGTCTGACGACTTTTGCTCTTATTGTTGTTCATACACATCTTAAAAGCTGAAGGTTCGGACAACAACAAACATCTTTTCTTTGCTCTAGTGATTGCCGTATATAACAAACAAGTATCAAGTAATGTGTAATGTGTCATATCAGTAATGATAATTACTGTTTTATAACCTGAACCCTGACTTTTATGAACCGTCATGGCATAAGCCAAATCCAACTGGTCTAATTCGTTTCTGTTATAAACAACCTTTTTCACTTGGTCATTAAGTTTAAACTCAACAGTAAACCGCACTACTTTTTCTTTACCTTCTTGGTAATCATGAATATCGGTTATGTATCCAACTTCACCATTAAAGACATTCTTTTCATAGTTGTTGTCCATCTGCATTACTTTGGAACCAACGAAAAATTCTTTCTGTCCCATCTTCATGCTTCGACCATTCTTATCAGCAAGAATGTCAACAATTCGTTTGTTTATCTCTAAGGTACTGTTCTCACAATGTTCTTTTCTTGGAGTGATAATAACAACTTCGTCCATACCATCTTGTTCAATTGCCTTTAGGTATGTTTTAACTGCAATGTTCTGTAATCCTTCACGTGAATCTCGGAACATATACGTCATATCTTGTAACTCGCCATTAACAATTTTAAGTTCCGGCTGTTCAATGGGATACTGACCACTTCTTATCTTGTTTGCATCCATCAAAATTCCTGATTTTTCAGCCTGTCTTAACACTTTTGTAAGTCGAGAAATTGAAAAATAATCAGTTTTTGTAAGCAAATCACCAAATATATTGCCATAACCTATTGGTGGTAACTGTCTGTTATCTCCGCAAATTATGACTTTAGCACCTTCTTTAATAGCACTTAACAAAGCATAAAATACATAAGAGTTTATCATAGAGCCTTCATCAACAAGAATTACATCAGCATTAAGTGGGTTTTGATGATTGCAAACAAAACCTTGAGGTGAATATCCAAGCAATCTGTGTATTGTAGATGATTCCATACCTGTTGCTTCCGTTATTCTCTGTGCAGCTTTTGCCGACAAAGCACAACATGAAATTGAATATTCTGCTTGTTTATATATGTTAAGTAGTGCTCTTGATATGGTTGTTTTACCAGTTCCTGCAAAACCAACTATAATACAAACATTGTCGTTCAAACTCTTTAATACAATTTCTCGTTGTTCATCTGTTAATGTAAACCCTTGCTCTGTTTCTGCCTGTTCAATACCTTTGGTGATATTTTCTTCAGAAATTTCTAAGGCTGGATAGCCTTGAATTTCTTTTAATATGTCAAAAATGTCTCTTTCGAGTTTATAATACTCTTTAAGCCCAACCCTATCTCCGTCAAAATGAAGAATCATATCTCGTTCTTTTTCATTTTCGACAACAGTATTGTAGACATCCAAGCACTCTGGAATATTATCTCTTACAGCATTTTCTAAAGTATCAACAGTAACCCATGTATGACCTTGACCATTACCTATTTCTTTAAAGTAATATTTGATAAAGGCATAAGTTCTTTTTGCTGATATTTTTATCTCAGGATTCAGTTTTAGAGCCAACCCATCTACTGTTTTAAACCCAAATCCTCGAATATCAAGCATAATATACGGATTATCAATTAACTTTTCTTTAAGCAATGCTGGATTAGGCTCTCCCATTAACAATTTCTTTATCGTAGGGTATTTAACACCCAAGGGTTGTAAGAGAATAAGAATGTCTGAAATTACATAATTGTCTAATACTTTTTCTTTAATAGATTCGTATGTATACTTTCCTATTCCCTTCAGCAAGTTAAGATCAACATTGTCTGTGCCATTTATCATTTCTTCAACAATATTAGGATATTGACCTAACAAAGTGTCCGTCTGTTTTTCGGTTAGAATTGATGATAGAAACATTCTTTGTTGTTCATCACTTTTGGGAGCAACCGATGTAATAATCTTTGGTTTGTACTGATATGACTTATACTTAGCGTTGTAATCAAGCGTTGCAGTCACCTCATATTCGGAACCAAGATAAAGTTGCTGCATATTACCAACCAACATTGACATTTTCAAATCATTAGTGTTACTTTGAAATGGTGAGGATGGTACTAAATCGTACTCAGGAATATCATCCTTTGTATGAAAAACAAAGACTCCGTAAGATGAATCTTGCGAATAATATCGTTCCTGTACCGGAACACATCGAAATTTAATCTCTTGTATCTTTCCCAACCTCCTTATTTCAAAGATAATAATTTTCTGTCTTCAAGCCACTGGTCGTATGTTTTCATTTCTTTTACAACTGCCTTTTCGTCACTCTTGTTACACAAAATTGCAATTTGACTACCTCGTTTAATAAGGTCTTCATATTGTTTGTATTGTGAATGCCAACAGATTACTTCTATCAGTCCAAATGCTGAATACATCCATAAAAATGCAAACTGTTTGCCATTTCTATCTTTCTTCTTTTGGATATTAGCGATTACACCAACAACCAATCCCTTAGCTCCTTCTTCAACTTCTTCAAAAGGAGCATCTATGTATTTATAAGCTTCTACAAATGGGTTATTGTTGATAAATACAGACAGTGCTTCAAATTCCCAAAACTTTTCATTTTGCAAATACTTATCAGAAAACTCTTGCATTGATTTGTTGTATTTGATTTTTTGAGTCTCTATATATTCATTCTCTCTTTTTTTGTTATACAACATCAATCTTTCTTCTTTATCCTTTATTATGTCGGTATCAATGCCGTACTGTTCTTTAAGAACTGACAATTTAGGAAGTGACACCACAGGCTTATACGGTTTTCTTTCAAACTGTTTGTCTGCAAATTTTAAAAGGAACTGCCGTTTGTCTTTGCAAGGAATGGCACCTGCTTTTGTTAATGCAATTACAACCGCATTAGAAGGATTCATTCTCTCATAAAAATCATTAAAATTCTTAAAGTTACCTTTGTTGCGTTCTTCAATTAAAACATCAACAAACTTTTCGCCCACACCTTTTATTGCTTCTGAACCAAATAAAATTTGATTATCACTTACTTTAAAACCTCTGTCCGATTTATTAAGATGAGGTGGTAGTAATCCAACTCCAAAGTTTTTAGCATCTATGATGTACTTGTTTAACGCTCCATAATCATCTCGTTTTTGATTTAGCAAAGCACAGAAAAACTCAACGGGATATTTCTTCTTCAAGTATGCAGTTTTTAAAGTGAGTATCGAATATAATGCGGAATGAGATTTGTTAAACAGATAACCGCCCTTTGTAGATAGGTTATCACTTATTTCTCTGGCAATCTCTTCGCTATAACCATTGTCAATTATCTCTTGATACAGTTTTGCGGATTCTTTTTTTACCAATTCTATATCTTTTTTACCTATGGCTTTTCTAAACAAGTCGGCACCGCCATATGTTCTTCCGCCAAATTTTCGTACAATATCCATGAGTTGTTCCTGATATATCATACAACCATAAGTGCTTTCAAGAATTGGTTTCATGTCCGGGTGAATGTATTTAACTTCTTGTCTGCCGTGCTTACACTCGATATATTCATCCAAAGCACCCATACTATCAGGTCTGTAAAGTGCCAAAACAGCAGATACATCTTCTAAATTTGATGGTTGTAATCGTAGTAACAAGTCCTTCATACCCTGTGATTCTACCTGAAATACACCATCAACATTAGCAGAGCACAACAACTCATACATTTCTTTGTTATTGAAAAACTCTGGATTGTTAATGTTAATGTCCCAATTATCAAGACCAATGTATTTGATTGCATCTTTAATGGTATTTAGTGTTGTTGCCAAACCGAGCAAGTCAAATTTGATAATGCCGATTTCTTCAATAATTTTCTTATCAACCTGAATTACATGTTCACCTTTGCTACCTATTTTCATACCCATGTAATCAGTGATTTTAGTGTCAACAATACCTACGCCACCTGCGTGAATACTTACCTGTCTTACTCTACCACTAATCTTACCTGCAATATCAAACAATTCTTTATAATCTGCATATTCTTCATATAAGTTTGGATTGTTTTCGATGCATTCTTCAAACGTGTCATATACAAATTTTTTACTGATTTTTTTACAAATGTTATATGGAATTCCTAATACTCTGCCCACATCGTTTATTGCCACGCACGGGGTAATATAAGAAAAATTGATTACTTGGCATACCTTTTCTTCACCATATTTTTCAGTTATATATCTAACAACTTTTTCTCGGTCAGAAAAGTCGGTATCAATATCCGGCATGCTTACACGTTCAGGATTAAGAAATCTTTCAAAAATCAAATTAAATTCAATCGGGTCAAGTTCTGAAATATTCAACAAATAGTTTACTATCGCACCGCCACCAGACCCTCTTCCGTCACCAACATACACATCATTTTCTCTTGCCCACTTGATAAAATCCCAAACGAATAAGAAGTAACCGTCAAAGCCCATTTGATGAATAATACCAAGCTCATAATCAAGTCTGTCTTTACGGGCTGACTGAGCTTCGCTTGATAACTTGTCCAGTCCTCTTGTGTGCCAACCTTCGTTGCACAAATGTCTCAAATAAGAATAGTTATCCTCAAAACCTTCGGGCAAAGGGAATGTTGGTAATTGAGGTGGTTGGAATGGCATTTTAACCTCATCAATCAGGTCAGCAATCATATCTGAGTTTTGAAGACCAATAGTAACATTGTCTACACCTATCTGTCTGTCCATAGTAGCGTGAATTTCTTCATCAGATTGCAAATAACAACCCTCGTACAACTCAGCCAAAGTTTCATTATCTCTCGCTATACGCACATGATAATCCTGATAATACAAATCTTCTTTGGTAGCTGAATGGCTATCTGTTGTAATAACAAAATCTGTGCTTGTATCGTGAGCAAGTTGTACAATCTTTTTGTTGTAATTTTCTTGATCTTCGGTCTTGTGACTTTGCATTTCAAGATAAAAATGAGGAAATATCGACTTGTATTCTTTTACATACTCAAGACACTTGTTATAATCACTTTCACGTGATATTTTTGATGCTAAACAAGCAGAAAGAATAATCAAATTATCTGCATACGGTTTTAAAAGCTCCAAATCGACTCTTGGTTTGTAGTAAAAACCTTCAAAGTTACTCTTTGTGATAATTTCATTAAGAGCAATTCTGCCCTGCTCATTCTTTGCTAAAGCAATTAAGTGAAAATATTTACTGTTTGCATCCTGAACGTGCATATCAAAACATTCATACAGTTCAACACCATAAATAATTTTGATATCCGGGTAATCTTTTTTAAGTTTATCAAAGTAAACCCAAGAATATTGATTGCCATGTTCGGTTACTGCAAAGGCTTTTAAACCTAATGCCTTGGCTCTTTCAAGATATTCTTTAGGATGAGAGAAGCCGTCTAAAACTGAATATTCCGTATGGTTATGTAATGAACTGCTCATAGACTACTCCTCTCTTTTTAAAATATAATCTTTAACAACAAACTGAGGTGTTAATATTCCCTTGTATTCGCTGATATCAACTTTACCTATCATATCAATCGTACCCAACAACCCTGTTTTATCATCGTTAGAATGAAAGGCACATAACATCGGGTCTTTTTCGGTATTCACGCCAAAGTTTACTATTTCAAAACCTTCGTCGTCGGTAACTTTCCAACAGTCAAAGTTTTTGCCCATAACTATTGTATTTTCTGCATAAACATCTATATTTTTAACGCAGATTAGAGGCTCTTTTACACCTTGTCCAAATAGATATTTCATCTCATTGATTTCTTTTATAAAACCAACAGAAAAATCAGTAAAATCTATTTCAAAATCAACATCAAAGCATTTCTGAAAATCAACATTTTTGAGTAATTCATTGCAAATTTCAATTGATTTTCTCACGTTTTCTCTTGGTATTGAAATACCTGCTGCATTATCATGTCCCTGTACATATTCAAATGTGTTTGTAGAATCTAAAAAATCTTTCAAACTATCAATTGGACTATTATCAAAGTTTCGGCATGAACCACCGTAATATAAAGAACCATCTTTTCTTGGCGGTCTTCGTCTTAACAATAGACAAGGTTTGTTATATTTATCTGCCAATTTCATAGCTACAAGTCCGGTCAAAGTTTCACCCAACACATCTGATACATTAACAAACAGTATTTTATCCTTGTTACTGTTTTGTTTTTCTATCAATTCATCAATTGCAGTGACACCTTTTTGTATCTCTTTGTCTTGGCGACTTTTTGCATTCACACATAATCTTGTTGCTCTTGTGTAAATATCTTCATCAGTTTCTTCTGTCTCGCCACGCTTTTTATATTTAAAAACCTCATCTGTTTCAATAAAAGCTCTAAACAAAAGTTCTTTATCTTCATTGCTACCAACTCTTATCATTGCATTAAGAATTGGCGTAATACAGAATTGAACAGATGTAATGTTGACTTTGTTTTTCATTGAATATGACTGTTTAGTAATCAGTGCTTTAAACAATTTGCTCGTGATTCTATTCAGTCCCAAATCAGCATAATATCTTGTTTCGCACTCTCGCATATCCATAACGTCGCTTATATTACCAAGTGCAACCATATCTAACATGTTATCAACATAATCTTCCCAAAGTTCTTCATCAACAGCCTTTAAGAATTTATAAACCACACCTGCACCGCAAAAATTCTTATTTGGATATTCGCCGTTTTGATTGTTTACAACTATTGCCCATTTATCATTCATAATTTTATCGCAGATGTGATGGTCAAGTATTAAAATATCAACACCCTTTTGAGCAAGTTTTTGACATTGTTCTATGTCGTTGCTACCTGCATCCGGCACAATCAAAAGCTGACAATCTTCAGGAATGATAACATCATCAGAAATACCATGTTGCTTTTTTGTATGCAATGAATATGTAAGTGGAATATCATTGTTTAGATGCTTAATATACCTATAAACCATACTGGCTGACGTGTAACCATCTACGTCAGAGTCAACAATGATATGAATATTGCTTTTATTTTCTATATGTTTAACAAAACAACCAACTGCTTTATTTATGTTTTCCAACAAGGAGCAATCGTGTGTGCAGTTTTTATTTAAATCAAGATATTTCTCCCACTCTTTCACTCCTCGGTTAAGCAAAATAGTTTGTTTCGGTCTGTTTACATCATTAAGAGAATTTTCTATAAGTTTATATTTCAACTATTCATCTCCTTACTTTAGTTTGTAAATACAATTGTTTAGCAATTGCTCAAACTTTTCGATGTTGTCTGTTGGAGATTCTTTGTCATTTAAAATTCCAACAGTATCAATTAGAGCATATACTTCAGTGCCATCAATAAATCGATTTGCTATTTTTTCAAGTTCTGCTTTAGATATATCTTTATCAAAAACAAATATAATTGGAACGCAAAGTCTTGTAAGTTTATCAATTTGACATCTTGTTACCTTTGAACCACCAGTCGAAACGACCTCATAATATCCTTTGTCAAATAACTGTTGAACGCCCTTTTCGGCTTCCACAACAAAAACTCTTTGTTTGCGTTTTATAAAATTAATTGTTTTATATAACCCATAAAGAATCTGCGATTTTGCACATCGTTCAATATA
>JAZQHR010000102.1:0-9749 GCA_045540695.1 Clostridia bacterium | reverse complement strand
GGTATATTATTCTGAAGGTGATTATATCTCGGTTGAGGGGTTGGTATCGGATATAAACATCCCTGAAAAATACATTACCATAGTAAAAACCAGGATATGCTTAGACGATATTTATGACGTCGAATACGACGAATATTACGATTGACAGGAGGATCTTTAATATGAAAAAAGTAATATGTGCATTGTTATCAGTTGTGCTTATTTTCTCAGTTGCGTATGCGGTAGAAATAACACAGGTAAATATTGATGACTTGAAAAAGTATGAAATAATGGTAGGAGACCCCGATGGCAATATGCGATTTGAAGATATGGTAACTAGAGCAGAATTTGCCAAGATGATGTGTAAAATGAACGGGCTTTCCAAAGCGACAAATATAAGCTCTTTTCCTGATGTAGCACCAGGTCATTGGGCGATAGAATATATATCCATTGCAAATAGCTTAAAGATTATGCAGGGAGATGCAGAAGGTACATTTAGACCTGAGGGAGAAATTTCATACGCCGAAGCTATCACAGTGCTTGTAAGGCTTCTCGGATATGAACCAATAGCAGATACACATGGTGGTTATCCGGTTGGACATATCTCCACAGCGAAAACACTTGGTATCACAGCGGATATTACATTTGATAAGGACGCTGCTGCTACACGTGAAGATGTAGGAATAATGATAGCACGCGCACTTGATACACCTATATTAGAACATACGTCTTATGGCTCGGAAAATTACTATAGGGTACTTAATGGTATAAACGGTGAGGTTCTTGAAACACTTAGAACACGCTTAGAGCCTGAGGAAAAAGAAGAATATGTACCTGCTTATGATCCTAATTAAGTAGAAAAATAAAAAGGTTGTCTTGATAAATATTTACAGTGTATAAACATCAAGACAGCCCTTTTTTATATCTTAATTTTTAGCAAATTCTCTCGGAGTCATTCCGGTGTATGTTTTAAACATTTTTGAAAAATTATATATGCTGTTATACCCAACACTTTCAGCTACTTGAGATACAAGCGAAAAGTCACTTTTTAGAAGCTCTTTTGCTTTATCGATTCTTATGCTATGCAAATATTTTATAGGCGACACACCATATATACTTCCAAATATTTTTCTAAAATACACTTCACTTATACCGCACATTTTCGCAAGGCTGGATATAGTTATATCGTTTTCGAAAAAGTTCTCAGCCATATAGTTAACTGCCGGTTTTATAAGCTCTGCCTTGCTTTGAGGTGTATATTTTTTTGTTTTAGTTTCAGCAAGAAATATCAGTATGTCGTATAAATCACGAGTGTTTTTTATCTCGTGAAGTTCTTTTTTCAGTGTCCTTCTTTTTTCCATAGCATAAAAATTTTTAAGTATGAAATTATTATCTTTTATTTCAAAAGACAGTATATCATCACATTTTATATCTGCTTCAAATTCTATAAAGTAATATTCACCAGGGTCGGTGCACGTCCACGTGTATGAGCATCCCATAGGAAGTATCACAGGATGAAATTCATCCGAAAGTATCTTTTTTCCGTTGCAGGTGTATATGGTTTGTCCTTGCTTTTTTAGACCAATACTCCAGCGTTCTCTGTTTTTCCTTTCTGTTATGACGTTTACAGGAGAATTTGTAAGCTTACTTACAGCTTGTATCTTTTGTATAATCACTTTTGATAAATCAAAATCAGACATTTTTAACCACCTCTGCTATAATTCTAACATTGATTGATTGTTTTGTAAATATATAGTATCATATTTGATAAAAATATCATAATCAACATTTACTTTTTTAAAGCAAGATTATATTATGAAATTATAAAAATATGAGGTGATATATTATGAGAAAATCATTTGCCAATCAGCCTTCGCCACTTGTTGTAAATGTTGTGCGCGAAAGAACAGTTCGCGATGCAATCGCCAAGATACGAAATGGTGAATACGCAGGAGCAAAGGGGATAGATTTGCACCTTTCCTGCCTGAATGACGAATACAAAAATACAGAGTCGATAAAAATGATAGTCGACTCGACACATCTTCCAATTTTGTCGCTTAACTATAACCAGACATACGAGTGTGAAGGCTTTGAAACAGACGAGGAAACAAGAGTAGACCTTCTTTTAAAATCAGCCGAGGCAGGCGTTTCAGCCGTAGACGTGCAAAGCTATACCTATGATTTGTATTCCAAAACAAATTTTCGAGAGGAGTTTTCGCACCTTGACTATTCGTTTATAAAGGGTAATCCAAATGAAATAGTAGTTGACCAGAAGATTATAGATAAACAAATGGAGCTTTTTGAAAAAATACACCATCATGGCTCAGAAGTTCTCTTGTCATGTCACCCTATGATACCTATGAATACCGAACAGGTTGTGGAGCTTGCACTATTTTTAGAAAAGAGAAAACCTGATATTATAAAAATTATAGCTTATGCGAATAATGAGGAAGATTTGGTAGAAGCATTTAAAACTATGATAACACTCAAAAAAGAGGTTAAGACAGTTACTCATTTTCACTGTGCAGGTAGGGCAGGCAAGTTATCACGAATTATTAACCCCGTGCTTGGAGGACATCTTGCATTTTGCAATGACGGTTACTCTGCGAGCAGTAACTTTGAACAGCTTGATTTAAAAACTGCACTTAGTGTTATAGAAAATCTTAAAAGGATTATGGGATAATGATCATGCAGAAAAAACAGATATTTTTTACTGAGCCAAATGTAGCAGAGCTTTTAGACGTTGATTTTAAATATCCAAAGGAAGATGAGGTTCTTGCTAAAATGGAATATACCGTTGTCAGCGGTGGTACCGAAAGAGCGTGTCTTTTAGGAATGACAAATACTGCAGGCAATGTGGCAAATACGGCAGGAGCATTTCCAAAGTCACTCGGCTACTGCGGAGTAGGGTATGTTATGGGGCTTGGCCTTCTTGGAATGTTTTCAGTGCAGTTTTTAAGGCAAAGCGGAGCGAACCCGCTAATCGCTGTTGATTTAAATGAGGACAGACGTGCACTTGCACTTAAGCTTGGTGCAGATTATGCGTTTGACTCAACTGACCCTGAGTTTGTAAATAAGGTAAAAGAGGTTACAAATGGGAAGGGTGTAAATGCTACCGTTGAAGTAACAGGTGTATCTGTGGCTATGAAGCAGGCACTCGAGTGTGCCTCGTGGATGGGCAGAATATCCCTTCTCGGCTGTACAAGGGTATCTGATTGTGCAGCTGATTATTATCAGCATGTGCATAAACCCGGAGTAAAGCTTATTGGTGCGCACAATTTTGTAAGGCCAAAGCACGAGTCTTATCCGCACCATTGGACGCATCATGACGATTGCCGTGCAATACTTGATATGATATCACGCGGAAGAATAAAGGCTCTGCCGATTGTTTCAAGAGTATGCAATCCTAAAGATGCATCTTTAGTTTATTCTGAGCTTGCAAATGATATAAAATTCCCTATGGGAACAGTATTTGACTGGAGGAATTTTTAAATGATTAAGGTTGGACAGATAGGAATAGGTCACAATCATGGCGAAGGAAAAATGCTTGCTATACAAAAATTCCCCGAGCTTTTTAAAGTAGTAGGATATGCAGAAACTAACAAAGATTGGATAGAAAAAAGGGGAAACATGCCTTGCTACCGGAATTTAAAGCGAATGAGCGAGGATGAGCTTATAGAAAAATGTGATCTAATTATCGTGGAAACAGATATACGGAATTTAACCAAAACAGCACAAAAGTGTATTGATAAAGGTAAACACGTACATCTTGACAAACCCGCATCGGGCACTCTCACAGAATATAAACACCTTCTTGATAGTGCAAAGGCAAAAAATCTTACAGTACAGCTTGGATATATGTACCGTTATAACTTTGCAATTCAAAAGCTTATGGATATGATAAAGTCGGGCGAGCTTGGTGAAATTTATCAGATAGACGCCGAGATGAGCACATATCATTCCAAAGAGTACCGAGAGTGGCTAAAGCATTTCAAAGGCGGTTCTATGTACATATTCGGGTCACATCTTATTGATTTGGTTGTAAGCATACTTGGCAAACCGAAAAATGTTACATCTTTTATAAAACAAACAGGCTTTGAAGGAGTATATTCTGACGATAACTGCTTTGCTGTGCTTGAGTATGATAGGGCAGTTGCAAAAATCACTAACCTTTCTGTAGAAGTGAACGGCTGGGGAATGAGACGATTTGCTGTTATGGGAAGCAAGGGTACTGTTGAAATAAAGCCAATCGAACTTGACGTAAAAATGACAAAATCCACCATTGATTTTGCAACACACGCATATAAGAATATGCAGCAAGATGTTGAAGTTGCAGATGTTCCAACTCTATTCCGATATGATGAAATGATAAAGGATTTGTACCTTTCAGTTATGGGTGAAAAAAACAATCCGTATTCGTATGAACACGAGTATCTGGTTCAGGAAGTATTATATAAAATTATAGGAGAGAATTAAAAATGAACAAAGTAGCATTTATTACAGGTGCGGGGGGATATATAGGCAGTGAAACTGCAGTTACTCTCGCAAAACAAGGAATCAAAATCGCAGTGTGCGATATAAATGAAGAAACGGTTAATAAAACTGTTGACAAAATCACTAATATAGGCGGTATAGCAAAAGGCTATGTAGCAGACGTAACCGACTCCGCTAGCATCGATAATGCCATAAACACCGCCGTAAAAGAGCTTGGCAGACTTGATATAATGGTACATATTGCGGGTGGAAGCGCTAGAATAGCAGGCAAAGATGCAAAATACGTACCACTTGTTGAGCAGGAGGATTACGTAATAGACCGCGTACTAAAGGTGAATTTGTATGGTGCATTTTGGGCATCAAGAGCCGCTGCAAGAATAATGATAGCACAAGGCGAGGGTGGAAAGATTATAAACTTCGCATCTGCAGTTGGTATAAACGGGCTTGCGACCTGTTGTGATTACGCAGCGTCAAAGGGCGGCGTAATGTCGCTTACAAAGGCTCTCGCAAAAGAGCTAGGTCCACACAAAATAAATGTAAATTCTGTAGCACCGGGTGTAGTACAGCGTCCGGGTGAAGATAATGATACAGAAAGAACATTAAAAACTAATTTACTTGGTGAAAAATGTTTAGCCTCAGATATAGCAAACCTTGTTGAATTTTTAGCATCTGACAAGGCAAGATTTATAACAGGACAGACTTACGTGTGTGACGGTGGAAGAACATTATCTATGAAAGGAACTGACTGATATGAAAAATACTATGAAAGCAATGCTTGTAGATGATGATAAAAACCTTGTATGGTCGGACGTGGATTTTCCAACTATGAAAGACGATGAAATTCTTATCGAAATCCACGCAGCAGCACTAAACCGTGCTGACCTTTTGCAAAGGCAAGGCAAATATCCATCGCCTGCGGGATGTCCGGAGTGGATGGGACTTGAGATAGCTGGAAAAATCATCGATATGGGCGAAACAGCAAAAAATGAAAGCAATTTCAAAATAGGCGATTGTATATGTGCACTTCTTGGTGGTGGCGGTTATGCCGAGTATGTATCTGTAAGGTATGATATGGCTATGCCTGTACCAAAAGGTCTTACATTAGAGGAGGCATCTGCACTTCCTGAAGCTTATGCCACATCCTACTTAAACCTCTTTATAGAGGGGCATTTGGAAGAAGGACAGACAGCCTTTATCCCTGCAGGTGCTTCAGGACTTGCAAGCGTAGCAATTCCTATGGCAAAGGCATTTGGTGCAAGAGTTATTACATCTGTGTTATCTGATGAAATTGCCAAAAAGATAAAAGACCTTGGTGCAGATATTATTATAAATTCATCTACACAAGATGTAGCAGAGATCCTTAAATTGGAAGAAGAAAATGGCACACCTGTTAACATATCTATGGACTGCTTGTCAGGTGAGACTCTTGGCAAAAGCCTTCCGTATATGGCGCGCGGTGGATACTGGATTGTCATATCGACACTTGCGGGTATCGAAACAAGCGTTCAGCTTCGTCCGCTTCTTACAAAAGGATTACACCTTGTCGGCAGTATGCTTCGAAACAGAACACCCCAGATGAAAGCGTACATTTTAAAACAGCTTGTAGACAAAGTTTGGGAAAAAATAGAGTCGGGAAGGATTAAACCAAGCATCTATAAAGTGCTATCAATGTCACAGGCAGAGGAAGCTCACGCAATACTTGAAAGAAGTGAAAATATCGGTAAAGTAGTGCTAAAAGTAAGATAACAAATAGGCTTGAGAATTTAAATTCTCAAGCCTTTAATTTTATATATTATCAACTATATTTTTTGCCCACTTGCCACTTTTTAAGTATATATATCCAATCACACATTTTACAACCTCAAGCGACTGAATAATCGAGTAAAGCACAAGGATATTCATACTGGTAAATCGTGATAACGCATACGCAAGCGGTATGCATATACACCACATAAATCCCGAGTCAAATACAAATGTAGCGATTGTATTTCCGCCTGTACGTAGTGTAAAATAAGTGCAGTGTGCAAATGATATAAACGGCATAAGTGCGGCACATACCAAAAGAAAATCACACGCAAGCTTTTTAACAGTTGGTACGGTGTTGTACACCTCAGGTATAATCGGTGCAAGTAGTGCCATTATTATGCCAATAAGTGCACATATCGCAACTACAAATGCAAGAATTTTTGTATTTTCCTCTTTTGCTTTTTCTATTTCGCCTGCACCAAGACGCTGACCTATTATAATTGAAATAGAAGTTCCAAATGCAAAAAATGCACAGAAGAAAAGATTAGATACAGTAGAGCTTATGTTATATGCCGATACAACCTCAAGACCTCTTACAGAGTAACATTGAAGCTGTGTTGTCATACCAAGCGACCATAGTATCTCGTTTAGCATAAGTGGTGTGCCTTTTTTGAAAATATCCTTTATAAGAGGTTTTGGTATTTTAAGTGATTTGTACGCACCTTCTATAAATACGTTTTTGTCAGAACGATTATGTGTCCATAGTGCCACTACCAAAAGCTCTGAATATCGCGCAATAACAGTAGCAATCGCAGCACCTTCTATACCAAGTGCCGGTGCACCGAAATGCCCGAATATAAGTACATAGTTAAGGCTTACGTTAACAACAACTGCCACTATACCTGCCAGCATTGGCACAACAGTTTTGCCTGTTTCACGAAGCGTACCCGAGTATACCTGTGACAGTGCAAATGCAGGGAGTTGGAGTAGCATTATATAAATGTATTTTTTGCCGTAATAAAGGGTTTTGGCAAGGTCAAGACCAACATCTCCTTCGTGTAGGAAAAGCGATATTAAAGGTTCACAAAAGAATGCAAAAATGCATCCGACCAGTATAGTTATAGCAGAAACAATAACAAGCTTTGCCCTGAAAGTGTCGCGAACACCTCTGTGGTCCTCTTTTCCAAAATACTGTGCAGTAAATATGCCGGCACCCGCAGTTCCGCCAAATATCGCAAGATTAAACACAAATATAAGCTGATTAACTATAGCAACACCAGACATCTGCTCTGTGCCAACCTGACCTACCATAATGTTGTCAATTAAGCTTACAAAGTTTGTAATAACATTTTGAATAAGTATCGGGATAGTAATAGCTATTATTCTTTTGTAAAATTCTTTGTCACCAATTAGTTTCTTAAACATGAATATTTCCTTTCGATGAAGTTATTTTCTAAATATGAAAAATACCGCTCCAAGTATGCAGATAAACGCATATAGATAGTTCATAGTAAATTTTTCTTTTAAGTACACAACTGAGAAAATCGAAAATACAGTAAGCGTGATTACTTCCTGAATTATTTTAAGCTGTGCAGTTGTGAAATGCTCACTTCCAAGTCTGTTTGCAGGTACCTGAAATATGTATTCAAAAAATGCAAGTCCCCAGCTTGAAAGTATAACTATCCATAATGCCTTGTTTTTAAATCTTAAATGTCCGTACCACGCAAATGTCATAAAAATGTTTGATATTATAAGAAGTGTAACGGGTTTTATCGCTTGTAACATATATCTTACCTCCAAAATCTATTAAAATTCAGCAAGAAATATTATACAACATTTTGAATATTTCGTCAATAATATTAAGTTGTATAAACGGCTTCCCCCTTGAGAACTGTAGGGAACGACCTATGTGTCGTTCCGCAAAAAAAGCTATGCGACAAATTCGCATAGCTTTTTAAAATTATTCCTCAGTTTCTTCTGTTTCAGTTTTTACTTCGTCTGCTTCTTCAGCATCAGTAGTAACATCAGCTTTTATTTCACTTGGAATTAGTTCTGGTGTTTCGCTTTCAGCAGTATTAACATCTTCGATGATTTCTGCAATTTCAACATCTTTTCCATCAAGTGATGGGAGAGTACCACCATTAAATACTGTTTCAAATTCCTCGCCTGTGATTTTTTCTCTTTCAAGAAGAACCTTTGCTACCGCGTGAAGTTTATCGATGTTATCTTCCAAAAGCTTGATACAATCTTTGTAGCAACTTTCTATTATACTTCTTACCTCGCTGTCAATTTCAGCAGCAACGCTCTCACTTGTGTTTTTCGACTGAACAAAATCTCTGCCTATAAATACCTCGTCATTTTCTGAGCCAAATGATATAGGACCTATCTTGTCACTCATACCATACTTGGTAACCATCTCACGAGCAATTTTTGATGCACGCTGAATGTCGTTTGATGCACCGGTGCTTATATCGTCAAGAACGATTTTTTCTGCACATCTACCGCCAAGAAGTACTACTATAGTTTCAAGCATTTCGCGTTTTGTGTGATAATACTTATCTTCAGTAGGGCGGTGCATAGTGTAACCGCCTGCCATTCCGCTAGGAATGATAGATATCTGGTGAACAGGGTCCTGCGTTTCAAGAAGTCTTGTGGCAATCGCATGACCTGCCTCGTGGTATGCAGTAAGCCTGTTTTCTTTTTCGGTGATAGTGTGAGATTTTTTCTCTGTACCAACCACCACTTTAATCATAGCTTCTTCTATCTCAACCATGTTGATTTCTTTTTTGTTTTTACGTGCCGCAAGAAGTGCCGCTTCGTTTAATAGGTTTGCAAGGTCTGCACCTGTAAAACCAGCAGTAGCTCTTGCAGTAACTGATAGGTCAACGTCTTTTCCAAGAGGTTTCTTTCTGGCATGAACCTTTAGTATTGCTTCTCTGCCCTTTATATCAGGAGTGCCTACGACTATCTGTCTGTCAAATCGACCAGGACGAAGTAGGGCATTGTCAAGTATGTCAGGTCTGTTTGTAGCCGCTATTACGATTACTCCAAGATTTGCGCCAAAACCATCCATCTCTACGAGTAACTGGTTTAGTGTCTGTTCTCTTTCGTCGTGACCACCGCCAAGACCTGCACCTCTCTGTCTACCAACCGCATCAATTTCATCTATAAATACAATGCTTGGTGCTTCTTTTTTAGCCTTTTCAAATAAATCTCTTACTCTTGATGCACCAACGCCGACAAACATTTCTACAAAGTCCGAACCTGAAATAGAGAAGAACGGTACACCCGCTTCGCCTGCAACGGCTTTTGCAAGAAGCGTCTTACCTGTTCCCGGAGGGCCTACAAGTAGCACGCCTTTTGGAATTTTCGCACCAAGCGCCTCGTATTTTTTAGGTTCTTTTAGAAATTCAACTATCTCAACAAGCTCTTCTTTTTCCTCGTCTGCACCTGCTACATCTTTAAATGTAACCTCGTTTTCGTCTTTGGTGTGCATCTTTGCTCGACTTTTGCCAAACGACATAGCCTTG
>JAZQHR010000101.1:0-3828 GCA_045540695.1 Clostridia bacterium | reverse complement strand
GGCGAAGTAACAGAGGATGATTTAAAGAATATTGAAAAAGACATCCAGAACCTTACAGACAAGTACGTTAAAAACGTTGACACAACTGTAGCAAACAAGGAAAAAGAAATACTTGAAGTTTGATAAAAATGAGCATTGGGGGTTCTCCAATGCTCGTTTAGCAATGTAGGGAACGGAGCAATAAAGCCTTCCCTGTGTAAGGGAAGGTGGCACACGAAGTGTGACGGAAGGGTTGTAACAATCCCTCAGTCTTGCCTTCGGCAATCCAGTCTTCGTCCCAGGTCGCAATTATAAATTGCTCCCCGCTTTGGGTAAAAACATGCCACTGGCATATTTTATTAACGCGTCGCGCCCTTTACACAAGGGAGCCTTTTCGATTGAGATAAGGAGAGTCTTATGTTTAATTTCAAAAAACAAAAACAAAAAATAGACCTTGACAACCTGCCAAAACACATCGCCATTATAATGGACGGAAACGGACGTTGGGCGAAGAAACGCGGTCTTCCGCGCTCAATGGGACATCGTCAGGGTGCAAAAACGCTTGAACGCGTGCTTGATTATGCAAATAACATCGGTATAAAATATTTAACAGTGTACGCATTTTCAACTGAAAACTGGAAACGTCCCGACGCAGAGGTTGAGGCACTTATGGAGCTTGTGTGCGAGTACCTTGGAAACTACGACAAACTCCTTGGCGGACGAAATGTCGTGCTAAAGATAATCGGCACACGAAAAGGACTTTCCGAAAAGGTGCTAAAGCTTATTGATGAGGCAGAGGAAAAGTCAAAGAACAACACAGGTGCAACTCTTTATATAGCGCTTAACTACGGCGGTAGGGAAGAGATAATTCACGCGACAAAGAGCCTTGCGGCAGACGTTCGTGACGGAAAGGTAAATGCAGAGGACATAGACGAGGAAATGCTTTCTTCGTATATGTATACATCTGGCGTGCCTGACCCTGATTTTATCATAAGACCGTCAGGCGAATTAAGACTTTCAAATTTTCTTTTGTGGCAGTGTGCATACAGTGAATTTTGGTTTTCGAATATATGCTGGCCAGATTTTACAGAAGATAAGCTGGAAAAAGCTATTATAGATTTTCAGGCAAGAAACAGAAGATACGGAGGAGTATGATTATGCTAAAACAAAGACTTGTCAGTGCATTTATTGGTGCAATATTTGTAATACTTATACTTTTTTCAAGTGAAGCTGTTGTAAGCGCGGCAATTGCACTTGTCACAGTTATCGGACTTACAGAAATGTACAAATGCCTTGGTTATTTCAAGGATAACAAGATGCTCGCCGTTATCGGTTACACATTTTCTGCACTTTATATGTGCTTAAACCTTGTGTTTAAGGTTAAACTATTTTTGAATTTCCAAGCGGTAGCTTACATAATGACACTTTTTGTGTATATGGTTTTAACGCATAATAAAACGAGCTTTGCCAAAGCTGCACAAAGCTTTATGACTACAATGTATATTACTGTATGCTTTATACATATAGTATTTATTAGACGTGAAGTAGCAGGATTTTTCCTTATATGGCTGGTATTTTTAACAGCGTGGATGACAGACACTTTTGCATACACTTTTGGAATGTTATTTGGCAAGCATAAGCTTATACCAAATGTAAGTCCTAAAAAATCTGTTGAAGGTGCTATCGGCGGTGTGATTGGTTGTGTAGTTATAAACGTTATTATATCGGCTATTGTTGCGAAAAACACAGGACTTTACGTGAACTACATAAACCTTGTTATAATGCTTATTCTTGCATCAATAGTTTCACAGTTTGGTGATCTTGCAGCATCGTGTATCAAGCGTGACGAAAATATAAAGGACTTTGGCAATATTATGCCGGGTCACGGCGGAATACTTGACCGTTGTGATTCAGTGCTGTTTGTAGCACCATTTATGTGCTATTTTGTGAACTTGTTTGTAGTGTTTTGTTGATATTTAATACATAATGCCTTCCTCCTGATGAAATGGGACCAAAGCCTCCCATGCCTAAATTACGGGATTGCTTGCACTTATTTTTAAGCCTCCCTTGCCTAAATTACGGGATTGCTTGCACTTGTTTTCAAGCCTCCCATGCCTAAATTACGGGATTGCTTGCACTTGTTTTTAAGCCTCCCATGCCTAAATTATGGGATTGCTTGCACTTGTTTTTTAGCCTCCCTTGCCTAAAGGGAGGGGGACCGCTTGCGGTGGAGGGATTCAAACGGTGGATAAGGTGGAAAATATTCACGATGCATTCGCATCTACACCTTATCAGTCACTTCATGACAGCTTCTCCTTTGGCGAGAAGCCTTGACAAAATTCAGCTCATGTAATATCAAAGGAGTAACTTATGAAAAATATATCAATTCTTGGCTCTACAGGCTCTATTGGACGCCAGACTCTTGAGGTTGCGGATAAATGTGGATTTCGTGTGCTTGGCTTATCTGCAAACAGTT
Organism: Clostridia bacterium; assembly: GCA_045540695.1. Classification (GTDB taxonomy): domain Bacteria; phylum Bacillota; class Clostridia; order UMGS1810; family UMGS1810; genus JAZQHR01. Next base: position 1,373 of record JAZQHR010000101.1, on the reverse strand, counting down.
CGGTTGAGCTTTTAGAAGAGCAAATACGAAAATATAACCCGCTCATCGTGTGCGTAACTGATGAGAAAAGCGCGGAAATTTTAGCTGAAAAGGTAAAGGATACGGATGTCCGCATCGTTACAGGTACAGACGGACTATGCGAGGTTGCAACCATTCACGATGTCGAGGTAGTAGTTACATCTATCGTTGGTATAGCGGGACTTGTGCCAACTATCACCGCTATAAACGCAGGCAAGAATATCGCCCTTGCAAATAAGGAAACGCTTGTTACCGCTGGGGAAATCATTATGCCGCTTGCAAAGGAAAGAGGAGTAAAAATACTTCCTGTTGACTCGGAGCATGGTGCTATATTTCAGGCATTAAATGGTGAGAATTACGATAGAATAAAGAAAATAATTCTAACTGCGTCAGGTGGTCCGTTTTTTGGTAAGAAACGTGATGAACTTACAGATATTACAAAGGAAAACGCACTTAAGCACCCTAACTGGTCAATGGGTGCAAAGATTACCATAGACAGTGCAACCCTTATGAATAAAGGACTTGAGGTTATCGAGGCAAAATGGCTTTTCGGCGTGGATGCAAAGGATATCGAGGTGCTGGTTCACCGCCAGAGCATCGTTCATTCGGCGGTTGAATTTGTGGATAATTCCATTATAGCGCAGATGGGCACACCCGATATGCGACTTCCTATCAGCTATGCTATAAATTATCCTGACAGAGTACCGTCACCAGCCGAGAGCCTTGATTTTTCGAAAATGATTACACTTACATTTGAAAAGCCTGATATGGATACGTTCAAGTGTCTCGCGCTTGCATTTCGTGCTATTGAAATTGGCAAAACTATGCCTGCCGTACTAAACGGCGCAAATGAGGCGGCAGTGGAACTTTTCCTACAGGACAAAATAGGTTTTCTGGATATAGCTGACCTTGTAGAAGGCGCTATGAATAACCATAAGGTATACGATGAGGTAACTTTGGAAAACATACTTGCAAGCGATAAAGAGGCAAGAGAGTATGTGAAAGCTAACAGCCATCGTGTATTTCCAAGATAAAAACTACCAATGCTACTTATTCTAAATAAGTAGTTTTGCGTATTGGCAGGCTCCAGATGAAACAATGACGTAGGGAACGCCCTATGTGGCGTTCCGTTTGACGACAAAGCGTTGTGCTCGTCTGCCGACCGCTGTCCGTTTTTACTTGGAAACACACGCTGTCTACATTATAAAAATATTTTTTCAAAAATATTGAAAAAACACTTGATTTTTTAATATATATGTGATACACTATTATTCGCAAAAATACGCACGCCAATCTGACAAATGCGATATTTGCCCTTTTGACATTGGGGTTTTGCAGGCGGATGACGAGGGCGG
>JAZQHR010000100.1:0-16119 GCA_045540695.1 Clostridia bacterium | reverse complement strand
AAGTACTGTTGACGGATATGCGGCAGTACCGCCGGGAACGTAAAGTCCTGCTCTGTCTACTGGGATAACCTTTTGACCTGTTACAATTCCGTTTTCATCATTTATAATAAAGCTTGTTCTCACCTGTTTTTCATGAAATTTTCTTATATTAGCCGCAGCTTTTTTTAGTATCTCTAAAAATTCAGGTTCAACTTTACCTATTGCCTCGTCTATCTCTTCTTTAGTAACGAGAAGGCTTGAAAGCTTTGCTTTGTCAAACTTCTCGCAGTATTTAAATAAGGCACTATCGCCATTTTTTCGTACATCAGCTATAATGTCCGACACAATTTCCTCAACGTTTACCTCAGGAGTAACACGTGAAAAAATTTCATCGGCTGAAACTTCACCATATTTAAGTATTTTTATCATTATCTGTCCTCCATCTGTCGTTTCATTTCACTAAGTATCTTCTCTATCTGTTCCGATTTAAAACGGAAGCTTGATTTGTTCGCAATAAGTCTTGCACTTATAGGTACTATTTCCTCTTTTACTTCAAGGTCGTTTTCCTTTAAGGTGGTACCTGTTTCAACTATATCGACTATTACGTCGGAAAGTCCAAGTATAGGTGCAATCTCTATTGAGCCATTTAGATGGATGATATCTATATCTCTGCCCTTTGATGCGTAATAGTTTTTGGTAATGTTTGAAAATTTGGTTGCAACTCGTAGAGTTTTTTGCATATCATCATTAAATTCCTTTTTTGCTGCAACTGCCATACGGCATTTTCCTATATCAAGGTCTAACAGCTCAAATATATCAGGCTTGTATTCTAAAAGTATATCCTTACCTGCCACGCCGATATCCGCAGCACCACGTTCTACATATATAGATACGTCAGACGGCTTTACCCAAAAATATCTAACGCCTTTATCAATGTTTTCAAATATTAGTTTTCTGTTATTTTCCTTTATAGAAGGGCACTCGAAACCTGCTTTTTCAAACATTGCATATACTTTTTCACCAAGTCTGCCCTTTGGAAGTGCTACATTAAGCATTGTCTTCAAGTATTTCTACCCCACTTTCATTAAGTCTTAAAAGTTGTTTGTATCTTATGCCATCGGGAGCATTTTTTAAAACCTTTACAGTTTTGCCATTCGATGTAATACTGCGTACAGCATCAATTAAGATTTCTAGATCTACATTGTCATCGTAAAGTATTACTGCATCAACATCATATCCCTTTTCCGATGCACCAAAACGTTCAAGCACATCAAGATAAACCGCAAATCCAATAGCACCAGATTTTCTACCCATTTTCTGCATAAGGTTATCATACTGACCGCCTGTTAAAACACTTGAAGCGATGCCTTGTACATAACCCTTGAACACAAATCCGTTATAGTAATTTGTGTCGCTGACAACCGAGAAATCAATGTTGATTTTTCCTTTGAATCCGCCATTTTCAAGTGCGTTTACTATCTTCACAAGGCTATCTATACTGCTTTGGTTATCTTTGTTTTTAATAGAATCAAGTACATTTATAACATTTTCAGGATTGCCATAAGCTAAAACTAGTGTTTTGATTGTTTCGGCATCTGCACACTCGCGCTCGCACACCTCGGAAATACCATGAACATTTTTCTGGCTTATGCATTTAAGTATTTCTTTTCTGCCCTTTTCAGTTATATTCATTTTATCAATCACTTCGGAAATAATTCCAAGATGCGAGATATCAAGCACGAAATCATCTGATATACTCTCTAAACTTTTTGCCGCCAGGCTTATAACCTCATAAATGCAGTAATCATCAATGTCACCAATACACTCAAGTCCGGTCTGCATTATTTCCTTAAAAGAATTGGTACCCTTTGAAACCCTGTATACATTTTCATTATAATACACCTTTTGTGTGGTGTTTTCTTCGTCCTTTGTGTTTTTAATTATAGATAGCGTAACGTCAGGCTTTAAAGCCATAAGCTTTCCATCTGTATCGGTAAATGTGATAATATTATCCGAAACAAGAAATTTTTTATTTCGCACGTACAAATCGTACTCTTCAAATTTACTCATTTTATACTGGCTGTAACCATATTTACGGTATATTGAACGAAGATTGAATATTGCTTTTTCATCGTTTTTTAGTACGTCAAATTTTTCCATTTATTTTGCCTCCATCTTATCTAGTATAAGCGAATATCCTCCGCTGCCATATAAAAGGCATTTATTAACACGGCTAATGGTTGCTGTGCTTGCACCGGTTTCCTTTGAAACCTCCTGATAGCTTTTGCCCTTTCTTAGCATTGCTGCTACTTCCATTCTTTGAGATATGTCCAAAAGTTCCTTTACTGTGCAGATATCTTCAAAAAATTTATAGCACTCGTCTATGTTTTCAAGTTTTAATATTGCTTCAAATAGTTTATCTGTTTCTTTCGAATGAATCATAGTTTATCACCTTCCAGTTTAATACTTTACTATACTACCACACTAAAGTGATAAAGTCAACCCTTTTGGCAAAAAATATTGTTGACGTAAAATATTCTTATATTATATAATTAAATAAAGTAAAATCCTTATAGCCTCCCCTTGCCTAAAGTGAGGGGGACCGCGCTAGCGGTGGAGGGATTCATCAAAGGAGGGTTTATATGACAAAACGACTAATATCAATCATTCTGGCATTGCTTTTAATATTGCCGTTTAACACAAATGTTTACGCCAATGAAAGTACAGAATTTATTAAAGTAAGCATAGCTTATCCTGAAGGAGAAGAGCTTTTTGCAACCGATTATCAAAGCTATTCCAGAATAATGGCAAGATATGCAGATGACAAAACCCCTATCGCACTTTCCGACTACTACGACGGGTATGTGTGGGTAAGTATTCCAAAAGAAAATGAAGGACGAGAAATAGAGGTATATATAGCTGACGAAGTATCTTTCACTGACGATGATGATTCTTTAGAATTATATACTATGGAAAAGATGGGTGAGCGCGGTGTAATACAGGGAAATCACGAAGGGTATGCAAATCCTTTATCCAACCTTACTCGTGCTGAAGCTGCAGCTATGGTAATGAGAACTCTTGGTATAGATACATCCGACGCCAAAACTCCGTTTACCGATGTAAATGAAAATGAGTGGTATGCAGGTGTTATAAACGCTGCGTACAAATACGGCCTTGTAAAGGGAGTAAGCGAAACAAAATTTTCACCTAAACGTGTAGTTACACGCGCCGAGGCTACAGTAATGGTAGCACGCGCTATATGGATATCAGGCTTTGGAAAAGAAAATGTATCTGCCACTACTGAGCAGATACGTTCATCACTTAATTTTTATGATGTAGACAAGGTTGCACCATGGGCACTTAGTGCTTATGATACTCTTGATACGCACAATGTATTTGATATAGTAGATGCCGACGCACTCGGCATAGATACTCCTGACGGAGTTTTATACAACCTTTCACCAAACAAGGTTGCTACTCGCTACGATATAGCAAATATGCTATACAGAGTTTGCGAAAATTATCAGGTGTACCCATCTACAAACGCAATTAACTTTGGATTTGACAGAGAAATGCCTATAATTGACGGCTCTACATCTACCTATCCGTTTACAACCAACCTATTCAGTCAGCTTTTTGCAAACGGCTACAGACACCCTGACAGACCTGAAGCTCACTCAAAAAGCCACGTAAGCTACCAGAGGCTTATAAACGGTGAGATAGATATGATGTTTGCTTCGGTTTACCCTGCATCGGATATACTTAAGATGGCAGAGGAAAAGGGTGTGGAACTAGAGCTTATACCTATAGCTTATGATGCTATGATATTCTTTACCAACGCAGATAACTCTATCGAAGGGCTTACAAAAGAGCAGATTTCAAACATATATGTAAACAATGCTTACTCGAATTGGAACGAAGTGGGCGGCGAAGATGCACTTATGTATCCTTACTGCAGAAACAACGATTCGGGTAGCCATGCACAGATGGAAAAGCATTTCTTAAACGGAAATGAAATACATCCTGAGGTGCAAAAAGAAACATCATTTACAATGTCAAACGTGCTTACCGATGTAATGGAAGCAAAAACAGATGACCCTTTAGGTTATGGTCTTGGATACAGTATATATTACTACTTTAACAACATGGACTTGTTTTATGACACAAATACACATTTAAAGCTTCTTGCAATAGATGGTGTTCATCCAAATGATGAAACAATCGCTGACGGCTCGTATCCACTTTCAAACAACACATACATTGTAATAAGAAAAGACGAACCCGAAGGTTCACCTGCCAGAAAAATGGCAGAATTTATGCTTACCGAAGCAGGACAATACATTGTAGAACTTGCAGGGTTTGGACCATTAAAAAAATAAGCAAAAAAGCTTAATATAGTTTTCCTTAATGGATTACTAGATTTTAAACCGTATATCAATACTTAATTTGAAATTCTACTACATCAAAAAATCCCGAAATACATCAGTATTACGGGATTTTTGTTATTTGTCTAAATGTAAAAATCTACTTTTCTTATATTTTATTCTTCTTCATCGTCGGATTCCTTTTCGTTAACCAGAACCTCTATCTGCATTACTCTGTGCGAGTCAATTTCGGTAATTTTAATGCATAGGTTTTCGTATTCAAACGTATCACCTATCTCGGCAATCTTGCCAAGCTGTTCCATTACCCAACCGCCTACAGATATACTTTCTGCTTCTTCATCCTCTTCAATGTCGAAGAACTCATAAAATTCGTCCATATTTTCAGAGCAGTCTACAAGGTAAGTATTCTCACCTGTCTGTTTGAATGTTTCAACCACCTCATCGTGTTCGTCCCAAATCTCGCCGACAAGCTCTTCTAATATATCCTCCATAGTAACGATACCAAGTGTACCGCCGTACTCGTCTATAACAACCGCGATGTGCGATTTATTTTTCTGTAGTATTTTAAGTAGGTCGTTTAGCTTTTCATTTTTCTGTATAAATACAGGCTTGGTCATTATATCGGTAATAGCCTTATCAGTAATACCATTTTCGTTGTAGAAATCTTTTAGGTGAATTACACCGACAATGTTGTCGATATTTTCTTCATAGACAAGAAGTCTTGAAAAACGTGTTTCAAAAAATTTATCTGCTATTTCCTGCTTATCTGCAGTTAAAGGAACTGCCTCGATATCTACACGGTGGGTAAGGATTTCCTCTGCATCCGATTCGGTAAATTCTATAGCGTTTTTAATTAAATCGCCCTCATCATCATCTATACTTCCGTCCTGCTGAACTTCTTCAACAAGCATTAAAAGCTCTTCCGATGACATTTTGCCGTCATCTTCTATCTTAAGTATTTTTGAAATAAGCTTTGGACAACCCGACAAAACAAAGTTTACAGGTGTAAGTATCCATATAAATATTCTTATAATAGACGCCGAAAACATCGCAAATTTTTCAGGCGAATTTTTAGCTATTGTTTTCGGTGAAATCTCACCAAATATAAGTACAACTATCGTAATTACCAAAGTTGAAATCGCTGCACCGCTTTCTTGATAAAACTTTACAAAAAACACCGTACCTAATGAGGCAAGAGCAATATTAACCACGTTATTACCAATAAGTATCGACGATATAAGCTTATCGTAGTTTTCTGCAAGAGAAAACGCAAGCTCTGCTCTTTTATTTCCTTTTTCAATCATCGTCTTAAGTCTTGTCTTATTTAGTGATGAAAACGCAGTTTCGGTTGCCGAAAAATATGCCGACATAAGTACAAGTATTACCATCACAATCACTGATTGCATCGTGTCCATTTTAAATTATCTATCTCCTTTTTGTGTATTATACGTTTTAATTATTAATGTTTATTTACTGCATACTAACATCAGATTATTACTTTTTTTAAGCACAAAAAGGCACGCTTGCGTATTTTACACATAATACGCAAGTATGCCCTATATACTATACAAATATTAACCTGTGTGTTACTATCGCCGTCGTCCAAGTCCATTTTTAAAATTTTTCCTCTTTCTTAATGATATGCATACATTATAACATACCCTATACAATAAGTCAACATTTGTAACAATATTGTTAATTATTGAAAAACACCTGACCTGCACTTACATAACGTGCAACCGATATTACTCTTGATGCAAGACCTTGAGATTTTGCTTTTCTGTGCGCAAATGGAAGTCTTATTTCAGCTACTTCTTCAAGCTCATTTACATTACCCTTCACATAGTCCATAAGTCTTTCGGCTCCGCTTTCAAGGCGATTTGTAAGCCAACCATATCTGCCGTCTATAACTTCATAACCCTGCATCTTACTGTTTGTCATCCAAAGAGTTTTGTGTGCTTTATTAAGTGATTTTACTCTCTTTACAAGCTCAGGGATAAGCTTCTTCGCGATATGCGAAAGTGTATTTTTATCACCTTCGTCGTATGCTTTTTTAATTTTCTTTCCAAGAAGTGCTTTTATTTCCAGCACATTTGCAAGGTTATATGCATAAGCGTATATTTCGTTAAATTTAATACCCTTGCCCATAGCATTTTTATACACTTTTTTTAGATTTGCAAAGTGTGTATCAAGGTCATCTCTTTCAATTTCCTCATCCAAAAGTCCAAGCATAGCATCCTGAAATAAAAGCCACGCAGATGCATTACCGGGAGAGTTTAGCGGTATGTCGGTTTCTTTAAGCTCATCAAAATCATCTAACATTTTAAATAAGTTTGCATCTCCGCCTGTACATTCAAAAAATCTTTCATTTATGTAATCCTGGTCTGCGTCGTTTCCATATCCCATTTCTGCAAAAAGCTGAATGCCAAGTAGTCCACAGTATATATTTGTCATCTGTCCGTCATCGCCCCACATAGTAGCAAAGACGTTTTTAACGCCATTTTCTCTTGCAGATGCAAGCGCAAGAGTTGTTGTTCTGTATGTTTTTGCATAGTTTGGCACCATACCTCCCCATACCCAAGAACCGCCCGCAAACCAAACGTCGCGTTTTAGTTCAAAATGCTTTTTAAATATACCATCATACCAGTCTTTATCCTCTTTGTAGTAATCCCAATAAACCATACCCATATTTTCAGGAATAGTGTCGATATACTCGTCAGTAAAAATAGCATCAAGCTCATATCCTCTGTGAGAATCGGTAACTGCTCTGAAATATGAATCTGACCACGCCAAAGGCTCGAGGCCAAGCTTATCGATAATAGGCATAAGTTTTGCCATATGTCTTTTTAAAATTTCGCTTGTAGGAACATAACCGTTTTTGTCAAGGTATTTGCCTCTGCCAAGCTCCCACGCTTCGTCCATACCAATGTGGATTTTATTTGTCTTAAACGGCTTTGTAGCGGCTTTTAGCACGCACTCTAAAAATTTATACGTTTCATCATCGTCAACCATAAGTATGTAGTGGTTGTCCGAAAAATCCGAACCTTCCTTCCACTGTATATATCTCTCAAAATGTGCAAGTGTCTGTATGCAAGGTATCATCTCAATACCAAACATATCAGCGTATCTGTCACACTCGGAAAGCTCTTCTTCGGTATATCTGCCTCTCTGGTAACCAAAATATTTGTATTCAGGCACTTCAAATGTGTCTTCTGTATACATCATAAGAAGGTTAAGACCCATTACAGCTGACATCTCTATATAATCCTTTATACCGTCTACAGTCATAACTGCGTTTCTTGACGCGTCTATCATAGCACCGTTTTTCTCAAAGCACGGTTTTTCTGTTTTAGAAAATTTTTCGCCTGCTTTGATTTTCGGTGCTAAAAGTCCAAGGCCTCTGAAGAAATGAATCTTCTTGTCATAATTTATATACGCCTTTTCACCATCAAAACCAACCTCAAGGTCGCCTTCTCGTTTTGTAACAGTTATCTCTAAACCACCGTTAGCTATGTCAAGACCAAATCTTTTTGAAAGTACGTTTGCTCCTTCGAATATTTCTTCAACTGTTCCAATAAAATTAACTTTCATAATGTATCTCCTTTTATATCGTGTAATTAAATGCATAAACCATAAATGCAATATTAAATAAAAACGCTAGCGGTACAAGTATTCTAAATTTCATTTTGGATGTTTTGTGATTAAACAAAACCATACCAAGTATAGCACCCGTACCGCCCAGCAAAAATGCAGGTACAATAAGTGCGGTTTCGCTTATACGCCACGAACGTTTTTTAGCCTTAACTTTATCTATTCCGTAGAGAAGCATTGAAAACGCATTCCACACAAGAATTATGTAATATATCATATCATTTTCCTTAGTTTTTTTCTTAATTATATACTACAAAACTTTAAAATTCAATATAAAAATGAAAATAAGACAAAATATTTTAAAAAACAAACAACATATTTATCACTTGTTATTTTCAAAATATTTCTGCACTCCCGAGTATATACCCCACGCGATTTTTTCCTGATAAGTGTTATCGTTCAAAAGTGCTTCCTCCTTTGCATTTGACAAAAATCCGCACTCGACTATTACTGATGGGACATTTGAATCCTTCAAAATAAATATTGACTTATCGGCTTTTTTAGCTACACGATGATTTTTAGGGTCAGCAATAGTTATAAGCTCTGACTGGATGCACTCGCCAAGTAATTTACTTTCATCAGTTTTATTTGCATAAAAAACCTGTGCGCCTGTGAGCGACGAATCGGGAAATTTATTCATGTGTATGCTCACAAACGCATCGGCAGATGAGTTATCACGCATATCACGACGATTTTTTAAGTCTGCTCGTTTTATGTTTCTTATCTTTTCGTCAAGGTTTTCTACCACCGCGTTATCGTCTGCTCGTGTCATAACCACTATACATCCGCTCTCTTCAAGAAGCGATTGCACTTTCTTTGCGATGGCAAGATTTATATCCTTTTCTATACTTCCGCTTATTCCCACAGCACCGCCGTCGGGGTAGCCATGCCCTGCATCGATAACTACTATTTTATTTGCACTTGGTACTCCTGACGTTTCCAAAGATGCATTGTTTATAACGCCAAATGTCATTATGGTAAACATAAATGTTAAAAGCACAAACACTATATTTGATTTTTCAGTAACAATAAACATAAAAACCCCTCCGCATTTATCTTATGCGAAGGGGTTGAGGCGTATTCGCCTTGTATTATTTAAAATATTCTACTGCACTTTCAAACAGACCCATGTTGTAATTTCCTTCAACGTTTTTGTATAGTCCGTAAGCATATCTTTCGGTATGTCCCATCTTACCCAATACTCTTCCGTCAGGTGATGTGATACCTTCGATAGCAAAATCAGAGTTGTTAGGGTTAAATCTTACATCTGTTGTAGGATTTCCGTCTAGGTCAACATACTGTGTGATAACCTGACCATTTTTAGCAAGCTTTTCGATTAGCGCTGTATCTGCGATAAATCTGCCCTCACCATGAGAGATTGGCACTGTGTAGATATCGCCTACATTTGTTTTAGAAAGCCAAGGTGATTTATTAGATGCCACTCTGGTTCTAACAAGACGTGACTGATGTCGTGATATAGTGTTAAATGTAAGTGTAGGGTCATTTTCGGTTGTATCTATAATCTCGCCATAAGGCACAAGACCAAGCTTTATAAGTGCCTGGAAGCCGTTACAGATACCGCACATTAGTCCGTCGCGGTTTTTAAGAAGGTTGTTAACCGCTTCTTTGATAGCACCATTTCTGAAGAACGCTGTAATAAACTTACCCGATCCGTCAGGCTCGTCACCGCCAGAGAAACCGCCAGGGATGAACACTATCTGCGATTTAGAAAGCTTATCCGCAAATGCCTCTACGCTATCCGAGATACCTTTTGCAGTTAAGTTATTTATAACAAATATTTCAGGGTCAGCACCTGCAGTCAGAAGTGCCTTTTCTGTATCGTATTCGCAGTTTGTACCTGGAAATACTGGTATAAGCACCTTTGGTCTAGCTATGCCGATTTTAGGAGCAGATGCCTTTTCGCCTTCATAGCTAAATGCAGGGATATCCTTCTTCTCTGTTTCAATATTACAATGGTAAATGCTCTCTAGCTTACCTTCATAAGTGCCAAGAAGGTCATCTAGCGAGATTTCCTTGCCGTTATAAGAAATTACCTTCTTATCGGTAGTGTAACCAAGAGTGATACCAACGTTTTCGTCGTTTGTAAGTTCAAGCACAAAACCGCCGTAGTTGTAACCGAATATATCTTCCATTGATACACTAGCATCATACTCAAAGCCGATTCCGTTACCGATAGCCATTTTAAGAACTGCTTCTGCGATACCGCCATAAGTTGGTGTATAAGCTGATACTACCTTACCTTCAGCTATAAGCTTATGAACAAGTGCGTAAACCTCTTTTAGTGATTTAGCACAAGGAAGGTTATCAGCGGTATATTCAGGCTTTACAAATACTACCTTGTGGCCTTTAGCCTTAAATTCAGGTGAAATGATGCTGTCAACATTTTCAGTTGTTATTGCAAATGAAACAAGTGTTGGAGGAACGTCTATGTCCTCAAAGCTACCGCTCATAGAGTCTTTACCGCCGATAGAACCTATTTCCAAATCCTTCTGCGCCATAAATGCGCCAAGAAGTGCAGATAGAGGTTTACCCCAACGTCTGCCATCTTTAAGTGGCTTTTCGAAATATTCCTGGAATGTTAGGTATACATCTTCAAACTTAGCACCTGTAGCTATAAGCTTTGATACTGATTCAACAACCGCCATATAAGCGCCATGGTATGGGCTGTTTTCAGATATGAACGGGTTGTAGCCGTAAGACATTACAGAACAAGTGTTTGTGTGTCTTTTTTCTACAGCAACCTTGTTTACCATTGCCTGTATAGGGGTAAGCTGATTCTTACCGCCAAATGGCATTAGAACTGTGTTTGCACCGATAGTTGAGTCAAATCTTTCAGAAAGACCACGTTTTGAACAAACGTTTAAGTCGTCTGCAAGGGCGATATAGCCTTTTTCAAAATCGGTTGGAATATCTTTGTCAATATTCTTTGGCGCACTAGCGATTATATCAATATGCTTTTCTGCACCGTTTGAATTTAGGAACTCTCTTGAAATGTCAACTATAGCTACTCCGTTCCACTTAAGAACAAGTCTTGGATTTTCTGTAACCCTTGCAACTATAGTAGCTTCAAGGTTTTCAGCATTTGCAAGCTCCATAAATCTTTCTGCCTTATCAGCTTCTACTACAACCGCCATTCTCTCCTGCGATTCACTAATCGCAAGTTCTGTGCCATCAAGACCGTCGTATTTCTTTGGAACTTTATTAAGGTCAACTTCTATACCATCTGCAAGCTCGCCGATAGCAACAGACACACCGCCTGCGCCAAAGTCGTTACAACGTTTGATAAGAAGTGATGCTTCTTCGTTTCTGAATAATCTCTGTAGTTTTCTCTCTTCAGGAGCATTACCCTTCTGCACCTCTGCACCGCAGCTTTCAAGTGATTCAAGGGTATGCGATTTTGATGAACCTGTAGCACCGCCGCAGCCATCACGACCTGTTCTTCCGCCAAGAAGGATTATGATATCTCCGTCCTGTGGTCTTTCACGTCTAACGTTTTTCTGCGGAGCTGCACCTACAACCGCACCGATTTCCATACGTTTTGCCACGTAGCCGTCGTGGTATATTTCGTCAACTAGCCCAGTAGCAAGACCTATCTGGTTACCATAAGAGCTATATCCGTTTGCCGCGGTAGTTACAATCTTTCTCTGTGGAAGCTTACCTTCCATAGTTTCAGATACAGGCTTTAATGGGTTAGCCGCACCGGTAACACGCATAGCAGAGTATACATAGCTTCTGCCTGATAGCGGGTCACGGATAGCTCCGCCTATACAAGTAGCTGCACCACCAAATGGCTCGATTTCTGTTGGGTGGTTATGTGTTTCGTTTTTAAATAGTAGTAACCATTTTTCAGTTTCGCCTTCGATGTCTACATCAATCTTAACTGTGCAAGCATTTATTTCTTCCGACTCGTCAAGCTTTTCAAGTTTGCCGTGTTTTTTAAGATATTTAACAGCGATAGTTGCGATGTTCATAAGTGTAACCGGCTTTGTAACGCCTAGTTCATCTCTTGTCTTTATGTATTCATCGTAAGCCTTCTGTAAAATCTCATCTTCAAATGTAACATTATCAATATTAGTAGAAAATGTAGTATGTCTGCAGTGGTCTGACCAGTATGTATCTATCATCTTGATTTCTGTGATAGTAGGGTCACGTTTTTCTGTGATAAAATACTTCTGACAGAACACAATATCGTCTATATCCATAGCAAGACCATTGTCAGAAATAAATTTCTCAAGGCCAGCTTTGTCAAGATTACAGAATCCGTCAAGTGTTTTTACACTTGTAGGGATATCGTAGTTAACCTTAAGGGTATCGAATTTCTCAAGTGTAGCTTCTCTTGATTCTACAGGGTTAATAACATATTTTTTAATCTGGGCAAGTTCTGCTTCGGTGATGTTACCATATATAAGATAAACCTTTGCAGTCTTAACTATTGGTCTGTCACCCTGTGAAATTATCTGTATACACTGTGCCGCAGAGTCTGCTCTCTGGTCAAACTGACCAGGCAAAAATTCTGTAGCAAATACTATATCAGCATCCATTTCAAGCTCGTCTGTAACGATATCAAGCTGTGGCTCTGAAAATACTGTGTGTTTTACATTTTCAAAAAGGTCTTTTTCTATGTTTTCAACGTCGTATCTGTTAAGAACTCTTATGTCCTTAACCCCTTCTATCTGTAGAAGGTTTTTAACATCATCAAAAAGTGCTTTTGCCTCATGTGCAAGTTCTTTTTTCTTTTCAACAAATATTCTGTATACCATTATTTCACCTCCGCCATAAGAGCTTTTTTGCCTATGTCTTTTCTGTAATATGCGTTGTCAAAGTGTACCAAATTAACCTTTGCATACGCACTTTCTATAGCGTCTTTTGTGTTTTCGCCAATGGCAGTTACGCCAAGCACTCGTCCGCCCGCAGTAAGAACCTTACCATTTTCATATTTAGCACCTGCAACATATATCATATCGTCATCTGGCATTGTAATCTCAAAGCCTGAATCGTATTTTGCAGGGTAGCCGTCAGATGCCATTATAACGCAACACGCTGATTTATCAGAGAATTTAACCTCTGCATCCTTTAGAGTGCCGTTTGATGTGGCAATCATTATATCTAAAAGGTCGGATTCAAGTAGCGGTAACACTACCTGTGTTTCGGGATCACCAAATCTACAGTTATATTCTATTACCTTAGGTCCGTTTGGTGTAAGCATAAGTCCAAAGTAAAGACATCCCTTAAACGTTCTGCCCTCTTTTTTCATAGCCTCGATGGTAGGAATGAAAATTGTTTCCATACACACCTTTTCTACATCCTTTGTATAATAAGGGTTTGGTGCGATAGTTCCCATACCGCCTGTATTTAAGCCTTCATCGTTGTCCTTTGCACGCTTGTGGTCCATAGATGATACCATTGGCACAAGTGTTTCGCCGTCGGTAAATGCAAGCACTGACACCTCTGGGCCTGTTAAAAATTCTTCTATTACGATGTTATTTCCGCTTGCACCGAAAATCTTATCTTCCATAATAGATGCAACGGCATTTTTTGCTTCGTCAAGTGTAGTTGCGATTATTACACCCTTACCAAGTGCAAGTCCGTCTGCCTTTACAACGATTGGAATAGGAGCGTTGTCAAGATATTTCATAGCATCTTCTGCATTTGAAAACACCTCGTAAGTCGCAGTAGGAATGTCGTATTTCTTCATTAAATCCTTTGAAAATACCTTACTACCCTCGATAATAGCTGCTTTTGCGTCAGGGCCAAAGCACGGAATACCGATTTTGTTTAATGCATCTACGCATCCAAGAACTAACGGATCGTCAGGTGCTACTACTGCAAAATCGATTTTATTTTCGCTTGCAAATTTTACAATGCCGTCTATATCCTTTGCACCGATATTCACGCACTCGGCATCGTTTATCATACCGCCGTTACCGGGAAGTGCATATATCTTTTCAACCTTTGGGCTTTGTTTAAGTTTCTTTATGATGGCGTGCTCTCTTCCGCCGCCACCTACTACCATTATTTTCATTTAAAATGCCTCCAAAAATTAGTATATTGGATAGTTTTTAAGTAGTTCTGCTACCTCTTTTGTAACTCTGTCTTTGTTTCCTTCAAAGTCAGCTGCGATATCCTTTATCCATTTTGCTATAAGTAGCATGTCGTCTTCCTTAAAGCCTCTTGAAGTTACCGCAGGAGTACCTATTCTGATACCGCTTGTGATAAATGGGCTCTGTGGGTCGTTTGGAATAGCATTTTTATTGACTGTGATATGAACCTCATCAAGACGTTTTTCCATTTCCTTACCTGTAATGCCAAACGGCTGAAGGTCGATAAGCATTAGGTGGTTGTCTGTCTTGCCTGATACTACTCTGAAGCCTTCTTTTACAAGGGCATCAGATAGTGCAGCGGCATTTTTTACAACCTGTGCCTGATATTCTTTAAATTCAGGCTTTAGTGCTTCACCTAGTGCTACTGCTTTTGCAGCGATAACATGCATTAGAGGTCCACCCTGAGTACCTGGGAATACTGCCTTGTCTATCTGTTTTGCATATTTTTCTTTGCAAAGTATCATACCGCCTCGAGGACCGCGAAGTGTTTTATGAGTAGTAGTTGTAACTACATCTGCATAAGGAACAGGGCTTGGATGAAGACCTGCTGCAACAAGACCTGCGATATGAGCGATGTCAACCATCATATATGCTCCCACTTCGTCACAGATTTCTCTTATCTTTTTGAAATCTATTGTTCTTGAATATGCACTTGCACCTGAAATAATCATTTTAGGCTTGCACTCAAGTGCAATTCTTCTCATTTCTTCGTAGTCAAGTGTTTCAGTATCGTCAGAAACGCTGTATGGAACGATGTTGAAGTATTTACCTGAAATGTTTACAGGTGAGCCGTGAGAAAGGTGTCCGCCGTGTGCAAGGTTAAGACCCATTACAGTGTCACCGCACTCAAGTAGTGCGAAAAATGTTGCAAGGTTTGCATTTGCACCGCTGTGTGGCTGAACATTTGCATGTTCTGCGCCAAATAGCTTTTTAGCACGTTCTCTTGCTATATCTTCCACGATATCTACGCACTGACATCCGCCGTAATATCTTTTACCCGGATATCCTTCTGCGTATTTGTTTGTAAGAACGCTTCCTGCGGCAAGTAATACTGCCTCGGAAACTATATTTTCAGATGCGATAAGCTCAACGTTAGCTCTCTGTCTATTAAGCTCTAAACTGCACGCATCAAATACCTCTTTGTCAAATTGTTCTAACTCATTAAAAAAGTTCATTTGTATTTCTCCTTTTCTATTCTTTTACCATAAAATTATATCTTAGTGATGGAACAATCTCATCTTTGTAAATGCCATTGCGATGCCTTTTTTGTTACAAGTTTCAATAACATTGTCATCGCGGATACTTCCGCCTGGCTCTGCAATATAGCTTACGCCACTCTTTGCGGCACGTTCTATATTGTCACCAAACGGGAAGAACGCATCTGAACCAAGGCTTACGCCTGTGATAGTGTCAAGGTATGCTCTCTTTTCTTCCTTTGTAAACGGCGAAGGTTTAACGCTAAATAGTGTTTCCCACACGCCGTCAGCAAGTACGTCATCATAATCTTCAGAGATATAAACGTCTATAGCATTATCTCTTTCAGGACGTTTTACGCTGTCTAGGAATGGAAGGTTTAGTACCTTGTCACTCTGTCTTAAATGCCAGTTATCTGCCTTCTGTCCTGCAAGACGAGTACAGTGAATTCTTGACTGCTGACCTGCACCAACGCCGATAGCCTGTCCATCTTTTGCAAAGCATACAGAGTTTGACTGAGTGTATTTAAGTGTGATAAGTGCTATGATAAGGTCTCTCTTTGCATCGTCAGGGATGTTTTTGTTTTCAGTAACGATATCAGATAAAAGCTCTTTATTTATCTCAAACTCGTTTCTGCCCTGTTCAAAGCTGATGCCGTAAACCTGTTTTGTTTCAATAGGGTTTGGAACATAATTTTCGTCTATTTTTACAATGTTAAGTCGGATCGTAGCCATGTCGTTCTGTGAGCCAAGGAGTTGGGGAAACATGTTGTCTTCCCTAAGACCGCT
>JAZQHR010000099.1:0-2237 GCA_045540695.1 Clostridia bacterium | reverse complement strand
TTTCTCCTTCGTTATCACTTTCACCAATTTCTTCCATATTTTTATTATACAAACTCATAGCAGGGTTATCATCACCTAAGGAATAAAGAGTATATGATCCGCTCAATTTTGGTGTAAACTCATAAACTATTTTATCACCATCCAAACAAACTGCCTCATTTGCCATATTTACAATTAATTCAGGCGTCTTTGTAACTACAACATCAATACTGTCTGTAAGTCCATTTTCTGTAGTTACTGTTATTGTTGCTGCTCCTTCTGATATAAAATACAAATTTCCTTTTTTTACATATACCACATCTTCATTTGAAGATGTCCATTGAAGCAGTTTCTCTGTTTCCGCATCAAATGGAGTTGAGTATACTTCTATATGTGTTTCAGAAAGTGCTCCATATGTAAGAGTTTCACTATCTCTATCAATAACAACAGCAGTTGCTTTTCCACTAACTTTGCTCGCACAGATTGTGACAGGAAAAGTGTCATCACAGCTATAGCTATAGCACTCAAACTTAAGAATATAAGTTTTACCGGCTTCCAGCTCTTCCTCCATTAGGAAATTCGTACCTTCTCCATCTTCACTGTCAATGTTTATACATTTACCAGAGTCATTATACAGTAATCCCGAAGCTCGATTATCTCCAAAAGAATAAAATTTATATGTTCCATCGTATTCTGGGGTGAAGCTAAGTTCATAATCGTAATCTTCCATAATCTTAGCTTCATAAGGAACACCTTCTTCAAGAATAATTTTATCACAGACATAAATCGTAGCTGTATCACTTATTCCGTTCGCAGTTGTTGCAGTTATTATAACTGTGCCTTCTTTTAGTGTTTTAAACTCAGCTGATGGTACATTTTCATCATATTCCACGTTATTTAATAATAAAACAGATTCATCGCTAACTGACCAATCTACTATCACATTACTATCTGTAGGTGATAAAACAGCCTCAACATTAAGTGCCTTGTCTACTGGAAAGGTCAACCCATCTACCTTGGAAATATCTATTGATGAAGGATCGACAGCTTTTTCTATAAGCACTGTCAAGCTTCCAAATACTCTATAATAACCATATACTTCAATATAGTATTCCTTTCCTGCTTCTAATTTCTCGAGTAATTTAAAGTTGTCTTCTTGTCCGCCGTCTTCATTTGACGCCATATAAGTATATTTTTTTGTTGCTTCATTATAGATGTATAACTCTGCTTGAAAATTTCCATCGCATTCAGAATAAATTTCATAATATCCACTTGTTTCAGGCACAAATTTAAGTCTAACATCTTGATTTGGCAATACATAAAAGTCTAACGCCCTATCTGTAGTCAACTCAATTGGATCAACAACAGTAATTTCAACGCTATCGCTTATACCATTTACAGATGTAAAAGTAAGGTCAAATTTTCCACTTGCTAAAAAATAAAGCTTAACCCAACCCATTTTATAATCAAAACCTGATTCACTATATATTTTAGCAACTTCATTATTACTTATGCTCCATGTACCCTTTATCGCAGCACCATTTTCTTCATTAGCAAATATGTTAAACGTATAATATGTATTTGGCATAAAAGTATAATGTTCTAACCCAGCTATGCTAAAATCTTCGGTCAACTTGGTAAACCTAATGCGAAAATTTAATGCTCCTGTTCTGCCTGACTTAATTATAATTTTATATGTCTTATCTTTTTCAAGATTGCAAGCACAGCCAAAATCCGGACTACCATCAATAACTTCACCATCGTAAGCAATTCTATTTTCTTTATCATCATAAACAGAAACATATGGGGATGCTGAATATCCAAATTCATTTATCTCACAAAAAGACTCAATCACATAATAATCTGTCTCCTTAGGTGTGAATGAATACTCAAACGCTTCATTTATATGGTTTTCCGTAAATACCACCGGATACAGCTGATCAAGCTCTATGGATTCATTTTCTTCCGCTGTTACCACAATATTGCAGCTCATTAGCATAATAGCTGCTAACAATAGTGACAATAGTCTTTTCATTTTCAAAACCCCTTTACATTTTCAAATTTTTCATTTAAATCTCTTATCTTCAACAAGTACCATATCCATTGCATATTATGTTGCAATTTCAATGGATGCTTAGTATATCACAAAGGATACTATGTCGCAATAAAAGTGTTCAAAAGCTCCCCATAAAAGTAAAAAGGCTCCGAAATTTCGGAGCCTCAATTTAAAAAACATTAATATGCTAATATAATTAAAT
>JAZQHR010000098.1:0-4035 GCA_045540695.1 Clostridia bacterium | reverse complement strand
AAAAATGCACATATCCGTCAGGATTATGTGCATTTTTCGCCTTGAACTTCATTCAAAAAATTCGCTTTCAGGATGCATTGCAG
Organism: Clostridia bacterium; assembly: GCA_045540695.1. Classification (GTDB taxonomy): domain Bacteria; phylum Bacillota; class Clostridia; order UMGS1810; family UMGS1810; genus JAZQHR01. Next base: position 3,952 of record JAZQHR010000098.1, on the reverse strand, counting down.
TTTTGAAAATTAGATTTTTACATTTAGGCAAAGAACAAAAATCCCGTAATACTGACGTATTTCGGGATTTTTTTGATGAAGTATAAATTAAAAATATAGATTCAAAACCAATACTTCCTTATCAGGTGGTGGCCAAACCCCGCCCGTTTTCATTTTAACAGCAACAATCGTGGTCGTTTGAGAATAGAACCCATATAATGATTATAGCTACTATAATTATCCACCACGAGTTATCGCCAAACAAACCGTTGTTATTGTTGCAGCAACAATCGCTCATATTATATTTACCTCCTGAATTTTATCACTGACAACAGCCGTTGTCGTTACATCCGTTTGAGTTACAAAAAAGAAGAAGGATTAGTATAAGGAACCATAAAAGTGTGCTGCCAGAACCGCCTTCGTTGCAACCGCCAAAGAAATTGAACATAAGTCTTTACCTCCATATATTATTTTTTAATCCCTGCGAAAATATCAATCGCAGCATCCGAATAATAGTAAGAATACGATAATAAAGAACAAGATACTGTCGTTAGAGCCTGTGAACAGACAACAACCTTTTCCCATAAAAGACACCTCCAAAAATTTTCGGTTTAAAACCGTATTTCAATGTTATATTATGATTTTTCCAAAAAATGTGTTACTATTTTGCAGAATATATGTTATAATGGTTTTATCAAATAAATTACAATCCATCAGTCATTAAAGATGACAGCTCCCTTTACTTAGAGGGAGTCTTTATAAGAAAGGTCAAGTGAGATGCAATGAAAGTATTAGTACTTACAATTACCGCCGGAAACGGTCACAATCAGACAGCAAATGCGATTGCCGATTACCTTGCACAAAAAGGCGTGGAGGTAAAGGTGGTTGATTCATATAGATATTTCAATATGACACTTAGTAAGCTTATAGAAAACGGTTACCTTCTGTCGAGTAAGTATACCCCGGCTGTGTATGGTAAGCTGTACAGAATAGCCGAGGTGCACAATTCGCGCGAAGATATCATATCTCCGTCGAGGTTTGCAAATGGTATCGTCGCAAGACAATTTGCAAAATTTATATCGCAGTACAATGCCGATGTGATAGTGGCTACACACGTGTTTTCTGCAAACCTTGTGTCGCATTTTAAGAAAAAGGGTCTTTTAGATGCAAAGCTTATTGGTGTGCTTACCGACTTTACAGTGCATCCGTTCTGGGAAGAAACCAATATGGACTATTACGTGTCTGCAAGTGAGCTTCTTAATAACCAGATTGTCAAAAAAGGTATTCCGGAGGAGAAAATTTTGCCGTTTGGTATACCTATAAAAGAAAAATTCGCTTCTAAAATTGATAAAGCAAAGGCACGTGAAATACTTGGCATAGACAATAAATACACAGTTTTTGTAATGACCGGCTCTATGGGTTATGGAAACGTGCTTAAATATGTAGAACAGCTCGATTCTCTTGAGAAGGATTTTCAGATTATCACAGTGTGCGGAAGTAATAAATCGCTTAAGAAAAGCCTGGATAATCTAAAAACAAATCACATTCACTACAACTACGGCTTTGTGGATAATGTAGATGTGATAATGGATGCATCCGACTGCATAGTGTCAAAGCCTGGAGGACTTACCATGTCGGAGGCACTTGCAAAGAAGATGAATATTATACTTATCGACCCTATCCCGGGTCAGGAAGACAGAAACGTTGAGTTTTTATTAAACAATTCGCTTGCTGTAAAGGTGTCGGATACCTTCCCTATAGACGAGGCACTTTATCAGCTTATGCATAATAAAGAACGCGACAAAGTACTTCCTGCGTTACTTGACGCAGCAGGCAAGGGCGATTCTACTAAGAAACTTGGAGATTTTATCATTGAGCTTGAAAAAAATTAGTCTGCCTGATGAGATAACTCAGGTGATAGCTACAATAGAACAAAACGGCTATGAGGCATATATTGTAGGCGGAGCAGTGCGGGATTTTGTTATGGGAAGAAGCATATCCGACTACGACATCACCACAAACGCACGTCCTGAGCAAATATGCAATATGTTTCCTAAGGTGGTTGAAACGGGAATTAAGCATGGCACAGTTACTGTGCTTGCTGGAAAATACAGTGTTGAGGTGACTTCCTACCGCGTAGACGGTGAATATCAAAATCACCGACAACCTATGCAGGTGGAGTTTTCAAACAGCCTTGCCGAAGACCTTAAAAGGCGTGATTTCACCATAAACGCACTTGCGTATAACCCCGAAACGGGTATAGTTGATTTGTTTGGCGGAGTGGACGATATACACAAAAAAATCATTCGCACAGTAGGTGAGCCTGATAAAAGGTTTAACGAAGACGCATTAAGAATGCTTCGTGCCGTAAGGTTTAGTGCGTGTCTGGGATTTGACATATTGCCAGATGCTTTTGCGTCAATGCTTAAAAATGCTCACCTTATGGAGTATGTGTCAAGGGAGAGAATAAAGGCAGAGCTTGACAAGGCTATAATGGGAGATTATGTAGAAAAGCTTGGCGATTATGCAGACTTTATGAGCATTTTTTTGCCACACCTTGATAAAAACGTTGGTATTTTAAATTCACTGTCAAACATTGATAAGACTATCGAAATACGCTGGGCGATGCTCCTTTCCAAAGCCCACCCTGATGCAGAGGAGTTTATATGTAAATATAAATTTTCAAATGCGGAGAAGAAAAAAATTCGCACCCTTTTGGAGTATAGCGGAAAAGAAATCTCCCACGACAGAGTGGTTATTAAAAATATACTTAGAAAAACAGATGATGACCTTTTTGAAGATGTATTAAAAATGAAGCAAGACAAAGCTGCTTATGAAATATACCGCGATATAAAATCATCTCGCGAGCCGTACCGCATAAGCCATCTTGCTCTTGGCGGAAACGAGGTATTATCCGTCGCGGAGGATAAGACACAGATAGGGCAGATGCTTGAATATCTGCTTGACAGAGTTATACAAAACCCAAGCTTAAATAAACGGGAAAAATTACTTGAATTATTGGAGGAATACCATGTCTGAAGAATTTATCTTTTCGGAGAATTTACGAAAAATAAGAGAATACAAAGGTCTTACTCAGCAACAGCTTGCCAATATGGCAGGAATGTCAAAGACCGCAGTGTCAAACTACGAGATAAACTATTCCATGCCACAGGCAAGGTATCTTAAAAGACTTACCGCAGCACTTGGTGTGACGGCGGCTGACTTGTTTTCGGAGGATTTTGACCCTGCAGTTCACGAGGCGTTGTGGCAGTCAAACAATCAGGAAAAGATGTATCTGTTTCCTACACAGCACCCAACAGACGTTATTGGTGACGTTCCGCAGACAATAACCTCGTATATTGATATGCCAAAAACTCCCGCTATGAGGGGAAACAAAAATATAGTCGTGGTATGTCCAGACAATGCTATGGATAATGCAGGCTTTTCGCAGGATGATTATATAATTGTCAGCCGTTGTATGAGCCTTAAGGATGACGGGATATACGCACTATTTGCAGATGATACTTTTTACATACGCCGCGTAAATATTTCAAATGATATCATCACCCTTATACCAGACAGTAACTACAAAGACTACACACCCGTACAGATAAATGCTAAAACAGCAAATATCCTTGTGGTAGGTAGGGTTATTCATTCTATAAAAAATTATTGATAACATTATATAAAAAGATGTGATTTAAAAGGGTTACCTATACGGTAATACACCTAAATCACATCTCTTTTTTTATACAATATTACATTATATTATGATTGTGCATAAGAGGACCTGAACCGTTGCCCAGGTCTAGCTGTGCCAAAAGTGCACCGGTAAGGTATTTTTTAGCATTTAATATGCTGTCTTTAAGCGGCAGTCCCTCCGCAAGATTGCACGCTATAGCCGACGAAAGGGTACAGCCTGTCCCGTGGGTGTTGGGATTGTCTACGCGTTTTTCTTCAAACCACGTTATTT
>JAZQHR010000097.1:0-9738 GCA_045540695.1 Clostridia bacterium | reverse complement strand
CTTTACTAGCTTAAAAAGCTTGTTACTCAAAGTTCTCTTAACAGAGAACACACTTTATGCTGTTTATTTTTCAAAGACCAACTGTCGCACACGCGACTTGTTTATTATATCACCATATTTTCTTTTTGTCAACACTTTTTTTCAAAAAAATACGACAATTTTCAGGGTGATTTTATATAAATTATACCCGGAAAAAATCCGGGTATAATCATTATATGCATTAAAATTCCATTTTATACTATTTGTGTATAAAATTATTCACCACGAAGAAATTTTTCCAATCTGTCAAGTCCCTCTTTGATATTTTCCATACTTGTTGCATAAGACCATCTTACATATCCTTCTGCTTCAAATCCAGAGCCAGGAACTACTGCAACCATTGCTTTTTCAAGGAACAATTCGGCAAAATCATCAGAACCATTTATAACCTTTCCGTAAAGTTCTTTCCCCATTACCTCTTTAATGTTCATCATTACATAGAAAGCACCATTAGGCATTAAACATGAAACACCATCAATAGAGTTCATTCTTTCTACCATATAGTTACGTCTTTCTTCAAAAATATCTACCATTTCCTTAATCTGTGCTTCATCGCTATCAAGTGCAGCAAGTGCAGCATACTGAGCAATGGTATTTGGGTTAGATGTAGCATGGCTCTGAACATTGCCCATTACCTTAGCAAGTTCTTCTGCTGATGCAGTATAACCTATTCTCCAGCCAGTCATAGCATAAGCTTTTGACATACCATTTACTATAATAGTAAGATTTTTTATTTCATCATTAAATGACGCAATACTTACATGACTTTTTCCATCATATATAAGCTTTTCATATATTTCGTCAGAAACAACATATATATTATGCTTAACTGCAACATCAGCTATAGCTCTTAATTCTTCTTCGCTATAAACCATACCTGTAGGATTACTTGGACTATTTAGCACAAGCGCTCTTGTTTTTGGCGTAATAGCCTTTTCAAGTTCAGCCGCAGAAAATTTAAAATTACTTTCTTCGGTAGTAGCTAGCGTTACAGGCACACCGTCTGCAAGCTTAACCATTTCAGGATAACTTACCCAATAAGGCGAAGGAATAATAACTTCATCGCCAGGATTTAATATAGTACCAAAAATATTCACTAGTGAATGCTTTGCTCCATTACTTATAACAATCTGGCTTGGTTTATACTCAAGACCATTATCTTTTTTTAATTTTTCGCATATAGATTTTTTAAGATCCAATATACCTGATGCAGGTGTATATTTTGTTAAACCTTTATTAATAGCATCTATAGCAGCATCCTTTATATTTTGAGGCGTATCAAAGTCCGGCTCTCCTGCTCCAAAGCCAACAACGTTAAGCCCATCGGCTTTCATCTGTTTGAATTTTGAGTCAATCGCAAGTGTAGGCGATGCACAAATTCCGGAATATTTTTTTGAAATATACATATTTACCTCCTGTTTTTGAATGATTTAATATAAACAAATTTCATTTTTTATTTCTACAATATGTATATTCTAATATATTTTCCATAAAAATGCAAGTTTTATTTTCAAAAAATTCAAAAATTAGCACATAATTATTAAATTTACATAAAAGAACGTGTGTTATTCATAGCATTTCTATGCAATTACATTTCTTTTTGCAACAACCATGCCAGACATTCTTTCACATTGATGCATCAAATGCATTTCGTATTATATTCAAGCTTTTCTTTTTGAATACGCCGTTTTTCATTTCACCAATAACCTCAGCGACATCAAATCGAATTTCCTTATCTGTAGGATGCTTTAAAAGATAATACTTTGCACCAAGAATTATCTTTTGTCTTTTTCGATAATCTACCGCTTCACACGGCATTCCAAACTTGTCTGTTTTTCGTGTTTTCACTTCAATAAAGCACAGATACTTAGAATTTTCTGCTACAATATCAACCTCGGCATTTCTAAGTCGATAGTTAGTTTCGAGAATTTTATATCCTCTGAAACGATACCATCTTGCAGCTAACTTTTCGCCAACTGCACCGACAGAAAGTTTTTCCATAAGGCTCCCTCTCCTATATATATTCTTTAACACCCTTAAACGTTTTTCGGTGTATAGGACATGGCCCGTACTTTTTTATAAGCTCACGATGTTCAGCAGTACCGTATGCCTTGTGCTTTTCAAAATTATACTGTGGATACTTTTCAGCCATTTCTTTCATATATCTATCTCTCGACACCTTAGCAAGAATTGAAGCTGCAGCAATAGACTGACTTTTACTGTCGCCATTTACCACCAACTCATACGGGATATCTATTCCTTGTGCACGGTTACCGTCTATGAGTGCTATTTCAGGTGTTTTCGAAAGACCTTCAAGCGCCTTTTTAAAAGACATATATGTCGCCTGCAAAATATTTTCTCTGTCTATAGTATCTACATCTATGCTTACAATATTATAACAAAGTGCTTCTTTTATTATTATATCGTAAAGCTGCTCTCTTTGTTTCTCGGTTAGTTTTTTAGAATCGTTTATTCCCTCTATATATGTACCGGGCTTTAATATAACTGCAGCCGCATACAAATCTCCTGCAAGAGGACCTCTGCCCGCTTCGTCAACTCCTGCAACATAAGTTAATCCATCATCCCAATATTTGTTTTCATAATCAAGCATAATTTATCTCCTTATACCAAAAAAGTTCCAAGATTATCTTGAAACTTTTTATATTTTTATGGTCTTTCAAGTGTTATTCTGCCAAGCTTACATCCTCTAAATTCATCAAGAAGTATATTTGCTGCTCTGAATGTATCTATCTCACCGCCAGAAATTACGAACCCACGTTTTCTGCCAAGAAGTTCCAAAAGCTCATAACCTTCAAGATTTTCGAAATCTGCCATTTTGTATCTTTCTGTAAGACTTTGCGGATAGTTTTCCTTAAGATAAGTAAGAAGATAACACGATAACTCTTCCACATCCACTATCTCATCTCTGATAGAACCTGTATAAGCAAGCTTTAGTCCAACCTGTTCATCTTCAAACTTTGGCCAAAGTATTCCTGCTGTATCAAGAAGTTCAAAGCCATTTGGAAGTCTTATCCACTGTTTACCCCTTGTCACACCAGGCTTATCGCCGGTTTTGGTACTTTTTCTTCCGGAAAGCTTATTGATAAAAGAAGATTTACCAACATTCGGTATACCTACTACCATTATCTTGATAGATCTGTTTACTATACCTTTTTCTTTTTCGCGGTTAATTTTATCTGCAAGAATTTTCTTACAAGCATCAAATACAACATTTGTTCCCTTTGTATCAACAGAGTTCATTACAATAGCATATTCACCGGATTTAGCAAAATAATTCTCCCACTCTTTTGTGGCACTATCATCTGCCATATCAGACTTATTCATTATAAGAAGATGCGGCTTACCTGAAATAATCTCCTTAATATCAGGATTTCTACTGCTTAGCGGTATTCTGGCATCGACAAGCTCCACCACAATATCCACAAGCTTTATATCCGCTTCTATCTGTCTGATTGTCTTGGTCATGTGACCTGGAAACCACTGTAAATTCATATATTCCTCCGCAGTGTTTATAGTTTATTCGTAAAGTGAACCAAATGTGCTAAGTGGGAAAATTCTAAATATTGCCTTACCTATTATACTATCTTCAGAAACCGGTCCAACGATAGACATTCTGCTATCTAGAGAATTGTTTCTGTTATCACCCATAGCAAACACGTGGTCTTCAGGAACGGTATATGGATACTGCATATCGCCGTAATGCATAGCATTGATAGGCTCAAGTATATAATTTTCTTCGCACACCTTTCCGTCAACCGATACCTCGCCGTTATATGGGTTTATATCTACTGTCTGTCCTTCGGTGGCAATTACTCTTTTTACATAAGGAGTATCAGGGCTTTCCTTAGGCTCAAAGATTATAATATCCCCCACCTCAGGCTCGTAAAACATTCTGTTTACATAAAGTACGTCTTTGTCGTTTAGTGTAGGGTTCATTGAAGGCCCCGACACATTCACAAGTGTAAACACAAAATTTCTTATAACCAAGGCTATAGCCACTGCAACCACTATACACACAAGCCAGTCAAGTATTTCTCTAAGTATACCCTTCTTAGGCTCGGCTAATTCTTCTTCAAATGTTTCTTCAAATGTTTCATCTGCTGATTCCACTGTTTCTTCTGTCGTTTCATCTGCAGTATTGTTTATCTCATCGATTATTTCATCGGTATTTTCCGGTGTATTATTTTTAAATTCGTCCACTAATAACAGTCCTTTCAAAACACATATAAAATCACATAAAATGCACAAATGCTATGGTGAAACAAGGTCTCCCCATAGCATGTAAGCATCACGAAATCAGTCTTTATTATACTAAGACTATATTCTTTCTTTAACTTTAGCTGCTTTACCAACTCTCTCACGGATGTAGTAAAGTTTAGCTCTTCTAACTCTACCTTTTCTAACTACTTCAATTTTAGCAATCTTTGGAGAATTAACTGGGAAAGTTCTTTCAACACCAACACCATAAGATACTCTTCTTACAGTAAATGTTTCAGAAATTCCGCCATGCTTTTTAGAGATGATAGTTCCTTCAAATACCTGGATTCTCTCTCTGTTTCCTTCTTTAACTTTAACATGAACTTTTACAGTATCACCGATACAAAGCTCTGGAAGATCTGTTCTGATCTGGCTTTCAGTTATAGTTTTAATTATATCCATTATTATATCCTCCCTTCACCTTAGACGTTCTTGCCTGACCCTTGTCAACCAGAGGACCGCCCGTTTTACCATAATACTATACCACACTTAAAACCAAATTTCAAGTACTTTTTTCAAAAAATTTTATTTTTTCTCTCCATCGGTATATTTTGCATATAAGTCAGGTCTTTTATTCCTTGTTTCCTCAATCGACTTGTTTTTCCGCCATTCATCTATCTTTGCGTGATTACCCGACAGAAGCACTTCGGGAACTTTCATCCCCATAAACTCCGGCGGTCTTGTATACTGTGGATATTCTAAAAGTCCATTAAAGTGCGACTCGTCAGTAAAACTTTCTTCGTTTGAGAGTACTCCGTCTATCATTCGACAAACACTGTCAACAAGTACCATTGCCGGAAGCTCACCACCAGTGAGCACATAATCGCCTATAGATATTTCTTCATCTATTATAGCATCAATTATTCTCTGGTCCACACCTTCATAGTGCCCGCACAAAATTACTATATTTTCCTTATTAGCAAGTTCTCGGCATTTATCCTGATTAAGCACACTTCCCTTTGGGCTCATATATATAACGTGAGGTTTTTCTGTGCATTTATCAGCTATGCTCATATACGCCTTGTATATTGGTTCTGCCTGCATTACCATTCCCCTGCCACCGCCATAAGGATAGTCATCCACTCTGTTATGCTTATTGCAGGCAAAATCACGTATATTTATAGTATTAAATTCTATTATCCCCTTTTTCTCTGCTCTGCCGAGAATACTTTCGTATAGTGCTGAAAACATTTCAGGAAAAAGTGTAAGTATATTAAAACGCATACAAACCTCCGTTTTAGCATTTTTATAACAACTTATCCGTATATAACACTGTCGTTATACTCATCTTCAATATCTGACACATTGGAATTTGTATTGGAAAGAAGCCATTTAAACATTTCGTAATTTTTATATGTATCTGTCCACGAATCGTGTTGTCTATCAGGATATATAGTTAATTTAGCGTTTCCACCTTTTTTATTCACTGCCTCTACCATTTTAATAGATTCTTCCACCTTAACTGTCATATCCTGCTCGCCGTGAAATGCCCACACAGGTACGTTTATTAGTCTTCCGGCGTTCCAGTACATTCCGCCACCGCATATTGGCACTATAGCAGCAAACAGTTCAGGAAGACTCATGGCAAGCTGCCATGTTCCATAGCCACCCATACTGTTTCCCATAAGGTAAATTCTCTTTTTATCACAAAAGTCCTCGTTTGATATCTTCACTACTAATCTTTCTAGCTGTTCAAATACGTCAAACCAAGTATTTGCAGAACATTGCGGCGCAACTGCAACAAATGGGAAATCACAATATTTTTCCGTTATTTCAAAAAAATTATTCCCTATCAATAACTCTAAATCATCCCCTCGTGTTCCTGCTCCATGCAAAAATATTATTACGGGACATTTTTCCCCTGCATTATATCCGTTTGGATACCTTACTACATATTTTATACTTTCAAATTGCAATTTTTCAATATTCATATTTAATCTCCTCATAACTAACTCTGTTTACAATATATCTTTTCAGTGGAAAACACCACCATTATCATCTAATATCTTTTTAAATGCTCTTGTATCAAGATTCGACAATCCCCACTTTATAAACATCGAACGATTTATTTACCATAAATTATATATATATCTTCATTATATCACCCATAAATAAAAAAGGCAATCTTCGAAAAGCGAAAATTGCCAATTTATGTATTATATTCTATTAGTCATCTATGCTGTTATCAGTTGCAGCTGCGAAAATTGCTTCAACTTCAGCTGATGGTTTTTTATCAATAAGAGTAACTATTACAGCTACGATACCACCGATTACAAAACCAGGAATAATTTCATATATACCTGTAATAGTTGTAAGTGACTGACCACCAGATACAGGTAACCATAACCATACCATATCAACTATTGCACCTACTAATATACCGGCAACTGCACCTTTGTATGTAAATCTCTTCCAAAAAAGAGAAAGCAATACTACAGGTCCAAACGCTGCTCCGAATATACCCCACGCATTTGATACAAGATCCATTATAGCCTGTGCAGCTTTACCCTTACTGCTTGCGATAAAGAATGCAATAACTGCTATAACAAGAACTACTATACGGCTTACCCAAAGCATTTCGTTATTTGAAGCCTGTTTTCTGATAATTGGTTTGTAAAGGTCACTTGCAAATGACGATGCTGCAACCAATAGCTGCGAGTCAGCTGTTGACATTGAAGCTGCAATAATTGCTGCAAGAAGTATACCAGCAATAAATGCAGGGAATACATCACGTGCAAGTTCAACAAATATAAGCGACTGTTTACCCTGTGCAAGTAAAACTTCCGAAAGGTCAGTGCCATTAGTATATACAAACATTCTGCCAAGATATGCAATAACGATTGTAGCAGCTAGCGAAAGCACAACCCAGATTATTGCAACAGTAGCTGATTTTTTTACCATAGAAGGTTTTTCTATAGCCATAAATCTTACAATGATATGTGGCATACCAAAGTATCCAAGTCCCCATCCAAGACCTGATACTATATCTTTCCAGCTTGCATTAAAGAAGTTTGCTACAAACTCAAACTGTTCTCCATTTGGTCCTTCATATATAGTAGTAAGCGCAGCTGGCTCAAGTGTTCTTGTAAATCCAACAACTATTGGCACTATAAGAAGAGCAGCAAGCATTAAAAGTCCCTGGAAAAAGTCTGTCCAGCACACTGCATTAAATCCGCCAAGGAATGTATATATAACAACGATTGTTGCAAATATAATCATAGCATAAGCTCTGGAAAGCTCGGGAACAAGTGTTGTAAACACATCTGCACCTGCTACAAAAGCTGATGCAACATAGATAGTAAAGCATACTAAAAATACAACTGCACAAATAATACTTACAGTATGGCTCTTTGATGCGAAACGCTTTGATAAATACTGCGGAAGTGTGATAGAATCACCCGAAGCTTTCGAAAATTTACGAAGTCTTTTAGCAACCAAAATCCAGTTTGCAGCAGTACCTATAGCTAAACCTATTCCAATCCAAGCCTGACCAAATCCAAAAGCAAGTATACTGCCCGGAAGTCCCATAAGTAGCCATGCACTCATATCAGATGCCTGAGCACTCATAGCTGTTACCCATGGTCCCATAGCTCTGCCACCAAGGAAATAGTCTTTTTCAGTTTTACTTTTTGATTTTACAAAAAAGAATATACCTATAGCTATCATAGCTACAAAGTATAATGCAAATGCAAAAATATCCATAATCAAATTCTCCTTTTGTCTAAAATTTTGCATATATTACATATTAACACAAATAATGTCAAAAATCAATATAATCATTTTTTCGTTCAAAAGAAATACAATTTTTATACATTCAAAACAATAGTACCATTTTTCTCTATCACAGGCACAAAAACAGTTTTCTCACCACATTCATCAGTTGGTACGTTTGGCGAATGGACTGATATGTACATTTTACCATCATTATCTTTAAATATCATTCCGTGGCCACCATCGTATTTACCTGTAGTTTTCTTTGAAAACAGCGGTATTTCTTCCTGTGTCCAGTTTCCGTCAACTCGACCATTGTCGCTATGAGCTATACCTACGCAGTAGTTTTCATCATCATCAAAATTTGACCATATCATCATAAGTCCGCCGTCTTTTGTTTCATACATAAAGCAACCATCAGTTACTCTGTTGTTTGTCCATTTGGGAGCATCTGCTCTGAAAAGTTCAATCGGCTCAGATATAAAATGCGTAAGGTCGTCAGACATCTTAGCTGCAGCCATTCTACCTATTCCATCATCGGTGCATGTCCATTCGTGAACAAATATCATCCATGGCTGACCATCTTTATCTACATAAAACGTTCCGTCTATCGCATCCCAGTTATCAGGTGTAATATGGCCATTTGTTATCTCTATAAATGGTCCTTCTGGCGAAGAGGATTTAAGGATTGTACATCCTCTGTGATTTGTAGCATTCGAATAATATGTAGCAAACATATAATAATTCCCGTTATATTTATGAACTTCAGGTGCCCATCTGTTTTTAACAGCATTTTCAGGAAGCTCATATATAAGACTTTCAGTCATTTTCCACTCCCCTGTAAGCTTACCACTGGTATTTTTATAGCATCCCCATATAGTATTATCCCATTCCGTACCTACAACACCTGTTCCGTATGCATAATAAACTCCGTCCTCAACTAAAATAAACGGGTCTCTCAAGCTTTCAATGTTTGTTTCGATCATCATTTTTCCCTTCTCCCAACATAATTCAATGTAAATATTATACCATAGCATATTAAATTTATCAATAAAAAAAGCATGCTGTACAGAATTACAAATTATACAAAAATCCTTCTGCACAGCTAAGCTCTGTTCTTTATGATATTTTTTTGTATTTGTTTTTTGTAGCTATTCCTCCGCGAATGTGCCTTTGTGCCTTGTTTTCATCAAGCACTGCCCTCACCTGTTCGGATAATTTTGGACTAAGTTTTGATAATCTTTCTGATATATCTTTATGTACTGATGGAGGAACATTGATACTTTTCGTCAAGTCCTATGTCAGCAAGGAGCCTTAGGTATATGTCAATATGCCCGTCTTCCGACACTTCAATTCGGTCTATAACTCGCTTTAGCATCTCGTTGGTAATCTCTGCAGTACTCAGAATATCGCCTATACTCTTGAATGTATCAGTAAGCCCATATTCAAGCTTATCTGCCTGTGTGATACCAAACCTCACCATTTTAATTTTCTCTTCCAACTTTTTAATTTCAGCATTGGTGGACTCGGTCTTTTCTTTTAAGTCTTCCATTGAGATAACCTCATTATCATACATATCCACATATTTCTGTCGGCTCTTTTTAAGTTTTTCTATCTCTTTTGCTATCTCTTTTTCGGTTTTAAGATTTTGGTGCATCGGCTCGTAATTTTTGTTGAAGTCTTTGATTATTTTCTTAATAACCTTTTGCT
>JAZQHR010000096.1:0-42364 GCA_045540695.1 Clostridia bacterium | reverse complement strand
AACAATCGATATTTTATCAAAAAAGAAAGGCGGATAAACATGAAAAAAAGATTACTATCAATCATGCTGTGCTTGGCATTGGTAATTACCATGTTTGCAGGTATTACTATCCATGTTGCAGCAGCAGACGACGGCTTGACGCTTGTTGATCAGGATTTTAAAAACCTGACAGCAATGCCAGCTGACTGGACACTTGCAGTTGGTACACCGGGAACTCATTTCGAGTACCATGCACAGGGTTTAAGACCTAAGGAAATGGATACGGGTGTTGGATACTACAAGACAGCTCAGGTTGATACCCAAGGAGCTGAATATACCTTCTCTACTAAATTCTCAAGTTATTCAGCACCGGTGTATATCCATTGGGGTGCTTCAACTACTGATGATGCGAGAAGAAAAGGTATAAGTAACACGGGTTATACATTTACCGCAAAAGCAAGCGGTGACTATAAAAGCGGTGTGTACAAACTATACAAGGGTAATGGTACGTCTTACACAGAAATTGCTTCTTTTACAGACTCAAACACCTCATGGGCATACCATCAGCAGAGAAGAAACTTTTCGTTTAATGTAACTTCTACAGGCATTAAAGTAAAAGGCCCGTTTGTATATGAAACAGGTATGGACCATGTATGGATAGCGGATAATGCTCCTATAACTACAGGTTATGTGGGTGGTTGGCACGGTATGAACTCTGTTCATAGTAATGTAGTCGCTATGGAATCTATGAAACTTGTTAAATCTTTTGCTGTTAACGAAGCTGCAAACGTAGTTCCTTCTCCTGTACTTATAGATGGTACTACTCCTGTTAAGGTTGCATTTAACGCTACTATCGAACCTACTACAGTTACTAAGGCTAATGCTTACCTAGCTGATGCTGCAGGTAATAAGATTAATGACGATATGTACGAGGTTGCTCTTGAAGGAACAAATACTATCGTATTTACTCCAAGTGCGACAAATCAGCTTAAGTACAAAACTACATATAAAGCAGTAGTTACTACAGGTATAAAGACAGTTGCAGATAATGCTCTTGGTGCAAACAAGGGTTATCCATTTACTACAGAAAACCCTCCATTTGAAGTTATGACTTCATTATATGGTTCGGGTACTGACCCTGTAGCAGAGTCTTCATCAGGTGGCGAGGCTACTGACGTGACTTCACTTGCAGGTCAGTCACTTACTGCAAAATTCACTGTATCTAATACCGAAAGATATAACTACGGTGACAAGAGTGCGTACGCTATAGTATCTTTTGAAGATGCTAACGGAAAAGCACTTAAGACTATTGCTAAAAAGGTTGAGGTACCTTCAAGAGGTGCTGAATCTTCATATATAGCTCTTACTACAGACGAAAGCGTAACTGTTCCTGCAGACGCTACTGTAATGAGATCTTACATTCTTACAAGTGCATTAGATAACTACTATCCTACACCAGATGCGGGTGCAGTTATTTCTGATATAGATGCTACTTTCGAGGGTGACACTGTTACTGTTTCAGGTAACGCAGGCACCGAGGCAGGTAAGGATGTTTACCTAATGATGATGAATATGGAAAGTGCAACTACTCCATACGATTTTGATACTACAGTTGCAAAAGATACCGAATTCGGTAGCGAAATTCAGAAACTTGCAAAGACATCTACAGGTGAAAACGGCGCGTTCACATTCACTATTCCTATGAATGTGACAGGTACTACTGCTGCTAACTGGAGATTCTACATTGGCGGTGACGAATTCTCTACAGCACAGATGCAAGAATTCTACTTTGCAAACGTTGCAATGAAAAACAGCGTTGCTGACACTGTAAATAATGCTGCTACTGCAGCTGACATACTTGCTATACTTGAAGACGATGCTATGGCAAAGGCTATCGGTATAGAAGGCAATACATTTATTGATGCTTTTGAAACAGAAGACGCAGCTACAGACCCTACTGCAAAACCTCTAATGAGTGAGCTTGCTGCTAAGCTGTTTGATGCAAAAACTTCAGCTGAGTTTGATGAAACTGACGGTGGTGAAGAATTCATCACAGCATTAAACGAGCTTTCAGTTTATGTAGCTATTAAAAACGATATGAGAGATCTAATCGTTGATCCGGCTACTGGTAAATTCACAGATGAAGCTGATGCAGTTCTTGGCTTTGATGACCTTGATACTACAAACAGCATAACTGTTACAGAGGTATTTGAAGACGAGCTTGACTCTTACCTACAGACAGCAGTACTTGATGCTATAATGGGTAACGACTACTCATCACCTACTGAGGTATATGATGTATTTAAGAATAACGTAATGGTTGAAGGATTCAAAGGTGTAGCCGACATTACTGGTTTCTTAAGAGATAATGCCACTCATTTCGGCATTGACCTAACTGCTTATAATAAATTAAGCACAGACCAGATGTCACAGACTAATGATGCACTTAAGTTTGCTACAACTTTAGATGCTACAGACGTAGCTGGTACTGTTCAGACTATAATCGATACACTTATTCAGGGATTTGACCTATCAGTGTACAGCTATACATTTAGCACAGATGATGGTACATTTAGCGAGTGGACATTTACAGGCGCACATACATTTGAGGAAGGCAACTTCAAATCTACAGGTAATGGTCCTGTATATGCTATAAGCCCGTCAACAACGTCAGGTGACTATGTGTTAACAGCTAGTTTATCACGTTCGTACAACTCAGCTATATACGTATTCAATTATAATGCAGGAAATAACTTGTATTTTGTAGATTTTAACAATGGTACAAGCGCGGATAATTATACGAAAAAACCAGTGAGTTTGAAAAAAGCAACTGGATCGAATTTTGACCAGAATGGTTCATTTACTACTCTAGCTTCCAACAACGATTACACCGGCGGATATTCAAATATGAAAATTGTTGTAGAAGAAGCGGGTTATGTTACAGTTTATAATTCAGCAATGACGGATGCAATCATACCTAGAACATACGTAGGAGCACCTTTGACAGGTGGTAAATTCGGTGCCGGATTTATGAACGTTAGTGGTGCAAAGTTGTATTCTGTAACAAAGAGCAGTTATTTAGGTTTGACTAATGTTGTTGAATCAGGTCAGACTGATATGACAGATACTGAGCTTGCTCCTGTATTTGCAGGTACATTTAATTACCCTGTAGATACTGCTACAGTAACCACTGATAGCGTAAAAATACTTGATGCTGACGGCAATGCTATAGAAGGTGCTGTAGAAAATGTTTCTGTTACAAATGGCGGTATTGACCTTGCAGTTACTGTTAAGGCGGGCGCGCTTGACTACAAGACAGACTACTATCTAAATCTTACTAAAGATATTAAGCTTGCTCTAAGAGATGATTCATTTGCAAACGAAGTTAAGCTTCCGTTTAACACTAAATCTCCAGAGCTAAACATCACAGCTATGTATGATACTGCTGAAGGCGGTTCAATGGCATTTACAAATGATATTTCAAGATACAAAGAAATATATACTAATATAAATCCAAATGGCCTTCAGGCTGTTTCAGGACAGAGCGCTTCTATACTTATGAAGGGTGAAAACACAGGTGCATCAGCTAAGACTGTTGACATCTATGTAACTATAGAAGACGGAACAAAGACATTTAAGGTTGTAAAAGTTCCAAATGTTACACTTGCTGTTGGCGATGGCTGGATTACTCCATCTGGCTTCAGTGCTACAGAAATTTCACTTGCTACTTTGTCAGTTCCTGCAGATGTAACTGCAACTGCTAAAGTTAAGTATTATGTAATAGAAGATAATGCCAGACTTACAAGTGCATACCCTTATGCTGCAAACGTTGCAGTAACAGACAATGGTAACAGACCTACATTCTCAATCGTTGCAGAAGACCTTTCAGTATGGGGTAACACATACTCAGGTGCTAAAGGCAAGGTTGTAAACCTAGTTGTTGAAGACAGCACAAATGCAGCTAAGATAATAGCTACTACAAAGACAGGTGCAGACGGTCTTTACAAATTTGATATAACATTAAATCCTACAGAGTTTACTTCAGGATCATACCACATTTACGTTGGTGGTGAAGACTTCGCTGCAAAGGTAACTCCAATGAATGGTTCAAGCGAAAAGACTCTTGAATATAAAACTCCTACTGAGAGAGAAAGTGTTGTATCAACTGTTAATGGTTACCCTGACACTGAAGCAGGTTACCTTGCTATAATGAATGTTATAAACAGTAACGCTGAAGAATTAGGCTTTGACAGTGCTAACGAAAACGGCGTAAATGTATATAAAGAACTTTTAGCTGACAATCCTGATAATATAAAGGCTGTTGCTAAAAAAGTTGCTAAGAAGATTGCTGACAGCGCATTTGATACAAACGATGGTGCAGTTGAATTTATAAAATTTGTTCGTGAAGCAATGGCAGTTCAGGCTTATACAGCATCACTTGAAAATGATCTATATGGCTTGGATGGTTCATTCTTGCTTGATGATATCATCGATCCTAAAACTGTAAATGGTATGACAAATACTACAACACCTGCAACTTCAGTTGATGCGTTTAATGTTTACACCAAGACACTAAACGCAAAAGGTCAGGAGGCAGTAAGAGAAGCACTTCTAGGTCTTGAATACATTGACACAACTGCTCCTATAGGCACAGGTAAAGATGAATTTTTGAAGAAGTTTATTGAACAGGTAGTACTTGCATCAACAAACTCAGCAAACACTGACCTTGGTGGTGCAGGACATATCACAGAAGTAATTAAAAACAATGGTATTGTAGCTGGTCTTACAATAGAAAACTACAATAAATACATCGGACTTGGCGAGAATGTAAATGAACTAAACACTAGCATTCTTCAGAACACAATGTCGAACATCGGTGTACTAAACTCTACTATCAACGCGTATTCTAACGGCGGTGGTGGAGGCGGCGGTGGCGGCGGTGCCACAATCCCTCCAAAAGGCGGTATCCCTGGTCCTGGTTCAGGTACAGTAGGTGATTCTGCAACAATTGCCGGTGGTGCTTCTATAACAGAAGTTGAAGAAAGCATGAAGTATACAGACTTAGCAGGTTTTGAATGGGCGGATGAAGCTATTTCAGCTCTTGCTAAATCAGGTGTTATTTCAGGTGATGGCAACGGCAAGTTCAGACCTGGCGACAGAGTTAAGAGAGAAGAGCTTATGAAGATGGCTCTATACGGTATGGATATAAGCATCAACAATTATATATCAACTTCATTTACAGATGCTGACAGATCACACTGGGCATATAAATTTGTTGCTACTGCTGAAGAAAAAGGATTTACTACAGGTAGAGGCGATGGCACATTTGGATTTGGCGCAGACATCACCAGAGAAGAAGTTGCAACAATTCTATACAGAATTTTAGTATCGCTTGGAAAAGCTGGAAAAGCTGATACAAGTGCTCTAAACAACTTTAACGATAAGAGCGATGTTTCTGATTACGCAGTAGACGCTATTAGCTTTATGGTTGATAACGGAATAATTAACGGAGTTGAAGCAAATGTTTTGGCACCAAAGAGTTACTGCACAAGAGCACAGGTTGCTAAGATGGTTTACGGTGTAATGAACTATCTTAAATAATTGACAGATGTTTCAACATTACAAAATGGTTTAATTGACGTATTATTAAATGAAGGAGTGAACAATTGATGATGAAAAAAACGTTGTCGCTGATATTATCAGTAATACTTATATTAAGCGTATGTGTTATTCCGCAAATTGGTTTCGCTGCTGAGGGTCTTTCAAAGACCTTCAGCACCGCTGACAATGCTGAAAGCCTACTTGGCTGGAGCTTGCCTGCAGGTTATGTACTAAGCGATGCTGATGGTGTAACTCATAACGCTACACAGAAAAGGGTTATATATACTGGAGGAGCATTCTCTGGTAAGTTTGAATTCAGTGTTGATTTCAAGCTTGTATATGAGAATAATGGTCGTGTTTTAACAAACTACATTGACGACTCTAACTATTACTATATAGAAATCAACCCTAAGAAGAATGACATCACTTTTAAGACATTTAGAAGAGGTGTTGTATCTACACACGGTACTTATGAATTACCATATACTATAAAAGCAGGAAGCAATGTAACTGCAAGAGTTGTTTCAAATGGCGGTGAAGGTATGTCTTTCTACCTAAAGGTAGCAGACAATGCTGAAGCAACTATATTTGAAAATGTATATGTTAAAGACTACATTGCCGAAGGTACTGTTGGTTATGATGCACAGTACAACCCATTAAAAGTTAATAATTTCAAAGTAACTTCACTAGGTGAGAAAGATTTTGTTCCGCCGGTAGAAGAGGAAAAACCAGATGTAGAAGATACTCCTGATGTTACTGTTCCTGACGAAGAAGAAACAGTACCTGAAGATAAAGTATACGATGAAAGACCGCTTGAAATAGTAACTGCACTAGGTATTATGGATGCGTCTGCTTTAGAAAATGGTAAAGCACTGGTTACTGCTGCAGAATTTAAAGCTATTATAAAAAATCTTAAATCTGAGTATGATGCCGACGAGAAAATCACTCTTGGCGTTGCTACCAGAGAAATGATAAAAATATTAGGTTATGATGTTATTATAAGTTCTAAAAACTCTTATAACATGCAGGCTAATAAGCTAAAACTACTTCGTGGCATAGATCTTAAATCATCAGATACTATGACAAGATATGATATGGCTATGCTTATCTACAACGCTATGGAAGTAGATGTAATGCAGACTAGCTCATATGGTGATAAAATCACATACAATACAGTAGTTGGACAGACACTTCTAACAAATGTTCTTGAAATTGGCAAGGTAGAAGGTCAGGTTACAGATAATGGTGTAACTGCTCTTACAAGATCTAGCCAGGTTAACCAGGAACACTTTGTAATTGGTGGTTATAAGTTTATGCTTCGTAGAAACGATGTAAACAGAAACGATTACATCGGTAGATACGTAGAAGCATATTATGATGACTCTGACAATGACAATAAAGAAATTCTTTACATTGATTATAGTGAAGAAGAAGAAACATTAGTTATCACACCAGAAACTTATGTTGATTATAACAGAGGTGTATTCTCATATTATGATGGCAAAAGAACTAAAACAGCTTCATTTGTTGTGGGTAATCCAGTAATCTACAATGGCTACTATATGACATCATACACTAAAAATTTATTTGAGGGTATTGAACATGGTTCAATAACACTTATTTCAAATGGTTCGGATACATACACTACAATGATAATTAAAGATTATGAGAGTGTATATGTAAGCGGTATCATAGGTGGTAAATTCTATGTGTATAACAAAGCTCACAACGGCGTTGCCGATACTCCAGTTGAATATGACTTTGAATATCCACTTGATGACAATGCAAGCAGAAGATCATACGTTCCAATATATGATCTTGAAGGTAATACAATAGAATTTGCAGACATTGCTGTAGGTAATGTAGTATCTATCGCTAAGGCAACAGTTCCACATGTTGCAGAAATGATTGTTTCTACTGAAACTGTTAGTGATTTTGTAATCAATGAAATGTATACAGAAGATGGCATTAATATATTGTCTGACTTTGAAGAATCATACAAAGTAAATTCATCATATTATAATGCTATAGATGCAAGAACATTTAAATTAGGTCAGGTGGCTACGCTTTACCTTGACGCATTTGGATGCGTAACTTGGGCTGACTTTACTGGTGCTCAGGAAATATATGTAGGTGTTCTAGTAGATTGTGGTCTTGTATCAGGATTTGGTGGTGGTTTTGAAATCGCTGTATATGAAACTGATGGTGAAAAGCAGATATTCAATACTGCAGACAAAATCAGATTCAAAGATACTGATGGTACAGAATCTATCAAAACAAAATCAGAGCTTGCATCTATTCTTAAACCAGGTGGTACAAGTCTAAATGAAATAGTTGCATATACATTAGATGATGATGACCTAATCACTTCATTCGAGCTTCCGCTTGATGTATATGATATAAATGCTGACAACCACTGTACTAAGGTTGCAGACGTTGCATCTGGTATTTACAACTATCAGAACCTATCACAGTCTTGGGGATTTGATTATTTCACAGGCTCAGGCTGTAAGTACTTTACAGTTCCTACTGCTGATTTAACTGACCTTGACGCATATTCGCTTACTTCTGTAAGCTATGACAACCACAATGATACTTGTAAGATGAAGCTTTACTCTATCGATGGTGACTGTGTAGTAGACTACGGTATACTATACGACTTCGATGGTGGTGATTCAGGTCTTACTCCTAAGAAGAGAGAAATGGTTGTTACAGGTACTTCAGTAATATATGATGAAGAATCTGGCTTAACACTTAACAAGATTCAGGGCTTCACATCTTCAGGTGTTACTGTATATGCTGAAGATAACGTTATGAACAGCGCAAAAAGCTTGATGACTTATGCTGATAAGGATGGAGATGGCAACTCTACAGCAAACACATACAGAGTACAGAAGGGTGATATTATTAAATACTCAGTAGACCAGGTTACTGGCTATGCTGATGAAATTATCATCGTATATAGAAATGATATCGAAGTTCCTGTTACTAAAAGTAAGGGTTGGATACTTGATGCAGCAGGCGGTCTATATGTAGATGCTACTTCTAAACCAAACCCATTTGCTATAAGTTCTACATTTGGTATCTCTAATGGTAACACTAACCAGAGAGCTGGTTCAAGAAGATACCTACTTGGCTGGGTATATGACATGCATGATGGAATCATGGAAGTAACTAACCAGGATCTAAGCACAGGTGCTACATACTGGAATGAATCAGGTACAGCAACAAGCACTCAGTACATAACTGAAAATCACAGAGCAAGTGCTTATACAATGGTTACAGCTACATTTATGGATGATAAGGAAGAAACAGTATCTGTTAAAGCCGGTAAGGTTGCAGATATCAAATCATATAAGCAGGTTGGACGTAACTGTTCAAGAGTACTTATCTGTCTATCAGGTAACGAACAGTCACAGCTTAATATGATAATCCTTAACGAAGAATAAAAAACAGGTGCCTAGTGCCCTAAATATAATCAACAGCAAAATCTAAAAGCAAGGCCTAGTGCCTTGCTTTTAGTATAATAAAGACAATAAGTTTTTCGGGATAATGCTATTATAATATATATTGCGAAAAACACCCAAATATAATAATATAGCAATTAATGGGGGAATCACAATGCAAAGACGACAGATACATTTAGATTTTCACACCGGTGACAAAATGCCAAATGTAGGTGGTGACTTTTCAAAAGAGAATTTTCAAAAGGCACTAAAGACAGGTCATGTGAATTCAATCACACTGTTTGCAAAATGTCATCACGGTTGGTGCTATTATCCGTCAAAATACGGAAAAATTCATCCAACACTAAATTTTGACCTTTTGGGTGCACAGATGGAAGCTGCACATGAGATAGGAGTGCGTGTTCCTGTTTATATAACCTTTGGATGGTCGGAGCATGACGCACTGGAGCATCCTGAATGGCTTGCAAGGGATAAAGAGGGAAACTTCATTTCAAGCTATCCGTATGATCCCGAAGCAACACCTCAGAGCCCAAGACGAAATAACCTATGGATGGATTTGTGTCCTAATACAGGCTATGGTGAGCACGTGCTTGATATAACACGTGAGGTATGTGAAAGATATGGCGGTGTGGATGGACTATTTTATGATATAGTTTTCCATGGTGCTCCTTGTTACTGTGATGCTTGTAAGGAAGGAATGAAAAAAGAGGGGCTTGACCCTGAAAAACCTTCTGATGCACATGAATTTTTTGCAAGAACACGTAAAAGATTTATGAAAGCTGCTTTTGATATATTAAAAGAGTACAATCCTGAGGGAACAATATTCTGCAATGGTTGTGCAAGTATATATGGTGCACAGTGGCACGAGTACCAGACTCATTTTGAAATGGAAGACCTACCTACTGCATGGGGCGGTTATGATAAGATGCCTATGCGTGCAAAATACTTTGTTAAAAGCGGCAAGGCATACATTGGTATGACAGGAAAGTTCCATACCGACTGGGGAGAGTTTGGAGGCTTTAAGACTCCTGATGCATTAAGATATGAGGCTGCAGCTATGATAGCCTATGGTGCAGGATGCTCTGTTGGTGACCATTGCCATCCAAGTGGTGAAATGGACCTTGAAACATATCGTATAGTTGGTGATGCATACGGTTATGTAGAGAAAATCGAAGAATATGCCGATGGCATCAAAGACACATCGCGTCTTGGCGTAATGCTTTTAAAAGAGAGTGTTACAAAGGAACTTCAGGGTGCGATAGTATCTGACCGAAACGCTTCGGATGATGGCGTTATGAAAATGCTTTTGGAAACTCAAACAGACTTCCAGATTATTCGTGATGATGAAGATTTGTCTAAATATGATACAATAATTCTTCCTGATAATATTATTCTTGACGATGAAACTGCTGCAAAGATAAATGAGTTTGTTAAAAACGGCGGTGGTCTACTTGTATCAGGTGATAGCGGACTTGACGTTTCACGTGAAAAATTCCTTGTTGACGTTGGTGCGAAATACATAGGTGAATCGGAATACGAGCTTGATTATATTAAGGTAGGTGATAAGCTTTCAAAAGGTATGGTTACATCTCCGTTCCTGTTATATAAACCTGGCAGACGTGTTGAGGTTACTGATGGCGAGGTGCTTGCAGAAATTTATGAGCCATATTCAAGAAGAACTTACGAAAATTTCTGCGGACATAAAAACACCCCATACGGAAAAGAAGCATCTTTGTATCCTGCAGCTGTTAAAAAGGGCAGAGTAGTATATCTTTCTCATAAGATTTGTGAGATATACAATGCATCAGGCTCTGAATATTTCAGAAACTACTTTATAAATGCACTTAACCTTGTATATAATGACAAAGTGCTTGACGTTAAGCTTATGAGCAAGGGCAGAGCAGTTATGTGGGAACAGCCTGAAAAGTCAAGATATGCACTTCACCTTTTGTATGCTACTCCTATCAGAAGAGGAAATGTTACTGTTATTGAAGACTTGCCAGACATCTACAATACCGATGTTAAGATAAAGACAGATAAGAAAATTAAAAAAGTTTATCTCGCTCCTGAAAACAGAGAAATAGACTTTAAGCAAAACGGAAATGAAGTAACATTTACTGTGGATAAGTTTAATATGCATATAATTGCAGTGTTGGAGTATTAAAAATAAAAATAATATAAATGTAAAAGTCCTGTGGATATTTTTTGCAGGACTTTTTATTTTTGTTTACAAATTAATGCTTGACAATTATACACAAAATATGTATAATGTAATATGTATGAATTTTATCTAATCCCGAATTCAATGTGATGCATTATATATAAATGGTAATGCAAGTGTAGTATCGGAGGGAGGGGATTTTAGTGTCAGAAATTAGAATAAAAGAAAATGAATCTTTAGATAATGCTCTTAGAAGATTTAAACGTCAGTGTGCTAAAGCAGGCGTTTTAGCAGAAGTTAGAAAAAGAGAACATTACGAAAAACCAAGTGTTAGACGTAAAAAGAAATCTGAGGCAGCAAGAAAGAGATCTTACAGATAAGTATTATTTTAAAACTTGTATTTGAAATGAGGGTTATATATTATGACTTTAAAAGATAAATTGGCAGAAGATTTAAAATTCTCTATGAAAAGCAAGGATACTGTAAGAAAAAATACTGTACAGAGCATTAGAGCGGCTGTACTTCAGGTAGAAAAAGATAATAAAGTTACACTTGATGACGAAGGTGTCATCGAAGTTATTGCCAAAGAGCTTAAAAAGCGTAAAGACGTACTGCCTGACTATGAAAAAAGCGGCAGAGACGATTTAATTGGCGAGCTTAAAAAGGAAATTGAAGTTTTAGTAGGGTATTTGCCTTCCCAGCTAACAAAAGAGGAATTAGATGAGATTGTAAAAAAATCCATTGAGAGTGTAGGAGCTACTTCTATAAAGGATATGGGTAAAATCATGGCCGATGTTCTTCCTAAAGTTAAGGGCAGAGCAGACGGTAAAATGGTTAACGAAATTGTAAGAACATATTTAGGTTAAAGGCTGAACGGCAAATTTTTTTTGCCGTTCATTTTTTATTGTGTATTTGAAAAATATTCTAAGATAATAAGCTAAGTCGCAAGCAGATTGAGATATATATTAAGTTATCAGGAGGCAACTATGTTTGAAAGATTACAACCCGATATGGTTATAAATTCAATAAGTGAATTTCCGCTTGAAAGCCTTATGGAAAAAGGTATAAAGGGCATAGTGTTTGATATAGACAATACACTTGTAAAAGCATCGGACAAAGAACCTACACTGGCGGTGTTAGAGCTTTTTGATAAGCTTAAAGGCTGTGGCATAAGCTATTCGATAGTATCAAATAACAGTTTAGAGAGAGTAGATACATTTTCTAAAAATCTTGGCGTGTATTACAGGCATAAAGCATTAAAGCCAAGGAAGAAATACCTTAGAGAGGCTATGGAATATATGGGTACTACTCCCAAAACAACCGCACTTGTGGGTGACCAGTTGTTTACTGATATATACGGCGGAAACAGAATGGGTTTTCTTACTGTGTTTACCCTTCCGCTTGGCGAGAGTGAAACAAAATTTGTAGCATTTAAAAGAAAGCTTGAAAATAAAATATTAAAATAAAACGGAAGTTTGACCATTATTACATCACCGAGAGTTATGGCAGTTAATGTTAAGTAATATTTAGAAGGCAAAATGTTTGCCGGGGAGGAAAATATGAAAAACATACGCGATATATACTGCGAGAATTCTTTTAACCTCTTTGTGAAATACTGTGAAGATCGTGGCATTATTACTATGGAAGACCTGGAAGGGTTTGATTTTGAAAAACTAAAATTTATTAAGGGCATTGGCAAAACTAAAATGCAAAGCATCGTCGATAAATATAATGTGTATTTTCAGCGAGATGCCGAGGATATTACACCGGTATATCTTGTAGCGGACAAGAGCATTAGAAATTATCCCGTTGAATTGTTTTTTGGTGGAAGACACTTTTGCCTTTTTACGAAGTATTGCCGTGACAATCACATATATACCCTTGGTGATTTGTCAAAATTTGATTTGAATAAATTAAAAAACGTAAAAAACTTCGGTGCGGTATATATAGATAAGATATACTCATACTGGAAGGACAACGTAGAGGAAAAGCTTAAACAAAACGATAATACAAGTGTATCTATCGTCGATGAAAACAAGGAGCTTGATATAGAATGCCTTAAAGCGGGTGGACTTAGCAGTAGAATTATTGCACAGATGAAGGAAGCCGGTGCTTTGAAAATAGGCGATGTAGTAAATTACAATGATTTTTTATCAAAGAACAATTTGTATCTTAGCAAAAATTGTGTGAAACGACTTGACAATGCGTTGGAAGTGTTTAAAAAATCTCCCGATGAAATAGTGCGTGAATACGCAGAATTTGTTAAGGCAAACAGATTTTATAAGCTTTATGTGAAAAAAGCTTCAGGAGAAACACTTACCTCGATAGGTAATGAGCTAAGCCTTTCGAAAGAACGCATCAGGCAGATGATAAAAGAAGTTGAGAAGGATTTTAAAAACCTTTTGTCTATAGTAGTTACATTTACGCTTAATGACGTTCCTGACAAGCGAATGTTTAAAAAATCGGATATAAAATATAACCTTAACATAGAAAACCACGTGATAGATTATGCGGTAAATAACAATGTGTATCCAAAGCTTAAGTATATACCTGAGTTGGAATTATATCTTGTAAATACTGATGCTGATAGCTTCTATGAAGAGATTGCGGAGATACTTTCTGTTTGTATAGGCGATGTGGAGCTTTTGACAAATGCTAAGGAAAGGCTGAAAAAGGAGCTTAAATCGCGGGGCTTTATAAGCATTTCGACTGATAACATTGTAGAATATGCTATCGAGAAGGATTATGCACTAAACGGCAAATACATTTATAAGGTTGCCGATATAAAGGATTACTACGCTGTATGTATAAAGAAGTATTTCCCTGACGGAATAAATATTCATCAGCCTGACGACCTTAAAAAGCTTAAAAAATATGCAAATCTTACTTTTGGCATTGAAAAATATGAAAAAAATGACCGAAGTCTTACGGTGTTTCTGACGAGAAATCTTGTGCTTTGCGATAAGGGTAAATACATCTGTGCAGACGATGTGTATGTTGAAGGAAAACTGCTTGATGATATCAAAAAATATATAATCTCATGTGATAAGCAGGAGCTTTTATACAGCGAGATATATGAACGATTTGAAAAAGAGCTGCTTTCGCGAAGCAGTATTTCAAATAAGTATTATCTTCATGGTGTGCTTAAGTTGTATTATAAAAATGATTTTTGCTTTACCAGAGATATACTGAAAAAGCTGTAATAGTATTATTTAGGGAGGTAAGATTGTGAGAAGAAAAGAACGACTTGAAAAGCTACGTGAAATATTTGACGTAGAGTATGCAGATGCAAAATGTTCTCTGGATTTTACCACGCCTCACGAGCTTTTGGTAGCTGTGCAATTGTCAGCACAGTGTACTGATGCAAGAGTAAATATAGTAACAAAGGAGCTTTTTGAAAAATATAAAAGTCCTAATGAGTTTGCAGAGGCTGACTTAGATGAGCTTCAAAGCATTATAAGACCTTGTGGATTTTACAGAACAAAAGGCGAGAATATAAAAAGCTCATCAAGAGATATAGTAGAAAAGCACGGCGGACGGGTGCCTGACACTATGGAGGAGCTTACCGCACTTGTGGGAGTTGGGAGAAAGACTGCCAATTTAATACTTGGTGATGTGTATAATAAGCCTGCACTGGTTATAGATACTCACGCGATACGTCTTACAAACAGGCTTGGGTTAACAAAGGAAAAGGACCCGACAAAGATTGAATTTGATTTAAAAAAGTTTGTTCCGGATGACTATCAGATAAAGCTGTGTCATCAGCTTGTGCACCATGGTAGGGCAATATGCAATGCAAGAAAACCGCTTTGCGAAAAATGCATGGTATCTCACCTTTGCAAGGAATATGAAAAAAAGAAAAAATAAATCACTTTTAAATATTAAACTTATAATTGGGAAATCTAATTATAAGTTTTTTTATTGTGAAAACAAAAAAGTTCTTAGATATCCAACAGCAATCTTTGATTATGTTGTTGGTGGGTTTATATTTTCAGGAGGGAGTTTAATTGATAAATACATTTTTGGCATCGGTGCAGTTGTTTTTCTCGATAGTAATCGGTTTATATTTTTTTACACAGCTAAAATCACAACAAAACGGCAGAAACGCGATAAATTCAGAATCAAAGCGGGAGCTTGAAAAGCTAAAAAGGCTAAAGGACATACATCTTACCATGCCATTAACCGAAAAAACCAGACCATCGTGCCTCGAAGATATAGTAGGTCAGGCGCAGGGAATAAAGGCTCTTGTAGCATCGCTTTGCGGACCAAATCCTCAGCACGTTATCATATATGGTCCTCCGGGAGTTGGTAAGACTGCGGCTGCGAGAATTATATTGGAACGTGCAAAAAAGATGGATATTTCACCTTTCGAAGTAGGTGCGAAGTTTATAGAAACAGATGCTACCACTATGCAGTTTGACGAGAGAAACATCGCCGACCCACTCATAGGCTCAGTACACGACCCCATATATCAGGGTGCGGGAGCTTATGGACAGGCTGGCATTCCGCAGCCAAAACCTGGTGCGGTGACAAAGGCACACGGCGGTGTGCTTTTTATAGATGAAATAGGTGAGCTTCATCCTGTACAGTTAAACAGACTTTTAAAGGTGCTTGAGGACAGAAAGGTAATGTTTGAAAGCTCATACTATTCAAGTGATGACAAAAACATTCCCGCGCATATACACAAAATATTTTCCGAAGGACTTCCTGCTGATTTCAGGCTTGTAGGTGCGACTACACGCAGTCCTGAGGAAATTCCGCCTGCCATTCGTTCAAGGTGCGTTGAGGTGTATTTTAAACCATTGTCCACAAGCAATATTAAAACAATAGCTTTAAATGCGGCTGAAAAAGGTGGATTTGAACTGGAGAATGGTGGAGATGAGTTGGTTTCAAGATACGCCAAAAACGGAAGAGACGCAGTGAATATCGTGCAGATAGCCGGAAGTGTGGCATTGGTGGAGGGCAGAAAGAATATTAGATGCTCTGATATAGAATGGGTTATTGAGGTGGGCAAATATAGTCCAAATATGGAAAAACACATTGCCGAGAGGTCGGAAGCGGGCGTGGTATGCGGACTTGGTGTGTCGGGACAAGGTGAAGGCATAATAATGGAGATAGAAGCTGCTGCACTTAAATGCGACGTTGGTAAAGGTAAAATGACTGTAACGGGAATAGTAGACGAGGAAGAGCTTGACGCAAGAGGACAAAAGCTAAAACGTCAAAGCACTGCAAGTGCGGCTGTAAATAATATAGTTACGGTGTTTAAAAATATGTATAGTCTGGATTTAGACGATTACAACGTGCATATAAACTTTCCCGGCGGTATGCCTGTAGATGGACCATCAGCAGGGATATCTATGTTTAGTGCGGTGTACTCGGCAATAAGCGGAATATCGTTTCCAAAGGATATCGCTATGACGGGTGAGATATCAATATTGGGTAAGGTAAAGCCCGTTGGAGGTGTAGCATCGAAGGTGGAAGCGGCAAAGCTTTCGGGACTTAAAAGGGTAATTATACCAAAGGCAAACTATCAAAAGATGCTAGATAGCATAGGTATAGAGATTGTTCCTGTGTCGACTATCCAAGAGGTAGTGAAAATTTGCTTTGATGAGGGTGCTATCCCGGATATTCTCCCTGCGAAATACGATGGCATAAATTACATTTTGGATAAGAAAGTAAATGCCGAGGGTACTTGAAAAAAGTACTGTGAAATGATATAATATTTCATACTGATGATTTATGCTTTAAGGAGAAACAAAATGGAAGCTAACAACAATACACAAATATTACCGGTACTGCCGATTCGAGGACTTCCGGTATTTCCATATATGATAATAAGCTTTGATGTTGGAAGGGAAAAGTCTGTAAAGGCTATGGAAAGAGCGGTTGCCGAAAACCAGACTATATTTATGGTGGCACAGAAAAACCCTGCTGACGAAAAGGTAACAGACGAAAACGTATATAGAGTGGGTACCATAGGAAAGGTGAAACAGCTTTTACGCCTTCCTGAAAACGAGATACGTGTACTTGTCGAGGGTGTGAAAAGAGCCGAGCTTATTCGTTTTACCGGCAATAAGGAATATATGGAAGCAGAAGTAATGGAAAGAAATTCCGTTACTGATGAAAACGATGATGAAGAAAGAATTGCCACCGAAGCGGTTATGCGAAAATTAAAATCGCAGGTGGGGGAGTATTTCGCTGAAAGCGGAAAGGGACACGGTGAGGCGGTTTCATCGCTTGTTGGCGTTAAGGATGCTGACAGATTCTCAGATGTGGTAGGTGCTAATGTTCCGTTTCAGCTTGAGGACAAGCAAAAGATACTTTCGGAATTTGTAGTGATAGACAGACTATACCTTCTTATGGAGCTTATGAACAAGGAAATGCAGATACTTCAGGTGGAGCGAAAGATAAGCAAGAAGGTAAGAAAGACTATTGATAAAAGCCAGAAGGATTATTACCTTCGCGAGCAGATAAAGGCTATTCAGGATGAGCTGGGTGACAAGGATTCTACAGTAGAAGAAGTAGAGGATTATATAGAACAGCTTACCGAAGCAAACGTGCCTGAAGAGGTTATGAAAAAAGCCAACAAGGAGCTTTCAAAGCTTAGAAAAATGCACGCAGGTAACCCTGAAGCATCGGTTATAAGAAATTATGTAGAAACACTTATAGAAATTCCATGGAATAAGCCTACAGAAGAGATAATAGACCTTGAAAGAGCAGAAAACATACTGGAAGATGAGCATTACGGACTAAAAAAGGTGAAGGAAAGAATACTTGAATTTTTAGCTATACGTAAGCTTTCACCCGAGATAAAGTCGCCAATACTATGCCTTGTGGGACCTCCGGGAGTGGGTAAGACTTCTATTGCAAAATCAATCGCTGAGGCGGTTGGCAGAAAATATGTCAGAATATCGCTTGGCGGTGTGCGTGACGAGGCGGACATTCGCGGTCACAGAAAGACGTATATAGGTGCTATGCCGGGCAGAATAATAAACGCACTTAAACAGGCAGGTTCAAGCAATCCGCTTATACTTCTTGATGAAATTGACAAAATGAGTGCAGACTTTAAAGGTGACCCGTCGGCGGCACTTTTAGAAGTGCTTGACGCAGAACAAAACCATGCGTTTCGTGACCATTTTGTAGAAATACCGTTTGACCTTTCAAAGGTTATGTTTGTAGCTACTGCAAACAGTCTGGATACTATAGACAGAACACTTCTTGACCGTATGGAGGTTATAAGCCTTTCAGGTTATACAGAGGAAGAAAAGGTAAATATCGCATACAGATATTTATTCCCAAAACAGCTTAAAAATCACGGACTTAAAAAGTCAAATGTGAAAATATCCAACGAGATGTTTGGCGTGATTGCCGAAAAATATACCAAGGAAGCAGGCGTAAGAGGACTTGAAAGACAGATTGCAAAGCTTCTTAGAAAGATTGCAAAGCTTATTGTGTCGGAAAACAAAAAGTCTGTAACTATAAGCAAGAAAAATCTTGAAAAATTCCTTGGCAGAGGTATATACAAGCCATCCGAGATGAACGAGCAAAATATTGTAGGTGTAGCTACAGGACTTGCGTGGACACCTTATGGCGGAGATACCTTGTTTATAGAGGTCAACTCTATGAAGGGTAGCGGAAACATCGAGCTTACAGGCTCGCTTGGTGACGTTATGAAGGAATCGGCAAAGGCAGCTATAAGCTATATACGTTCAAAAACATCCGAGCTTGGTATAGATGAAGAGTTTTACAAAAATACTGATATCCATATTCACGTGCCCGAAGGTGCTACACCAAAGGATGGACCATCTGCCGGCATAACCATGGCTACGGCACTTGTATCATCTCTTACAGGTAAGGCGGTAAACAGAAATGTTGCCATGACAGGCGAAATTACTCTTAGAGGCCGTGTGCTTCCTATAGGCGGACTAAAGGAAAAGGTGCTTGCGGCATACAGTGCGGGAATACGAACTATTATTATTCCGTCTGAAAACAAACCGGACCTTGATGATATTCCTGAAAATATCAGAAAAGAGATAAAATTTGTATCGGCACAGCATATTGATACCGTGCTTAAGACAGCACTTGTGAAATAACATTGTGTGTGGATTCTAAAGATATACCAAAACACTTTTCATAAAATACACCTTGAGTAACAAAGCAAAAGGCGGAAATAATATGAATTTGCATAATACATCACTTACCATATCGGCGGTAAACCCAAAGCAGTACCCGAATACCAATTACCCTGAATTTGCATTTGCAGGCAGGTCAAACGTGGGTAAGTCATCACTTATAAATAAATTATTAAACAGAAAAAGCCTTGCCAGAGTTAGCCAAAAGCCAGGTAAGACTGCTACTATAAACTTTTATAATATAGATAATACAGTTAATTTTGTAGACCTTCCGGGCTATGGCTTTGCCAGAGTATCAAAGGAAGAAAAGAAAAAATGGGGAAATATGATAGAAACGTATTTATCGGGCAGAGAGCAGCTTTGCCAGATAATACTGTTAGTTGATTCAAGACACAAGCCTACAAGTGACGATATAATGATGATGAATTTTGTGCGAAAGTTTTGCGAAAGAGCGGTAGTGGTAGCTACAAAATGCGACAAGCTTTCAAAAACAAAGATGGAAGAAAACCTTCGTGAGATTATAGCTACGCTTAAGCTTGGCGGAGATGATATCATTATACCGTTTTCTACTGTAAATAATATGGGCATAGAGGAATTTTGGAGTTATATTTATTATATGATAGGCGAGGACGAAGAATGAGCAAACTTATAGAAGGATTAAACGACAGACAAAAAGAGGCTGTGTATGCCACTGAAGGTCCCGTGCTTGTTCTTGCAGGTGCAGGGTCGGGAAAGACAAAAACACTTACGCACAGAATAGCATATATACTTGAGCAAAATCTTGCAAGACCGTCAGAGATACTTGCCATTACGTTTACAAACAAGGCGGCTAAGGAAATGCAAGAGCGAATATCTGCATTGGTGGGTGATGCGGCAGAGTATATATGGATAAAAACCTTTCACTCGGCGTGCCTTAGAATACTTAGACGTGACATTGATAAGATAGGCTATACATCAAACTTTACTATATACGATACTTCCGACCAGAAAAGGCTTATAAAGGACTGCATAGCATCGTGTAATCTAAGCGAAGATATGTATCCTGTAAAGTCGGCTATGGCACGTATAAGCAGTGCAAAGGATGAGCTTGTATCACCAAGACAGTATGCCGAGGAACATAGCGGTAATTTCAGGGAAGAAGGCTTTGCCAAAATATATACCGCATACCAAAGTAAGCTTAAGGAAAACAATGCACTTGATTTTGATGACCTTATAGTAAAGACTATTGAGCTACTTAAAAACAACCCTGATATAAGAGAGTATTATCAGGAAAAGTTTAAATACATACTTGTAGATGAGTATCAGGATACAAACAATGCTCAGTATGCCCTTATAAGCAGTCTGTCTGAAAAGCACAGAAACCTTTGCGTTGTTGGCGATGATGACCAGAGTATATATAAGTTCAGGGGTGCAAATATAAGAAATATCCTTGATTTTGAAAAGCAGTTTAGCGACGCGAAAAATATTAAGCTTGAACAAAACTATCGTTCTACGCAAAACATACTTGATGCAGCAAATGCGGTTATTTCGAACAACTCCGAGCGAAAAGATAAAAGGTTATGGACAGACCTTGGCGAAGGCGACAAGATTACTCTTAAATCTACCGAAAACCAGATAGAAGAGGCAATGTACATTTCAAACGAGATAGAAAAGCTTGTGGCATCGGGTGATTACAAATACTCGGACATTGCGATACTTTACCGTACAAATGCACAGACCCGTGCATTTGAAGATAACCTTATGTGCCCTTACAGAGTGCTGTCGGGTCTAAGATTCTACGATACCAAGGAAATAAAGGATGTTCTTGCATATTTAAGAGTTATAAACAATCCGCATGACGATATAAACTTAAAGAGAATTATAAACGTACCAAAACGCGGTATAGGTGATACCACTGTTGGCAGAATAGAAATGCTTGCATCGGGTGTTGGTAAAAGTATGTTTGAAATAATATCCGATGAAGAGTATTACGATGCACTTGGGAAATCGTCAGCAAAGCTTAGAGATTTTGCGGGTATGATAAACAAAATTCGTGCGGAAGTTCCAAACATTAAGGTGTCTGAAGTGGTGGACAAGGTGCTTTCTGACACAGGCTATGTAAATGCACTTATGCTTGAAAACACTATAGAAGCACGCGGACGAATAGAAAACGTAGAGGAATTAAAATCAAAAGCGGTGGAATATGAGGAACATGTTGACGAGCCTTCATTTGAAGGATTTTTGGACAATATCTCGCTTGTATCTGACGTTGACAATTACGACGAAAATCAGGATGCAATAGTACTTATGACACTTCACAGTGCAAAGGGACTGGAGTTTCCTGTGGTATTTATGTGCGGAATGGAAAACGGACTTTTTCCAAGCTATCAGTCTATGTATGAGGATGATGAGCTTGAGGAGGAAAGACGTCTTTGCTATGTGGGAATAACCAGAGCAAAGAAAAAGCTTTATATGACTTATGCAAAGCTTAGAACTGTATTTGGGAAGACTGAATCAAAGATGATATCCGACTTTGTTCACGAGATACCAAATGAACTTATACACCGTATTGCCGAGCCAAAGAAGGAGCAGACAAATTCGTTTGGTTCTTCGTATGGCGGAGGTTTTGGCTCGTCTTATCAGGGCGGTTTTGGAAGCTCATATTCTGATAGTACATCGTCATATAGCGGTGGCTTTGGCAGTACAAAAAATAAAAAGACTACCCTTGACAGCGTGATAAAGGCATACAATCTTGACGTTAAGCCTAAAGCACCTGCAGGTGCATATTCTATTGGCGAGGCGGTATCTCACAAAAAGTTTGGCGAGGGCATCATAATAGACATAAGCGATGCAGGCGGCGATATGGAGCTTAAGATAGATTTTAAAAAGTTTGGTGTGCGTACCCTTATGGCGTCGTATGCACGACTTGAAAAGATTTAAGGAGATATTGTTATGGCAAGCTACTCTTCTTTTGCGTATATTTATGATTCGCTAACAACCGATGTGGAGTATGAAAAAAGAGCAGATTATTTAGAAGAGCTTTTTAAAAAGCATTTTGATAAAAAGCCCGAGCTTATATGTGAGCTTGGATGCGGTACAGGCACTATGTGTAACATTTTGTCTGACAGAGGCTATGATATGATAGGCATAGATATGTCCGAAAGTATGCTTGATGTGGCTATGCAAAAAAGCGTAGGTAAAAACATACTTTACTTAAATCAGGATATGCGCTCTTTTGAGCTTTACGGCACGGTAGACGTGATAATATGCCTTCTTGACAGCTTTAACTATATAACCGATATAGAAGAGCTTGAGCATATATTTAAGCTGTGCAAAAACTATCTTAATCCAAATGGACTTTTAATATTTGACATAAACACAAAATATAAGTTTGAAAACGTACTTGCAGATAATATTTATACATACGATACCGATGAGGTGTATTATGTGTGGGAAAATAACTATGACCCCGAAAATAAATTGTGTGAGTTTTTTCTTACATTTTTTGTGGAAAATGATGGCGTATATGAGAGGATAGACGAATACCACGTAGAAAAATGCTATGACGATTGCGAAATAGAAAATGCCCTTGAAAAAGCAGGATTTAATAAAGCGGAAAAGTATGGCGATTTAACGCTGAATATGCCGAAAAATACCGAAGAAAGAGTGTTTTATTTGGTAAAAAAGTGATTGACTTTTAATATGTGCTATGTTATACTTTTTATTAGAGTGGTATAATTTCCCACTCGGTAATTTTTAGGAGGTACATTTCAATGCAAAAAGGTACAGTAAAATGGTTCAACTCTGAAAAGGGTTACGGCTTTATTGAATGCGAAGACGGAACAGACGTATTTGTTCATTTTTCTGCTATTTCAATGGAAGGCTACAAATCACTTAACGAAGGTGACAGCGTAGAATTCGAAGTTATCGAAGGAAATAAAGGTCCTCAGGCTGCTAACGTTACAAAACTTTAATAGCCTAAAGGATTTAAAAATATATAGTTATATTTTTATCTCGACAACAGCCAGAAATGCAAAACCCCCAATAGAGATTGGGGGTTTTGATTGTTTTTAAAAGGGGATGAATTTATGAATGCTGATTTGATAGAAAATATTAAATCGTCTATGGTAAGCTTTAGTAAAGGTCAGAAGCTTATAGCAAAATATATAATCGAACATTATGACAAAGCTGCGTTTATGACTGCGGCAAAGCTTGGCGAAGTAGTAGGCGTGAGCGAATCTACAGTTGTCAGATTTGCATCTGAGATTGGGTTTGAGGGATATCCTAAGCTTCAGAAAAATCTTCAGGAACTTATAAGAAATAAGCTTACCTCCGTACAGAGAATTGAAATTACCAGTACTAAAATAGGTGACAAGGCAATACTTAAAAGCGTACTTCAGTCGGATATGGATAAATTGCGTGTAAGTATTGATGAGATTGATGAGGAATCTTTTGCCGGTGCGGTAGAAACTATCATGAAGGCAAAAAACATATACATTTTGGGTACGAGAACAGCGTATTCACTTGCAAATTTTCTTGGATTTTATCTAAATCTTATGTTTCCAAATGTAAAGGTGTTAAATACCACTTCAGCAAGTGATACGTTTGAACAGATATTCAGGGTTGATGAAAACGATGTTATGATTGGCATAAGCTTTCCAAGGTATTCGAGAAAGACTATAAATGCTCTTCAGTACGCATCAGACCGTGGAAGTAAAATTATTGCGATTACCGACAGTTCGCTTTCGCCAATC
The DNA here is from genome assembly GCA_045540695.1 of Clostridia bacterium. GTDB lineage: Bacteria > Bacillota > Clostridia > UMGS1810 > UMGS1810 > JAZQHR01. The sequence continues at coordinate 18,291 of JAZQHR010000096.1, read as the reverse complement.
GCAAAAGAAGCAGATTATTCACTTATCGCCCGAAGCGATATGTCTACATTTGTTGATTCGCTTGTGGTGCCGTTGAGTATTATAAACGCACTTATAGTTGCACTTGTTATGCGTAAGAAGGACGAGATGGGTGAGGTGTTAAACCATCTTGAAAATATATGGGAAGAATATCAGGTGTACGAAAAATACAATGATGAAAAATAAAACTGCTATGCATAATATGTGTGCGGTGTAAACGGAGATAATTATGGCAAATTCAAAAGTGGTTGTTGTGGGCGGCGGCCCTGCAGGCATGATGGCGGCAGCGGTTGCTGCAAGACGCGGTAATGCAGTAGTGCTGATTGAGAAAAACAATAGCCTCGGGAAAAAACTGCTTATCACAGGTAAGGGCAGATGTAATATTACAAACAACGCAGATATTTCTGAGTTTATAGAAAACACTCCTGTCAACAGCCAGTTTTTGTACAGTGCTTTTTACACATTTACAAATACAAAGCTTATAGAGCTTTTAAATAAGCTTGGGGTACAGACTAAGGTTGAGCGTGGTGAAAGGGTATTTCCGGTGTCCGACAGGGCAAAGGATGTGCTAAACGCGCTTAAAAAGTTTTTGAGCGTATCGGGTGTTAAAGTGCATAACGGTGAAGTGACTGATATAAGCATAGCTGATGATGGGAAAAAGAAAATTGTACTAAAGGACAAAAAGTATATTTTGTGCGATAAGGTGATAATAGCTACAGGAGGACTTAGCTATCCAAATACCGGCTCAACCGGTGACGGGTATAAATTTGCCAAAAAGCTCGGTCATAGCATAGTGCCTGTAAAACCATCACTTGTACCTATGGTGCTCTATGAAAAGGAAGCATCGTATCTTCAGGGATTGTCACTAAAAAATGTGTCGCTTACTGTGTATAAAAACGGCAAGAAAATGTACGATGATTTCGGGGAAATGCTTTTTACACATTATGGTGTTTCAGGACCGATTGTGCTTAGCGCAAGCAGTCATATACGCGATTTGTCGGATGGCGAGTACAAAATTTCGGTAGATTTAAAGCCTGCGCTTGATTTTGAAACTCTTGACAAAAGAGTGCTTCGTGATTTTGAAGAATTTAAAAACAAGGATTTTATAAATTCTCTTGATAAGCTTCTTCCGCAAAAGCTTATTCCTGTTATTGCAAAGCTTTCAGGGATAGACGAAAGGAAAAAGACAAACGAGATAACCAGGGATGAACGTCACAGATTTGTGTCGCTATTAAAAGATTTAAGGTTTACTGTCAAGGAATTTAGACCGATAGACGAGGCGATAATATCGTCTGGCGGTATTGAGGTAAAGGAGATAAATCCAAGCACTATGGAGTCTAAGATAGCACCGGGTGTGTTTTTTGCCGGAGAGGTAATAGACGTTGATGCATATACAGGCGGATTTAACCTTCAAATAGCATTTTCTACAGGGTATCTTGCGGGAGCGAATGTGTAGAATTATTTATATGTGCTTTGCATAAACTATATAAAAGTTTGTGCGAGGTGCGGTATATGAAAAAAATTAAAATGAAAAATATATTTGACGGCAGAGTGTATAAATACCTTTGCCGTTTTGCTTTTATGCTTTTTGCATTGGTAGTAATATCGCAGATGGGGCTGAAAAACGAGCCAACACGTGAAACCTTTACAAAAATAGAGTCGTACGAGGGAATAGAGGTGTCGAATGACGGTGCAATTATAATGGGTACAGTGGAATTTAATGTGTTGTCGGGCGAACCGTCGGAGAATTATGCCATACTGGTAAATGGCGAAAAGGTGGATGTGCTCGATAGCTATCATAAAGAACTTGATATATACGCCCCGTCGGTAGTGGAAATTTACCCCGCTAAAAAGGGTGAAAAGTTAGATGTGAAAATGAGTGCCAAAAGCGATAATATAGAGCTTTTGATGGATAAAAAAACAGTGGAGATATACGACGATATAAAAATATTAAATAAAATAATTTTCAAATAACTATTGTCTAAAGTCGGGATTTGTTGTATAATAAATTAAATGTGAATTTTTTGTAAATTTTTAAGAAGGTTATAGTATATGTTTTTGAAAGTTGTAAAGCCGATAGTAAAGGCGTTTTTGAATTGCATATTTAAGGTAAGAGTAGAAGGTGAGGAAAATATCCCCAAAGAGGGCGGTTGTATGATTTGTGCAAATCATATAAGCTGTTGGGACCCGGTAATGCTTATAGTCTACCTTGCAAGACCTGTTACATTTATGGCAAAGGCGGAGCTTTTTAAGATACCTGTGATAAGCAGTGTGCTTAAAGCGGTTAAAGCATTTCCTGTTAAACGTGGCACAGGTGATATAGGAGCTGTGAAGGCGGCATTAAAGGCACTTAAGGAGGAAAATGTACTTGGAATTTTCCCGACGGGTGCGAGAGAAAAGAAAGTAGAAAAAGTGGAAGTTAAGGCAGGTATAGCACTTATTGCGGCGAAAGCCGGTGTGAAGGTTGTGCCTATATACATAGATACTGAGTTTAAACTATTTAAAGAGGTTGTGCTTCGCGTAGGAGAGCCTGTGGATTTTGCCGAGTATAAGGGACAGAAGCTTCACGCTGAGGACCTTGACAGACTAAGCAAAGATGTTTACGATAGAATACTTAGTTTAGGAGCAAAGTAATATGCCGGTTATATTAGCGAAAAGTGCAGGATTTTGCTTTGGAGTGGACAGAGCAGTAAACTATCTTATAGACGAGTGTAAAAACACAAAAATTTCCACATACGGACCTATTATTCACAACGCAAATGTGGTGGACAAGCTTAAGGCAAGCGGTGTGGAAAGCATAGACGATATAACTGACCTTAAAGATGGATACAAGCTTGCCATAAGGACTCACGGAGTGGGCAAGAGTATAATAGATGCTTTGGAAGAAAAAAGCATTGGATATGTAGACCTTACATGTCCTTATGTAAAGAAAATTCACAAAATAGTAAGTGAAAATTATGCATCAGGCAAGAAGATAGTAATAGCCGGGGACAGCGCACATCCTGAGGTGATAGGCATAAACGGATGGTGCGAAAACAGTGCGGTGATACTTTCTGATACAGACGGTGCCAAAGATAAAATACAGCCTGACGATGAGATTTGTATAGTATCACAGACGACACTTGACAGAAAAACTTTTGAAAAAATAACAAATTTTTTAAAAAACTATTGCCAAAACACCAAAGTTTTTGATACAATATGTAAAGCTACATCAGAAAGGCAGACAGAAGCAGCTGAGATTGCAAAGAAAGCTGATGTGATGATAGTAATAGGCGGCAAAAACAGTTCAAACACAAACAAGCTTGCCGATATATGCAAAGCGTATTGCAAGGATACGTATAAAGTAGAAAGTTTTGAGGAAATCCCTCAAGATATAGATATACCAAAAAAAATAATTGGTATAACAGCAGGTGCCTCAACACCGCTGTGGATAATTAAGGAGGTAGTCAGTAATATGACAGAAAAAGAAAACGGCGTTATGGATTTCGCCAAAGAATTTGAGGAGTATGAAAAATCTTTAATAACTTTAAATACAGGGGACATAGTTAAAGGTACTGTAATTAGAGTACAGGATAACGGCGTAAGCGTTAACCTTGGTTACAAATCTGACGGATTTGTGCCTGCTACTGAAATGACAGACGACCCTACCGTAAGCATTTACGATATGGTTAAGCCAGGCGACGAAATCGAAGTATTTGTAGTAAGAGTAAGTGACGTTGAAGGCGAAGTTACTCTATCTAAAAAGAAAATTGATTCTATCAAAAATGCTTCACTTCTTGAAGAAGCTTTCGAAAGCAAAGAAGTGATTGAAGGTAAGGTAATCGAAGCTGTTAACGGCGGCGTTATCGTACTTTACAAGGGTATGAGAGTATTTGTTCCTGCTTCTCAGGCAAGTGACAGATTCCTAAGTGATCTAAGCCTACTTGTTGGTACTGAAGTTAAATTCAGAATTATCGACATTTCAAAAAGACGTGGCAGAAACAAAGTTGTTGGTTCTATTAAGAGCGTTCTTAAAGAGGAAAAGAGCAAACTTGCTGAAGAATTCTGGGCAAACTGCGAAGTTGGCAAGAAATACGAGGGTGTTGTTAAATCACTTACAGCTTTCGGTGCGTTTGTTGATGTTGGCGGCGTAGACGGTCTTGTTCATATTTCTGAACTTTCTTGGTCAAAGATCAAACATCCATCAGAGGTTGTTAAGGTTGGCGATGTTATAGAAGTATACATCATCGAATGTGATAAAGAAACTGGTAAGGTTTCTCTTGGCTTTAAAAAGGTTGAAGACAATCCTTGGGAAAAGGTTAAAGCTGAAATCGAGCTTGACAAGGTTGTTGAAGCTAAAATCGTTAGAATAGTACCATTTGGTGCTTTCGCACAGATTTTCCCTGGAGTAGATGGTCTTATCCACATTTCTCAGGTTGCAAACAAGAGAATTGCAAAGGTTGAGGACGAGCTTACAGTTGGTCAGCACGTTCAGGCTAAGGTAGTAGAGCTAGACCTTGAAAAACAGAAAATCGGTCTTAGCATAAGAGCGCTTCTTTCTCCTGAAGCTCCTGCTGAAGAAGCAGTTGAAGAAGCTGTAGAAGCTCCCGTAGAGGTTGCTGAAGAAGTTGCAGAAGCTGTAGAAACAGTTGAAGAATAATTAAATATTATTTATAAAAGAAAAACAAGTCCGTTATAAACGGACTTGTTTTTCTTTGTTGTCATTTCTGCTTTTGAGTTTAAATGTGGTGATTTTGTTGCAAAAATCTATTATTTTATGTTATGGATGGGTTTGCGCTTAAAACAAAAAAGTGCGTGGCATAAGCCGCGCACTGAAAAACGCAATACCCATGCTACCACGCAAAATTTAAATATCCGAATATTTCAACAATATAAGAGATGCTTAAATAAAGAGTATGCGTTTTTGCCTAAAAGCAAAAAAACACCCCTTCGTTATTGTTGATATATTCAAAGAAAAATATTCTATTTTGCGTGGTAGGTATATATTACCATATTATTGTCATTTAGTCAATGTTTTGTTTTGCCTCCGGCGGGGGTACCTGCAGCTGCACCCCCGACACCCCCAGCCGTCGCCCTTTACTTGATTTATAATCCAATTCAAATATATGCGCGAACCGATTGGTGCTTAAGTGTAGGGAATGGCGCTTGTCGACATTCCGTTTGCGGTACGTCGGGAACCGCCGTGCCCTACAAACAATTTGTTTATAATACTCTTAAGGGTTGATTCTGGGGCGTTCCCAGACGTGAGGGGTTTGGGGGGCTACGGAACCCCCCAAAGGCTTTTCGGACTTTTGACCCCAAAAGTCCCCGTCGGAGACATAAAGGATAAATTAAATGTTTGGAAAAATTAACGCATAACGATTGCGGACAGTCGAGGACGCCTGTCCCTACAATATGGAATTGTTGTCGCTCATGTGCTTCAAAACCTTGTTTTGCTTTCTACCACCTTGCCGATTATTCTCACGCTTGTGTTGGATATATCATATATCTGTGGTTGGTGTATCGGATTGTTGGACTGTGGAAAAAGTGTGACCTGATTTCCGTTTTGATAAAACTTTTTCACGGTTGCTTCGTTGTCATTAACCATAACTACAGCTATTTCACCATTTTCTACGGTAGGCTGTTTTCTAAAAATCAGTATATCTCCCTGATTGATTCCTGCCGCATTCATACTGTCACCACGTACCCTTAGTGCATACAAGCCTTCGCCATTTATGTCACTGCAGGTATATCCGTCATAATTTTCTTCGGCGTATATAGGCATGCCTGCCGAAACACTTCCGAGTATAGGAATATTTTTTATTGGCTCGTAAGTATTATAGCTTGGCCTTTCGTATCCCAGTATGTACATAGGATCATCGCAATCAAGTACATCTGCAAGCTTTATAAGTGTATCAGGCTTTATAGTCTTTATTTCTCCGCTTTCGTACCTTTGCAGTGTAGCGTCGCTTACTCCTATCATTTTAGAAAGAGCTGCAAGGGTATAACCCTTATCTAAGCGCAACTTTCTAAGGTTAGAACTAATATTTTTCATTTTTAAATCACCCCATACTATGATAATAACACAATATTACGTAAAATGCAATATATATTTGAAATATTTTTAAAAACTATTGACAAAGTAAAAATATAGTGGTATATTTTACGTATAACGTAAGATATTACGTAATACGTAATAAAAAGAGGTGTTGCAAATGAATACAAAATATTTTACAGCCGGGGAAATTCCTAATCTGGCAGCAGAGATATTGTGTCATAATGCCGGAAGTGTATATCATTGTGCGAAGATGTGCGGAATGGAGGAAGAAGAAATGTATGGATTTTTAAAGGGTGAACGTGCGATTGATGCAAATAAAATAAATAAGCTTGCAAAAGAGCTTGGTCATTGCAGTGAGGAGTATTTAAAGAGTAAAAAGCTTGCGTATTATGACCTTAATAAGGAAAAGCATCGCAGAAAACTGCTGGTGCTTAACCGAAATAGCAAGCATAAACGACTGGGTCCTGTAAACGATATTGCTAAAAGGAAGATATTTTTAAGGGCGTGGTATAATAATATGGTTTTAAGCGAAAGACAGGCGAATTAGAAAAAGTAATAAAAGGGGCTGTTTCAATAATCGTGAAATACGAATATAATCAACAATAATTTTTGTAGGGAAGACATTTATGCGTTTAGCGGAATGGACAAATCCATTCCCTACGATTTATATTGTATAATTATTCGAATTAGCTGATTATTGATACAGTCCCTTTTTGTGTGGTTGTTACTTCTAATTGCTTTGCCTTATAAAGTCTTTATTATCCGTTCATATTCTTTGTCTATCTTGTCAAAGTCCATATACGGAACGTAGTATCCTTCAAGCTCGTCGTGCAGCACTTTTGCCTGGGCGATAGTGCTTGTTGCTTTTTGTATCAATTCATCTACCATTTGTGCGTTATACGATAGTGTATCTGCATTTTGGTTAATTACAGAGCTGTCGTAATGGTCAGCAAAATTTATTATTTCGCCATCGGTAACTTTATGCAGGTGATTTGACGATATAAATGCAATCTTTAAATCGGGTATTACCAGATGCTCGCAAAGCTTTGACGGCTCCATAGGACTATAATACTTTTCGACATCCATCCCTCGTGAAACAGCCATAGCAGATATCATATCAAGAACATTTCCGGTGTATCCTTCAATGATGTATACCTTACATTTATCTGTTAGGGTTGGCGATGTGTCTATAATGCCTTTTGGGGTAAATGCGGTTGAAAACAGCTTACGCACTTTTCCGCTTGTAACGGATATCGGATATGATATAAATTCACTTTTTAAAATATCATTTGCAAATCTTTCGTGTACGTTGTCTGATATAGCACGTGAATATATTTCGTTTGTATCGTCCCAAATGGGTTTTGCTGCGGCGAGATATTTGTATGCACGTGCAAATTTTTTTGATATTTCTGTACTGCATTTTATTATCTCACTTTTGTGTAAACGTATTTTAGCTTCATCCCAAAATTCACCCATATTTAGTATTTTATCAACCGCACCTGGAGTCTTGGGGTCTACAATGTGTGGAGATGTACCATCTACAAATGCTATTCTTTTGTCTTTTATCACCACTCCGTCAAGTGAATCGGGGTCGGATGAACAGTGAGCATAGTCAACCCTAAAACCGCGTTCTTCCATAATATTTGCAATTTTTTTCATGAGTGATGATTTTCCTGTGCCCGGTCCGCCTTTTATACAATAAATCTTAGCGGCGTCTTTTTGGTCTATCAGATAATCGTAATACGAAAAAAATCCATAAGGCGTGTTACCACCCAGAAAATAATGTTTTGACATTTATGGTCGCTCCCTTGATTAAAGTTATAATTATTATATGCATATTTTGTTTAAAAATTGTCTGTTTTTGCTTAGTTTACTATATTTTATTGACTAAACTTTTGGATTGTGATACCATATATTATGGGTGAGTTTGAATGGATGCGATTTTTGAAAAAGTAATTTCAAATCTTGAAAGAAATAATATAAAAGGCTTGTATGCCAAAGATAAGGCAGAAGCATTTGAAATAGTAAAAACGCTTTTGAAAGATGGCGACACTGTTGGTGTTGGCGGTTCAATGTCGCTTTTTGAATGTGGGGTTATAGACCATTTAAGATGCGGCAAATATAACTTTTTAGACAGATATGCTGATAACCTTTCAAAAGATGACGTGAATGATATTTACAGAAAATCATTTTCGGCAGATGCGTACCTTTGCAGCTCAAATGCTATAACCGAAAATGGCGACCTTTACAACGTAGACGGCAATTCAAACAGAGTGGCGGCAATTCTCTATGGACCAGCTTCGGTTATAATGATTGTAGGCAAAAACAAGATTGTAAAAAATATAGACGAGGCAGTAAAGAGAGTTAAAACCATTGCCGCACCTAAAAACTGCGACAGATTAAACCTCGACACATACTGCAGGTTAAAGGGCGAGTGTATGTCGCTGCTTAATGAAAATGCTGATATGTGTGAGGGTTGCAAGGGTGATACGAGAATTTGCTGTAACTATGTGGTTTCATCGTATCAGAGAACTAAAGACAGGATAAAGGTAATACTTGTCGATGAAGAAATAGGGTATTAAAAAATATATTTTTATGGAGGAATAAAAATGGATAAGGAAAAAATTATTACAAGGATAACCGACTCGGGTATCGTAGCGGTTGTCAGAGCAGAAAGTGCCGATCAGGCAAAGAGAATTACCGATGCGTGCATCGAAGGCGGTGTAGCAGCTATTGAGCTTACATTTACTGTGCCTTATGCACATCATGTAATCGAGGATTTAGCAAAATCATATTCACCTGAGGATATCATCCTTGGAGCAGGTACAGTTATGGATAGTGAAACTGCAAGAATAGCTATTCTTAGCGGTGCAAACTACATAGTAAGTCCGTACTTTAATGCAGAGGTTGTTAAGACTTGTAACAGATACCGCATTGCATGTATGCCTGGTGCTATGACTATAAAAGAGGTTGTAGAGGCTATGGAAGCAGGTGCGGATATTGTTAAGATATTCCCTGGTGACGCATTTGGTCCAAACATTATCAAAGCTATAAAAGGCCCTGTGCCACAGGCTAAAATGATGCCTACAGGCGGTGTTGATGTAAACAACGTTGACAAGTGGATTAAAGCAGGTGCGGTTGCAGTTGGTGCAGGCGGAAGCTTAACAGCAGGTGCAAAGACAGGCGACTATGCGGCTATCACTGCTACTGCTAAAGAATTTGTTGAAAAGATAAAAGCTGCAAGAGCGTAATATAAATGCCTTCCCCTTGAGGGGAAGGTGGGTTGCAAAGCAACTCGGATGAGGTGGGATTTTGATTACGTTTGCTCTGCAAACTACACCTCATCAGTCAGCTGTGCTGACAGCTTCTCCTCGAGGAGAAGCCTTTATGTGATAAACGAAAGGAAGATATAAAAATGGCAAAAGTAGTTACAATGGGAGAGATAATGCTTAGACTATCTACTCCTGGTTATGAAAAATTTATTCAGGCAGACGAGTTTGATGTGTGCTACGGCGGTGGCGAGGCTAACGTGGCTGTATCACTTGCAAACTATGGTCACGATGCAGAGTTTGTGACAAAGGTTCCAAAGAACCCTATCGGTGAGTGTGCAGTTGCGGCACTTAGAAAGATGAACGTAAAAACTGACAACATTGCAGTTGGCGGTGAAAGACTGGGTATATATTTCCTTGAAACAGGTGCATCAATGCGTGCATCAAACGTAGTGTACGACAGAGCACATTCGTCAATTTCTACTGCAGAGATTGCAGACTTTGATTTTGATAAAATATTTGAAGGAGCAGACTGGTTCCACTTTACAGGCATCACTCCTGCAGTATCAGACAAGGCTGCAGAGCTTACAGAGGCTGCTCTAAAGGCTGCAAAGGCAAAAGGCGTTACAGTGTCTGTAGACCTTAACTTCCGTAAGAAGCTTTGGTCAAGCGAGAAAGCTCAAAAGGTTATGACTAACCTTATGCAGTATGTAGACGTTTGTATAGGTAACGAAGAAGATGCTGAGAAGGTGCTTGGTTTTAAACCTGGTAACACAGACGTTACATCGGGTGAGCTTGAGCTTGCAGGATACAAGGACATATTCGAGCAGATGGTTGCAAAATTCAATTTCAAATATGTTATAAGCTCACTTCGTGAAAGCTATTCAGCATCAGACAACGGCTGGTCAGCTTGCATCTACTCAAGGGATACAAAGGAATTTTACCATTCTAAAAAGTACAACGTAAGAATAGTAGACAGAGTAGGCGGCGGCGACTCATTTGCAGGCGGTGTTATCTGCGGTATGCTTGATGGCAAAAACTTTAAAGACGCTCTTGAATTTGGTGTAGCGGCATCTGCGCTTAAGCACACTATTCCTGGTGACTTTAACCTTGTATCACGTGCTGATGTAGAAAACCTTGTTGGCGGTGACGGCTCGGGTAGAGTGCAGAGATAATCTCATTATATGATTTTAAAGGACTTTTTCATTAGAAAAAGTCCTTATTTTATTGACAAAATAAATGTTTATGGTGTATGATATAGTAAGTATATTATGACAAAAAAGGAGTAAGATTATGCAGTACATGGGTCTTAATGAAATAAGAGAAAAATTCTTGTCTTTCTATGAAAGCAAGGGACATTTGAGATTGCCAAGTTTCCCTCTAGTTCCGCAGAACGATAAGAGTCTTCTTTTGATAAATGCAGGTATGGCTCCGCTAAAACCATATTTCTTGGGTCAGGAAACTCCTCCAAGAGAAAGAGTAACTACCTGCCAGAAATGTATCAGAACACCTGATATCGAAAGCGTTGGTAAGACTGCACGTCATGGTACATACTTCGAAATGCTTGGTAACTTCTCATTTGGTGATTACTTCAAGCACGAGGCTACTAAATGGGCGTGGGAATTTGCTACAGAGGTTATGGAACTTCCTGTGGACAAGCTTTGGGTTACTATATACCTTGACGATGATGAAGCATTTGATATATGGACAAAAGAGGTTGGCGTATCTCCTGACAGAATCGTAAGAATGGGTAAAGAGGACAACTTCTGGGAGATTGGTACAGGTCCTTGCGGTCCTTGCTCGGAGCTTCATTTTGACAGAGGTGAAGAGGCAGGATGCGGTAAGCCTGACTGTAAGCTTGGTTGCGATTGCGACAGATACGTTGAGTTCTGGAACCTTGTATTTACCCAGTTTGACAAAGACGAGGATGGAAACTATAACCGCCTTGCAAAGCCAAACATTGACACTGGTATGGGTCTTGAAAGACTTGCTTGCATTATGCAGAGTGTAAATAACATTTTCGAGGTTGACACTGTTAAAAACATAATGGGCAAAGTTATAGAGATTGCAGGCGTTAAATATGGCGACGATTACAAGACAGACGTTTCACTTCGTGTTATCACTGACCACATTAGAAGTACTACATTTATGATTTCTGACGGTGTGCAGATAAGCAACGAAGGAAGAGGCTATGTACTAAGACGTCTTCTTAGACGTGCTGCAAGACACGGAAAGCTTCTTGGTATCGAAGAACCATTCCTATACAAAGTTTGCCAGACAGTAATCGACGAAAATGCAAATGCTTATCCTGAGCTTGTTGACAAGGCGGACTACATCAAGAAAATGATTGAGCTTGAGGAAATTCGTTTCTCAAAGACTATAAATGACGGACTTAGCATACTAAATGGTCATATTGAAACTCTTACAAAAGAGGGCAAGGACACACTTTTAGGTGAAGATGCGTTTAAACTATCAGACACTTATGGTTTCCCTATTGACCTTACAGTAGAAATCCTTGAAGAAAAGGGACTTAAGGTTGACAGAGAAGCATTTGACAAGTGCTTAAACGAGCAGAAGGTTCGTGCAAGAGAAAACAGACTTGGCGCAGGCGACTTTGCGTGGAAGGACGAGCTTTTAGATGCTATAAAGAACATTCCAAACACAGAGTTTGTTGGATATGAAGGTTTAACTAACGATGCCAAAGTACTTGGTATATTCTACGACGGCGATTTACAGAATGCTGCTGACGATGAGGTTGGCGAAGTAATGCTACTTCTTGATAAGACTTCATTCTACGGTGAGAGCGGTGGCCAGACAGGTGATAGAGGTGTTATCACTGCTGATGACGTTAAGCTAAAAGTTAACGATTGTAAGAAGATGGGCGATGGCAAGTTCGTTCACGCGTGCGAGGTTGTAGAGGGTATCATTAAGGTTGGCGATAGCGTTAAATGCGAAGTATGCTCGAAGAGAAGAGCGTACACAGAGAAAAACCACTCTGCTACTCACCTTCTACAAAAGGCACTTAGAATGGTGCTTGGCGACCACGTTGAGCAGGCGGGTTCATACGTAAATAACGAAAGACTACGTTTTGACTTCTCACACTTTGAAGCACTTACAAAAGAGCAGATTATAGAGGTTGAAAAGATTGTAAACGAAAGCATTCAGGCGTCTTTTGATGTAAATTGCTCTGTTATGCCGATAGATGAAGCTAAAAAGCTTGGTGCTATGGCACTATTTGGCGAAAAGTACGGAAATGAAGTAAGAGTAGTTAAAATGGGTGACTTCTCAGTTGAGCTTTGCGGTGGTACACATGTTAAAAATACTGGTAACATCGGTGCGTTCAAGATACTTGCTGAAGCTGGTATAGCTGCAGGCGTAAGAAGAATAGAGGCTATCACTGGTCAGAATGTAATAAATTACATTTACGAAAAAGAAAATATGATAGATGAAGTATCATCTGCACTTAGGGCAGCACCAACAGAGGCAGTTAATAAAGTAAACTCACTTTACGCAGAACTTAAGAATGTTCAGGCAGAGCTTTCTGCACTTAAAGCGAAAGCGGCTGCATCAAGCCTTGACGATATGGCATCTAACGCAGTAGATGTAAACGGTGTAAAGGTTATCGCATCAGCTATAGACGGCGCGGATATAAACACACTTAGAAATATGGGCGACGCTATGAAGGATAAAGTAGCTGACAGTGTTGGATTATTTATCACAAGCGGTGAAGGCAAGGTTACAATGCTTTGTGTAGCTTCTAAGTCTGCAGTTGATAAAGGTATCCACTGTGGTAAGATAGTAAAAGAACTTTCTGCACTAGTTGGAGGTAACGGTGGCGGTAAGCCAGACTCGGCACAGGCAGGCGGTAAAGATGCATCCGGCATCAAGGCAGCTACTGAAAAGATTTATGAACTAGTTAAAGAACAGTTGGGATAATAGGAGAATAACTATGGATTGCTTATTTTGTGCTATAGCAAAAAAAGAAATACCTTCCGAAGTTGTATACGAAGACGACAAAGTGCTTGCGTTTAAGGACATAAGCCCTGAAGCGCCTGTGCATGTGCTTATAATACCAAAGGAGCATTATTCATCAGCACTTGATATAAATGATGAAAATGCAGAGATTGTAGGACACATATTTGCAGTAGCTTCAAAGCTTGCCAGGGACCTTGGCATAGCTGAAAATGGATTTAGAATAGTGAACAACTGCGGAAAAGACGGCGGACAGACTGTAGGTCATATTCATTTCCATCTACTTGGCGGAAGAAATCTTGGATGGCCTCCGGGTTGATAAAAACAATAAAAAATAAAAGGATGTGCTTAGCACATCCTTTTTTACATAAATTTTATTTTGATAGCTTGTCTTTTAGGTTGGATTTTGAAAGTAATGCTAGTAAGATGTTTGATACTATTGTACCTGATACAAACTGAATAATATCAAACGGAGTGCTTGCGAAAGCTGTAATCCAGTTTTTATATAAAAAACCATTTGCTACCGAGTAGAGTATCGACATAATAACACCTGCGATAATCATAGAAACGATATTTCTTATACAAGTCCATTTTTGGTGATTGGATAGCTTTCCGCAAACAAAGCCCATTATTCCTTTTATAATAAGTGTAGGAATTATCCATATTGCTGAATATGTAGCATCTGATAATGCACCACCGATTGCACCTACAAGCGCAGCGGGTATGCTACCAAAAATAACCGCTGTAATATATATTACGGTATCGCCGAGGTGAATATATCCTTGAGTACCGGGAATAGGTATCGCAGTAAAACGCGTAAGAACAAACGTTAGTGCGGCAAGAATGGATATTTTAATCATGCGGGATGTTTTCATAATTATTATCTCCTTTGTTTGATGTAGTAATTATTTTAACATAAAGAAAAAATGATAGCAATATAATTTTAGAAATTTTTTTCAAAAAGTATTTGCTTTTTTGTAATTTGTGTGATATAATAACTTTCGTGTTGTGAAAAAATAAATATGCGCCCATAGCTCAGCTGGATAGAGTGTTCGGCTACGAACCGAAAGATCGGGGGTTCGAATCCCTCTGGGCGTACCAAAAAAGCAGATATCCGAAGGGTATCTGCTTTTTTGCATAAATGGAAGGGATTCGAACCCTGAGAGGGCACGAAGCGTAAAGGAAAACAGTCCGGTGGACTGTTTTATAGCGGAGTGGTGCGAAGACGGGTACCGGAGCGAAGCGAGCGGTCGGCGAGCAGAATTGGTGCGAAGCAACAATATCCCTCTGGGCGTACCAAAAAAGCAGATATCCGAAGGGTATCTGCTTTTTGCATAAATGGAAGGGATTCGAACCCTTTGAAATTTTTATAAGATATTTTAAATAATATATTGAACTATTTAAATAAATATGGTATATTATAGTTGAGAATGAAAAATTTACGTAAATAACCAACCACAATATATAGTTTTTTGACGATTGTCGATTTGGTTGATTATCAGCTTTTGAAAATTAAGGTGTAGAAATGTTTCAATAATACTTCAGTAATGTTTCAGTTGTGTTACAAAAACCTAGCTACGACGGGCATTTGAACCAGTTTTTTGCTCATATTAAGCAAAAAAAGAGGTGGTTATATGGATATTATAAACAAAAAACACTGTTTTTTCAAAAATTGAGAATTTTTTTAACTAAAAGTTGTTGACAAACGTCAAAATATGGTATATAATTCATTTACGTAAAATATTTTTTTAGGAGGAATTACAATGAAGTCATTCAAAAAAATTGGAGCTCTAGTTATGGCTACAGCTATGCTAGCATCTTCAATTAACGCATTTGCTTGCGCAAACGACACATTTATAGCTTTTGACCAGATTCCTGATATCAATGGTGAATACGGCAAACTTTATATGTGTCCTGAGAAAGATCGCGTTGTACGTAACGGCAGTGCAGACAAAGTTGAGTGGAAACTTGCTTTCTACGAGGCTGAATATCCGCACAGAGCTATCGAAACTCTTGTTCTAGATGATCAGGAAACTGGTTTCACAAGATTTGATGGTGAATACGCTGAAGTAAATACTAAAGAAGTTCCAGAATTCTGGGAATCAAAAGTTCCTTACTTCACATACAACAGACTTTACTCTGATTTCACAGGTTCTTATGAACCAACAACTGTTTTAAAAACAGATTACAAGAGTGCTCCAGTAGCTAAAGAGTGGATAAACAAAGGTTTTGACAAATACGTTAAAATCGATGAAGACTCAGTTGCTGACTACTCACACGTTTATGGTAACAACGATCAGAAGATCGATTTTACTTGGAACGTTCTAGAAGATCTTAAAAATGATTACTATTCAAAGATCATTGATGGTGTTGATGCTGAAGGTAACTTAATCTTCACTGACGATTTCGTGAAGGGTAAAGCTAAAGATGCTTATGAAGTATTTGAACATTCTATCAATAATGTAAGCTGGCTAGAACTTACTGGTCCTGATTACGCTACTGGTGGTGAAATGTCTTTCTTCCCATTTGATAGAATCGTAGATGGTTCAAACCCTGATTGGTATGATGATACTCTAGTATCTGACAACCGTATTCCAGTTAACGATTACGAAGACGAAGACAAATATAACAACGCTGTAATTTATGATGAGAAATATGTTGCTCAGAACGATGTTATGAAACATCTTGGTCTTGAGTATGAAGATGCTCATGCTACTATCGAATGGAGAACTGTTGGTTATGAAAAGGTAGCTCCTTACAGATACTACCAGGTTCTTTACATCAATGGCGTTCCAATGGACGGTAGCGAAGTTGACATAGTTGGTTATGATGTTAAGAAAGAAGAAGTTGTAGAAGTTAAACAGGATTATGCTGATGAAGTACACATGATCGAAAAAGCTGTTGAACAGGTTGGCTACGAAAGTTCTTCTAAGATCGACTATGTAATCAAACCTTTCGATACAGAAGCTGTTAAGAAAGTTGATGAAAAAGTTGACTACAAAGTTGTAGAAAACTACCTACTTGAAAAAGTTCACGCTAAAATTGATATGCTTCCAGAAGATGATCAGTATGAAATCAGATTCGTAAAAGTTTCTACTCAGCCTGGTAAATCTAAACTTCCTTATATCTGGAGATATACAGGCGGTTGTGCAGATCCTAAGATTGAGTGGAAGATAGCTTTCGCTGAAGCTGAATATCCATACGAAATCTACGAACAGAAGTTTGTTGATGGTCTAGAGACTGGTGTATATCGTTCAACTGGTAAGTTCGCAAACGATGTTCCTTCAGTTTCTCAGGAACTTGGTCAGCCAAGAGTTCTTACTGTAATCCTTGAGGATACTACTAACAGAACTGAACTTGAATGGGCTCTTGAAAATACAGGTTATGATTTCATTATCTCTGGTAACAGAGTAAATGTTATCCTTCCTGCAGAACTTTACCCAGGACACTACGATGCATGGGCAATTCAGTTAGATGATATCATCACTAAAACTGCTTATAACGTAGAGAAATAATTAAGATTGATTCTTGAGGGGAGCTTTTATAGCTCCCCTTTTTTATAAAAAATAATTAAGCAAATGTATTTTCATTTATTATGCTTTTAAAAAGATATATACAAATATGTTACACAATAGACTAATAAAAATATTGTGTTACGCGATACTTAAAAAAGAAAATAATATAGTTTTCATTTGACATTTTTATGTACAAAGGGAAACTATATAAAATAAATACTAAGAAAATGGTGATTATATAATGTTGAAAAAAATAGTTGCATTGACACTTGCTATGCTTATGATGTTTAGCTTTGGAACAAGTGCGCTTGCATATGGATTTGATGGTTTAATGTATATAGAAGCATACAAAGCTGCTCAAAAGGATATACCTGCATTAATGTACCATAAGGTAACAGATAATCCTGATGAAGTTACTGATTGGGTTATAACAGGTGATATGCTTGCTGCTGATTTTGCAGAGATTAAAGAAAGAGGATATACTCCTATTACAGTACACGAATATTATGATTTGGTTAAACTTGAAAAAGAAAAATTTGTTGGTGATAATTACAAAAAAATAGCAGAATTTTTCAGAGCAAATCCAAACCCTATTATCATAACATTTGATGATGGATATAAGGGAATATACACACACGTTCTTCCTTTAATGCTTGAATATGGTTACAAAGTGAACTTCTATATTTGCGGTGAATTAATTGATAGTATGCATCCTGAATACTGTACTTGGGAAGAAATCAAAGCTTTACAGGATAGCGGATATGCAGAAATAGGTAACCATACATATTCACTTCATGAACAGACTAGAGATGAAATATATTCTACATACCACATATATTTTGAAGATGCACTAGCCGATATTCAGAAAAATAACAAGGCTATTACAGAATACACTGGAATTACACCTGTAACATTTTCATTCCCATATGGTCAGTATGATCCTGTAACACTTCAGAAATTAAAAATGGCAGGTTATAAATATTTTGTATCAACTGATTTTAGAACAAATAGAATCGTTGATAAAAAGATAGCTCTTGGTAGAGTTAACAGAGATGGTTTGACTAGCACAGAAGAGTTCTTTAATATGGTTGATAGAATGTGCAAATAATGCATACAATTTATTTTGCTATAATTGCAATTAAATAAGTTTATGTAAAAATTAATAATTGTTAATAAGCCAGTCGTTTTGCGGCTGGCTTTTACAATATTTCATAAAAAAACAAATTATTTTGAGGTGATACAAGTGAAGATTGTTCTACAAAGAGTGTTAGATGCAAGGGTAGACATAGATGGTAAAACCAACGGTAAGATTGGAAAGGGATATCTTTTGCTTTTGGGAGTATCAAATGATGATACCATTGAAATAGCTGATAAAATGATAGAAAAAATATCAAGGCTCAGAATATTTGAGGATAGTGAAGGTAAAACAAATTTAAGCATTGACCAGATTGACGGAGAGGTGCTTGTGGTTTCGCAGTTT
>JAZQHR010000095.1:0-2870 GCA_045540695.1 Clostridia bacterium | reverse complement strand
TTCTCTTGCACCGCCTGCCCACGAATGATACGGGTAATCGCCGTGCCCTTCGTTTGAAGTGATTCCGTCTATTGCATTTCTCTCGAAAAAGCATACTTCATCACGAGTTACAAGATTTGCATACGCGTGTGGGAAAATTTTACTCTTACCGCGTTTGTCGTGAGAATTTAAAGCGATATTACGAACCGCGTATGTAGCATCGTCAGAAGGCTCACTTACTTTTATATGGTGGCTTGTTCCTGCAAATGCTTCGTTGTCATAACCGCGTTTTAATTCGCCATATGGTATCTCAAATTCTATAGTCGATGTTGGGGCGTAGACTATGCTTTCGGCAAGAGTGCTATCAAGCTGAAGGGTAATAAAGTCCATATCTTTTTTGGTGATAATGATTTTATCTCCAGGCTG
Source organism: Clostridia bacterium (assembly GCA_045540695.1). Classification (GTDB taxonomy): domain Bacteria; phylum Bacillota; class Clostridia; order UMGS1810; family UMGS1810; genus JAZQHR01. The sequence continues at coordinate 2,465 of JAZQHR010000095.1, read as the reverse complement.
ATATTCGCCATTGTATACACAATCAATAGAAGTTCCTTTTTCAGAAAACTTAATTTCGCCATCTTTGCTTACTATCTTAAGTTCTATCAAGATTATACCTCCTTTATCTTTATTTCGATTTCAAATTTCGTTTCGGTTTTATCGATGAATTCAAAATCAATGAGATATGTCGGTACATCTTTTGCATCATAACCATGTGACCTGTAGGAATCAACACTGACTGAAACAGAGTATTTTTCCTTGTCAAAAAATAAATCTGCTGTACCTAAATCAATGTATCCTTCGCAAACCATTGGTTCCACCAAGGTCACAAAACGTTCGCATATGCTTTCGGTTTTGTCGGAATAATCAAAAGTATCGGTTAAAATAACGCTACTTTCAGTTATATTGAATTCTCTGTGAATTTTATTTATTATACCTTTCTCATAAGCACCTTCTATGTCAAGTGAGAAGGAGTTGTCGTCTGCCTTTACATTTTTGGCTAAATATTCTTCGCCTTCTGTTTGGTATTTTCCATTTATAATAGGTACGCTGTGTCCTCTTGATGAGTTTACCAAAAATGTATATCTTTTGTCAGGGTCAAATGTTCCATTTACATATTCTGCGCACCCTAGGTCCGTAAGCGGTATCTCATCACCTACAGTAATCATAAAGCTACCTATGTCATTGTGGTTGTGAGGTTCGTCGTTGTGACCGCCTTTTGCCGCAAAGCTGAATTTCGGTGTTTTTTTAATATACCACTCGGACTTGTCAAAAAAGGCAGTTTCGAATCTTTCTGCATCAGCTTTGTAGTCTGTATCAAACCACAAAAACTCTTTCATCGAAAAGATATTTCCATAATTTATCGGAACATCCAGCTTTGGTAGAATTACATCATCTTTGTAAATAGATTTTAAAAGACAAGTTGCACCAAGGCTTAATGAATATTTCGATTGTCCGTCCGAGAAGGAAACAATTTTATTTTTACTCATACGCACTTTCTGTGGAAACAGTGCAATATTTCTTACTTTTTCATTTTCAAAATAGTTTACCTTACCGCTTGTATAGTCAAAAATCGCTTTTGCAAAGATAAGGAAATATCCAAATCCGTAATTCCAGTATGCGTATCCTTCAAGACAACATCCGTCGTCGTTAAATCCCAACAGATAATTATCAATAGCTCTGTAAAGTCCAGGCAATATGCTTTTAATTTCGTCTTCTGTTCCAAATTCTAAAATTGCAAGCAGGCAACCGCCTGCGCAAACTGCCGCCCAATTGGTTTTTACACCATTTTGCCAAGCGAAATCTTCTCTTGTAAGAAGCGGAGCGATTATTCTTCGTTTTATTTCATATTCTATTCGCTGTCTTACGTAATAAGGAAGGCGATCACCTAAAGTTATAATTACATCCGTAAGAAGACGCGCGGTTTCCGATTGAAACAAGTCTACCTGGGTAACTATTTTTTCGGTTGACGGATTGGTATCCATAAACACATGCTCAGGCAAACACCACGTAAATTCATCACATATCATAAATATAAGGTCGATAAGGAGTTGTTTATATTTCTCATCGTCTGTAAACCAGTATGCAATGGAAACAAACGAAAGGTCATTTTTCCTTTGGAAATACGGCTGATTAAATTTACCTAAATTTCCGGTTGTATAGCAAGTCATATAATCACTCATTTTTAAAACCGGATATTCTCTGTCTAACGCACTATCAGCCAAGCCTATAATTTCATCAATAATCGGCTTTGCTGCTTCGCTTTCCAAAAGTAACTTTCGTTGTTTATCTACATCTACACCATAACATTTTTTCATAAATTCATCTCCTGTAATTACCAAGCTAAGAAATCATTTCCTTTAAGCTTTAGTATAGCCTCCGCAAAGAAGAAATCACCATATATAATAGGCATGTTAATTCCCCAGTTATAAGCTTCTGTGCCGTATTGAAGGATAGAATCTTCGCCTTCTGTCCAGTCGCAGAAGTTTTCTTCCAATGCTTTAAGTAGTCTTATAGCTGCATTTATATATATCTTTTTCTCGTGCTCAGGTACATTTTTTGCAATTTCAATAAGTCCACACGCTGCACACGCACCTGCGGTACTGTCGTAAAGTACAGGCTCGTCAGGACTTCTGAAATCAACAAGTGGTAAATAATCACTATCAGCAAGGTTTGCTATGAAATAGTGTGCAACTTTTTTTGCCGTGTCGAGATATCGCTCTTCTTTTGTGTGAATATATGAAAGCGCATAACCGTAAATCGCCCATGCCTGACCTCTTGACCACGATGAGCCTTCTGCATATCCCTGACCACCGCGATAACCGGTTATTTCACCTGTTTTATGGTTGTGTTCTACTATGTGGTGAACGCTTCCGTCAGGTCTTATGTGATGGTCTATGGTAGTGTCCGCGTGACGCATAGCTATACTCTTAAATCTGTCGTCGCCGTTTAGCTCATTTGCTTTGTACAGCATAGGGATGTTC
>JAZQHR010000094.1:0-25072 GCA_045540695.1 Clostridia bacterium | reverse complement strand
GTTAAAATTATAACATATATAATTATGTAAAGGAGAAAACATAATGAAATTAAAAAAATCTTTATCACTTTCGTTGGTTATAATGTTGCTTGTTAGTACTTTTTCAATTACAGGTGCTTATGCGGCATCGCCAATTGTATTTGATGGTACAACACAGGTAGTATTCGACCAAAGTTTCGGTGGACATTCTGGTGCATCTGACCTTGCTGATTTTGAGGTTGCAGGCTCAGACTGGAGCTATATGGAATATTTTATGATTGCAAATGGCGGTGAACGCTCTGTTATCACCAAGGGAAACTATGATGTTTCCGATACTCCCGGGTGGACCTTTACAACAAAGCAAAGCTGTTCATCCAAAGGCTATTATGTTTATCTTGCTTATGATAAGGTAAATTCCAAAGGTTATGTGTTAGCATACAGTGAGAACACAAAAACACTTGCGCTTTATAAAGACACAGACTTTTCAATAGATGATGTAAATAACGCAGTTGCTTATGTTGAACTTGATGCAAAAAATCAGGACAACACCATTACAGTAAATTATGTTAAAGCTACAAATACTCTTACAGTAAAAAACTCTGTAAATGCAAAAGTAATCACTTATACTCCTGAAGATGGTGTTGTTACAAATCTTAACGGTGTATTTGGAATTGAGGCAAAGTCCGCGGGAGCATTTACACTGTTTAATATGAAGCTTGTTAAATCAAAAAATAAGGTTACAGTAAATAGCTGGAGATATGAAAAGACTTTTTCAGCAGAGGATACATTGGAAAAGCTTGCAGATGAGGGCTTTACATTCAATTACGCAGGCGCAACTGTCGGCACCAAATCTGTAAAGTTCAATGGCACAGGCAGTACAGCTTCATTTGTATATAAACCTGCCGGAAAGTTCTTTGAAGGTGACTATGCGGTAGAGTTTAAGGCATCAAAAGCAACTACATATCACGTTGTTAAGTTTAATTACTTTAACGAAAATAATTATTATGAAATGATAGCTTATCGTTCATATGCGGATACAAATATGAACAAAGTTATTATAAAGAAATATGAGTCGGGTAAAGACCCTGTTGAGATATACAATGGTACTTACGGAAAAGTATACATACCAAACAGTGTTACGCTTACATACAGACTGTCAATGAAAAAAACAGATGGTAAGCTTAATATGAATATCTACTTAAGCGATGGTTCAAATTCATATACTTTTGATGCAGTTGATGAAACACCGTTTGAACGTTCAGGCCTTTTGGTTGTAAGCGGTGCAGGAAATTCAAATCTTTATTCACTTAAAGCCTGGTCGCTTGCATCTGAAGGGGATGATGTTGAAACCGTTTCTTATAAAAAAGACCTTCTTGATGCAAAGTTTACTGCGGATGATACCGTTAGCGGTGTTAAATCAAAATATGGTATAACACTTCCTTCTGGTTCAACATTTTCAAATGGAACAGCAACATATAATTCAACTACAATTGCTACAGTATATGTTCCTGAACTGACCAACGCAGAGCAGTATTCGATTGAATCGCAGACTTTACGCGGTAGCAGCCATGCGTTCTTCTACTGGGGATATGCTAAAAACTATAATAAATCAGGTTATGCTATAAAAGTATATAACGGATATAACGATACAAATGACAGATATGAATTGATTAAATATAATTCGAGTGGTACAGGAACCGTACTTGCATCTGTTCCTACATCGACTGACTGGTATGTAAATAATAATCTTTTAACATACAATATTACAATGAAGAAAAAATCAGACGGTTCGGTAGATATAGATGTTTCTGTTACATGTAATAGATCATCAAATAAAGTAAAAACATATACAATGCCTACATACAACGATGCTCAGCCATATGATTTCACAAGTTATATTGCGCCATACGGACAGGCACTTAAATATATAAAAGTAGATGCAACAGTTACTGAAACAATCGGCGGCGACGCGACATCATATACAGGTGTATTCTACAAAGATAACGGCGTAAGTGCTATAAAGGAAATGGTTAAAGGTCCTGTATATTTTGCTCATCCAATCGCTGTTTTAAATAGTCACGTTGTTGTTGCAGCACTTTACGAGGATTATGAAATGACAGATGTAAAGACAATCAGCTCTGCCGATGTATATGAAGGCGCTGTAAAACTATTTGATACTACAAACAGTACTGCAAAAGATTTAAAAATAAAGGTGTATTTCTTTGATTCGGCTGATACACTAAATAAACTTACTGCAGTTTACGAACTTAAATAAGGGGAGGGGATATAAATGAAAATGAATAAAATTATTTCGTGCATAATCGCACTTACAATGATAATATCAATGTTTTCTTGTATAACTGTATCCGCTACCTCACTGGATGGATTGGAACTTACATACACATTTGAAAACGACACTAAAGGCACTGCAGACGGTACTATAACTATTACAGGAGTTACCAGTGAGCTTCAGTCTGCTATTACAAACATCAATATTTATTGGGGTAAAAATTCTGCTGAGATTTTAGATGACTATTACAATCTTAAATATTATACAGTAGCTGGCCCAACCACTGGTAAAAGCGAAACCGGTAAAGATACAAAGCTTAAATATATAGGCGAAACATTTACCTGCGTACTTTCAGGAAGCCTTGCTATTCCAAACGATGCTACACACCTTATAGCAGATGTTGTTACCGCTGATGCAACAAGGAAATTAAGCGTAGAAATACCCGGAGAAAAAAGACTTAATCTTACATCGGGCGACCTTAAATATTCTATGATTTGGGGTTCGGATATACATTTCAGAAAACAGTCTGCTCTTCCAACTTCAGTTACAAGAAAAGCTGTTCAGGGTGCTGTAGCGGTTTCTGACATTTATGGCAATAAATTTAAAGGTATGATAATAAACGGCGATATTGCTGATACTGCAAAAAATTATGAATATGCTATGGCAGAACAATTCTTCGAAGAGTACAACGTAGATTTTCCTGTATATTATGCAAACGGAAATCACGATACACTTACATATTCAAACGGAACAAGCACATACCAGGAATGTGAAAAGGCTATGGCTTACAGATTTGAAAAGCTGGAAAAAGATTTTGGATTGACATTCGAACACGACGACCCTTGGTCATACGAAACTACTATTGGCGGACATCACTATATTTTCTTTGCGACACCTTACTATAACAGAGGTGTACAGTTAACAGATGCGCGTAAGGCATGGCTTGAAGAAAAAATTAGTATGTATGAGAAAAGCGGTCAGCCAACATTTTTGTTTACACATATGCCGTATGCAGGTAAGTTATCTGTGGATACAACGGGTTCTGAGCCTTTTAATATCGACGATATACTTGAAAGACATCCGTCTGTGACTGTTATAACAAGCCATGTCCATATGGATCTTAATTCAGACTATTTAACAACTCTTATAGATGACCCTGAAAGCGGAAACAACTTTATAGATACCGCTTCTATGAAAGATACAATTAATCCTTCGGGTTCTGGACGGACTGTTGCTGAGGGAAGAGTTGTAGAAGTATATGATGATGTTATTTTAATAAAATCAAGAGATTTTTCGGAAAACAAATGGATTCCTCGTGGCGAAAATATTCTTAAAGTAGCAAGTGACGAAGAAGCGTTTGAAGGTGAGTTTACCATTTCTTCAAGCGATGAAGAAGGCGTAATAAACGAAGGTACTGTTCTTACAGCAAAGCTTAACGGTGAGGATGTTCCTGAAGGTTATACTGTAAAGTGGTATGATTTGTCTGGCACGGAACTTGCAGAAGGTAATACTTATACTGTTGTAACTGCAAATAAAAGTGTAAAAGCAAAAATAGTTAAAACTGAAGACAATTCATATGCTAATACTGTTGCACGTTATATCGTTTCTGCACAAGATGATGAAGATGAGGATAATTCTACCATAGTAGCAGGAAATACCATAGTTAAATACTATGGTAAGGTAGTGAATATTTCGGGTAATGCAGGTGAAACCCATGCAGGCGAAAAAGCTACAATAGTGTTGGCGCCAAATACTTCGTTTAATGATTTTGAAAATACAAAATACATTGGTGAATGTACTATCGCATCTGACGGAACATATAACTTTAAATTCAAAGCTGACGATGTATCTGCTAATGATGTATTTTTAGTAAAAGTAGGCAGCAACACTGTTAGCGCAAATAGGGTAGTGGCAAGAACAACTGAGGAGTTAGTGGAAGTTACTCCAACTATGGATGACGAAAATATTCTTTCTCTTTCTATTAAAAACATACTTGCTGATACAACTAAAGCAAAACTAATCATTGCTACTTATGATATAAACGATAAGTTAATCGCTGCAACTCCGGTAGATTACGATATGGCATTTAATGAAAACCTTGACCTTCAGACATATACAGGTACCGATGCCATTAGCGGAACTTATGTAAGAGTATATTTGTGGTCAAACCTATTAGATATGATACCGCTTTCAAACAGCGATAGAGAAAATATTCCGAATATTTCAGATTTAGTAGAATAATCTACTTTCCACCCTATTTTTTATGTATAGCGCATTGAAAATCGTTCAATGCGCTATATTTATATACATTTACTAAATGAATTATTAAAATGCAAAAAATTCAATTTTCACATAAAAAAATCCCACAACACTTAATGTATTGTGGGATATATTTTTAAAAATTATAGTCCGTTTGGATTGTTCTTAGTAAAGTTCCATGAATCAGCACACATCTCTTCAACACCCATTGTAGCTTCCCAACCAAGTTCTTTTTTAGATTTAGCAGGGTCTGCATAACATTCAGCAATATCACCAGGACGTCTTGGTGCGATAACATAGTTTACTTTCTGACCACTGGCTTTTTCGTAAGCTTTTACTATTTCCAAAACGCTGTAGCCATTTCCTGTACCAAGGTTATATGCATCAACACCTGTTGTAGACATTACTTTTTCAAGTGCCTTTAGATGACCAAGGCTAAGGTCAACAACGTGGATAAAATCTCTAACGCCTGTACCATCTTTTGTTGGGTAGTCATCACCAAATACGCTCAATTTTTCAAGCTTTCCAAGTGCTACCTGAGCTACGTACGGAACAAGGTTATTTGGAATACCGTTAGGGTCTTCACCTATAAGGCCACTTTTATGAGCACCGATAGGGTTGAAATATCTAAGAAGAGCAATACTCCATTCATTATCTGATATGTATAAATCTCTTAGGATATTTTCTATCATTAGCTTTGTGCTTCCGTAAGGATTTGTAGTAGATAGCGGGAAGTCCTCTTTTATAGGTACTGTATGAGGGTTGCCATATACAGTAGCAGAAGAGCTAAATACTATTTTCTTAACGCCATGTTCTTTCATAACGTCACAAAGTATAAGAGTGCTTGTGATGTTATTGTGATAATATCTTATCGGAATACTTACAGATTCACCAACTGCTTTAAGACCGGCAAAGTGAATTACTGCCTCGATATCATTTTCATCGAAAATCTTTTCTACCGCTTCTCTGTCAAGAAGATCAGCTTCATAAAATTTAAAATCTTTACCTGTAATTTTTCTTATTCTGTTTAGAGATTCAGGTTTTGAATTGGAAAAATTATCAATTATAGCAATGTCGTAGCCTGCGTCTAATAGTTCAACGCAAGTATGACTTCCTATAAAACCTGCACCGCCTGTTACAAGTATCATAAAAACACCCCTTATTAGTAATTTTATTAATATATTTTATCACGTTTTTTGGATTATGTACATATATTTTTGAAAAATTATTACTTTTTTTCAAAAAAGGGTAGATTTTTATTAGATTTTGATGCATAATTAATATAAGTTAATATTGAAATAAGGAGAAATAATATTATGAAATATATAGTTGTTCTTGGAGATGGTATGGCAGATTATAAGGTGGAAGAACTTGGTAATAAAACACCACTGGAATGTGCACATAAGCCTAATATAGATTTTTTGTGTGAAAACGGTGAGATAGGACTTGTACATACTGTTCCTGAAGAATTAAGTCCGGGAAGTGATGTTGCCAATCTTGCAGCAATGGGATACGACCCGCTTAAATATTATTCAGGCCGTTCACCGCTTGAAGCAGTAAGTATGGGCATAAATATTCTTGACGATGACATAGTATTCAGATGTAATGTTGTAACCGTTACAGACGAGGAAAATTACGATGAGAAAACTATTATCGACCATAGTGCAGATGAAATAACTACTGCAGAATCGAGGGAGCTTATAAAAGCTATCGACGAAGCATTTGGTGATGAAATATTAAAGTTTTATGGTGGAGTAAGTTATCGTCATGCTCTTGTATGGCATAAGGGGTCTGATAATGTTGTTTTGACACCTCCTCACGATATACTTGAAAGAAAAGTAGGAGAGTATATGCCAAAAGGCGATGGAGCTGAAAAAATAGCCGATATGATGCGTAAAAGCTACGATATATTAAAAGACCATCCAGTAAATATTGACAGAATAAAACGCGGTCTTAAACCTGCAAATTCAATATGGATTTGGGGTGAGGGCAGAAAGCCGATGCTTTCAAGCTTTGAAGAAAAATTTGGTATAAAGGGAAGTGTAATATCAGCTGTTGATCTTATAAAAGGTATAGCAATTTGTGCCGATATGGAATCTATCGATGTAGATGGAGTTACAGGAAATGTACATACAAATTTCGAAGGCAAAGCAAAAGCAGCTATCGAAGCACTTAAAAATGGTAGCGACTTTGTATATATTCACATGGAAGCACCTGATGAATGCGGTCATAGACATGAGATTGAAAACAAGGTTAAATCAATTGAGCTTATTGACGAAAAAGTAGTTGGATATATTAAATCAGAATTAGATAAAATGGGAGAGGATTATAAGATATTAGTTCTTCCGGACCATCCGACACCGCTTGTACTTCGTACACATACAAGAGATGCTGTTCCGTATATTATATTTGACAGTACAAATATTAAAAATAATGTATATGATTGTTATACAGAAGATAATGCGAAAAAGAGTGGTAATGTAATAACTAAAGGTTATACTCTTATGGATAAATTTTTAAATTAACCAATGTGAGGTGAGCTAATGACTGGCTTTTCAGACAAACAAATAAGAAATATCATTACATTGGTATGTGCTGCAATTGCGATAATAATACTAATATTCATACTTCCTAAAGCACTTGAAATATTATTACCCTTTATAATTGCTTCGATAATTGCGGTTGTAATATCACCTATAGTGACATTTCTTGAAAAAAAGCTTAAATTTCCACGAGCATTCGCTACTATTCTTACTATGATAGTAGTAATAGCTCTTTTGGCGCTTTTGATTTTTACGGTGGTTTATCAGGGAGTTTTTGCTATTCAATCTTTTGCTGACAAACTTCCGCAAATGCTTTATACTGATTATGATTTTCCAGGTTGGATAAATGAGATAAATAAATTGTATTTTAATTTGCCTCTCGATGTAAAGGATTTTATAGCTGAAATTGAAACAAATTTAAAAGATAATATAATGCAAATACTACAGCCTGCTACAAAGGCAACTATTACATTTGCAAAAAACATTGCTGTTAAGCTACCAAACATCTTTATTTCATCTATTATACTTTTATTATCAATTTATTTTATATGCTATGATAAAAATAAGATATCAAAGTATATCAGAAGTAATATGCCTGATAAGGTGAAAATGCATTGGTATGCATTTATAAAGTCTTTAAAGCTTGCTTGTGGTGGATACATAAGAGCACAGCTTATTATAATGACTATTGTATTTACAATTTTATTTATCGGTTTTAGCATATTAGAAATAAAAACTGCCGTATTGTTTGCATTTTTGATTGCGCTTATTGATGTTATTCCAATACTTGGTACAGGTACTGTTTTGTGGCCCTGGGCAATAGTGTCTGTTATTCAGACAAATTATAAGCTTGCAGTTGGACTTATTATTATATATCTTGTGGTTCTTTTAACCAGACAACTTATAGAACCTAAAATAGTTGGTTCACAGATTGGACTTCATCCGCTTGCAACACTTCTTACTATGTATACAGGATACAAGCTTGTAGGCGTTATGGGCATGATTATAGGACCTATTATTGCAATTTTGGTTATATCGCTTGTTAAAGCCTCTAGACAAATCAAAGAAGAACAAACTGATGATGCTACTGCTTCCTCGTAAAAACATTTCTACATGATTTTACAATTTAATATTTAATATCCAAGCTTTCGATGTGTTTTTGTATCTGTTTAATAAAAATATATCGAAGCTTGTTTTTTTATGCGAAATATTTATCTGGATGTAAGCTTGTTTCAATAGTATAATGTTACTATAAACAATATAAAGGAGTTAGTAATGAAAAAAACATTTTTAAAAGAAAAAATATTAGATGATTTTTCGCTTGAATATTTTATTTTGGAATCACAGATAGAAATACCAAAATCAAGCTTATTTTTTCACAGCTACGGCATAGAGATTGTAAAAAAATCGGGAGATATACTCGAGATAAAGCAAGTGAGAAATATTATGTATTCGGAAGATTCTATAAGAAAACTTGCGTTAACATTAGCAGAAAACAATGTTACACCGCTTATAATGGAAGAAGTGATAAATGACTATATTAAAATCATTCCTCACAAAATTAATCTAAAAGGTGCATAAAATGTTATTTACAATATTGAATTTTTGATATATAATAGATAAAAGACTTCATTTTTGTAACGGAGGGTACTTATTATGAAAAAAGTTCTTGCATTTGACTTGGGTGCATCAAGCGGAAGAGGAATACTTGCTACGTTTGATAACGGGAAAATTGAAATGGAAGAAATACACAGATTTGCAAATAACGGTGTTAATGTTAGAGGAACATTATACTGGGATGTATTATATTTGTTTGACCAAATCAAACAGGGTATTACAAAGGCAAAACTTGCAGGTGGATTTGACAGTATCGGTATTGATACATGGGGCGTTGACTTTGGTTTGATTGATGAAAATGGCGACCTTATAGGAAATCCTGTTACATATAGAGATTCAAGAACTGATACTATGATTGACGAAGCCGGCGAGGTTCTTTGTGTGGAAGAGATATATAAAAGAACCGGTATTCAGATGATGAATTTCAATACATTGTTCCAGTTATACTACCTTGTTAAATATAAAAGGGATATGATAAATAAAACTGACAAGTTTTTATTTATGCCTGACTTGTTAAACTATTTCCTTACAGGCGTTAAAAAGAGTGAGTATACAATTGCTTCTACATCTCAGCTTATAAATCCTTATGATAAGACTTGGGATTTTGAACTTGCAGAAAAGTTTGATATTCCAAAAGATATATTCTGTGATATTATCAAAACCGGCGATATAGTTGGTCAGCTTACAGATGATATTTGCGAAGAGCTTGGTATTGAGCCTGTAAACGTAGTTGCAGTTGGAGAGCATGACACTGCTTCAGCTGTTGTATCTGTTCCATCATTAGAAGATGATTTTGTATACATTAGCTGCGGCACATGGTCACTTTTCGGTACAGAGCTTAAAGATCCGGTTATAACTGATGAAACATTTAGTTCAAACTATGCTAATGAAGGTGCGTATGGATACAATATAAAATTCCTGACAAACATTATGGGATTGTGGCTTATCCAGGAGTCTAGAAGAGCATGGGCGAAACAGGGACAGGAGTTAAGCTTTAATGACCTAGAACAGGCTGCAAGAAAATGCGAGCCATTTAAATGCTTTATTGACCCTGACTATCACGAATTTGGTAAGCCTGGTAATCTTCCAAAAAGAATACAGGAATATTGCGAGAGAACAAATCAGTATGTTCCTCAGACAGTGGGTGAGATAGTAAGATGTATATACGAAAGTCTTGCACTTAAATATTGTCTTGCATTTACAAATCTTAAGAAGATAGCCAACAAAGATTTTAAATCTATTCATATAGTTGGTGGCGGTACAAAAGACCCATTCTTGTGTCAGATGACAGCTAATGCTTGTGATGTTTTAGTTACTGCCGGTCCAATTGAAGCTACTGCTCTTGGAAATATCGCAGTTCAGTTTATCTCACTTGGTGAAATAAAAGATATAAAAGAAGCAAGAAAGATTATAAAAGAATCTGCTAATGTTAAAGAATATACACCTTGCGATACTGAAGCATGGAAAGAAGCATTCAAAAAATACGTTGATATAATTAAATAATTTGTATATAAAGCTCCATACTTTAAATAGTTTTGGAGCTTTATTTTTTATAAACAACGAAACGTTAACATAACAATATTATGGTTAACTTATTTTTTCTCTTAATCAATTTAAAAAATTTTATTATATATTTTGAAAAAGTAATGTTATGTTTTAAAATTGTTCAAAAATTATACTATATTTTTTTATTAGTTTGTGTTAAAATATAATATATAAATATGCACAGAGGTGACGAAAATGAGCGCAGAAAACAGAATTTTAATAGTTGATGATGATAAAAATATATGTGAGCTTGTCAGACTTTACCTTGAAAAAGAAGGATATTCTACTACTATTGCAAATGACGGAAGAGAGGCGTTAAATAGCTTTAAGCAAACACCTCCAATTGCTGTAGTTTTAGATATTATGCTTCCTGTATTAAACGGAATTGATATTTTAAAGGAAATAAGAAGAACTAGCAATATCCCTGTAATAATGCTTACTGCAAAGGGTGAAACTTTTGATAAAGTTTTAGGACTTGAACTTGGAGCAGATGATTATATTGTAAAACCATTTGATCCAAAAGAGCTTGTTGCACGAGTTAAAGCGGTATTAAGACGTATAGATACAAAGGATATTGATAAAAAAGAAGTTGTATTTCCAAATCTAAGCATAAATCTTAATACATATGAGCTAAAGGTCGGTGGAACGCAGCTTGACGTACCACCTAAAGAGCTTGAACTATTATATTTTTTATGCTATCATCCAAATAAAGTTTTTACACGTGATCAGCTTTTGGATGAAGTATGGGGTTACGATTTCTTTGGCGATTCAAGAACAGTAGATGTTCATGTAAAACGTTTAAGAGAAAAGCTTGAAGGCTACGAAGAATTTTGGCAGCTTAAAACTGTATGGGGAGTTGGCTATAAATTCGAGGTAAGACAATAATTTGGGGTGTGTTTTCTTGAGAAAAAAAGGAATATTTCAAAAGTTAATACTTGGCGGATTTATTATATTCTTAGTCAGCTTTATTATGGTTGGAGCCTTTATGTTTGGACTTATAATGAACACAACCGTTTCAGAAAAACGTATTCTCTTAAAAAACAGTGCTGAAAGAATAAGTGAAATTGGTCTTATGACATTTCAAAGTGATTTTCCTGCCGCGAGAATGTTTTTTAACTCTATGGTTGAAAATATAGGTATGAATATTGGTGCATCAATTGTTACTTTTGATAGTAATGGCAGAATAATTAACGCGTCCGGAATATACAGAAAGCAGTACGAAAGTGGAGCACTTGAAAATAACAAAAACCTTCAGAATATCCTTAAAGGCGAGGAAGTATCTAAGGTTGGGTTCTGGAGTGATGTAGGTAGAAATGATACATTTGTAATGTATGGAAAGCCAATTAAGGATAACGATGTTATATACGGCGGTGTCCTTATGAGTGTATCTATGCCTGAGATAAATAAATCACTTAAAAGTATACTGATTAACTTTCTTATATCAGCGATTGCTTCACTCGTGATAGCATTTGTATTATTCTATTTTATTGCACGACGTATCGTTCGTCCTATAAACGAAATGAGCAGTGCTGTTAAAGAGTTTGCTAAAGGAAAGTTTGACAGACGAGTGTCGTGTGATGTAGAGGGCGAGCTTGGAGAACTGGCTGAGAATATAAATAATATGGCAGTCAGCCTTAATAACCTTGAAAATATGCGTAGCAGCTTTATTTCAAATGTATCGCATGAACTTAGAACACCTATGACATCTATTACTGGCTTTGTTGAAGGAGTATTGGATGGAACTATTCCTGAAGAAAGACAAAGTGAATATCTAAATATTGTACTTTCTGAATCGAAAAGACTTTCAAGGCTTGTTACTGACCTTCTTAATTTGTCAAGAATAGATAGTGATACTTTAAAAGTTAATAAAAGAATTTTTAATATTAATGAGCTTATAAAACTGGTTATAATAAAATTTGAAAATCAAATCACAGAAAAAAATATTGATTTAACCTTTGAAACACATTCTGATTCGTGTGACGTTTATGCTGATAACGATTCAATTACTCAGGTTGTTACCAATATTTTGCATAATGCTATTAAATTTACCGATTTTAACGGCAAAATAAATATTCGTGTGTGGGAATATGGTGATAAGGCATACGTTGAAATCAAAAATACCGGTATAGGAATGAGTACTGAGCAGCTCAACTTTATATGGGATAGATTTTATAAAGCCGATGAATCAAGAGGTATAGACACAAGTGGTGCAGGACTTGGATTGTTTATAGTTAAAAATATTATCAATAAACATAACGAGAAAATATGGGCTGAGAGTGTCCAGGGTGAATTTGCTAAATTTACATTTTCACTTTCTAAACCACAGTAAAATTTACACATTATTCATAATCTTTTAAAAAATATTATGTATGATTATATTGAAGAATAAATCACAAGGAGGATTTAGTATGGACGAATTTAAATGGAACAGCGATGATTTTCAGACAAATACAACGCATTTTAACGGAACAATCGAAGGAAACGCAACTTATAGTGATGAATCAAAAATGAAAATAAGAAACAAGTTTAAAAATAAAACGGTAAAACTTCCGGTTGCAATATTAGCTGTTGTTTTAGCTGTGGCTATATGTATATCAGGATTTGCACTTGTAGCAAATTCTCCCAAAGGAGGAAATGCAGTTTTACATGGAGTAGTGCCATCTGAAGATAAGTCGGGTGATGTTACAACTGTTACAAGCAGTTCAAGAAAAATCATGGAAACACCTGATATTGTTGACTTGATTGGACCTGCAGTAGTTGGTGTTACAAATATTACAACTTATACCAGTTATTTTGGCGAATCAACACAGGATAGCGAAGGTTCAGGTATAGTACTTACACAGGATGGATATATCGTTACAAATTATCACGTTATAGAAGGTGCTACAAAGGTAAATGTATCTCTTAACACAGGTGATGAATACGAAGCTAAAGTTATTGGTGGAGATGCACAGACTGATTTGGCTATAATTAAGATTGATGCTACTGATTTGACTTATGCTACACTTGGAAACAGCAGCGAGCTTAGAGTGGGTGAAAAGGCTATTGCTATAGGAAATCCACTTGGACAGGAATTTGCAGGTACTGTAACACAAGGCGTTATCAGTGCTCTAAACAGAAGTGTTACATTTGAAGATAAAACTCTTACGCTTATTCAAACCGATGCTGCTATTAACCCTGGAAATTCAGGCGGTGCACTTGTAAATTCTTACGGTGAAGTAATAGGTATAAATACTGCTAAAATTATGTCAAGTGAGCTTGAGGGACTTGGATTTGCTATTCCAATTGATGTAGCTAAACCTATTATAGAAGATTTAATCAAGTTTGGTTATGTGAAGGGTAGACCACTTATAGGTATTTCAGGTAGAACGGTTACAAAACGTGATGCTCAGGCTTATGGTCTTGTAGAAGGTGTGTATGTAGTATCTGTTTCGGAATATTCTCCTGCCGAAAGAGCCGGAATAATGATAGGTGATATCATTACAGTGTTTAATGGAACAACAGTTACAACAGTTGAAGAAATAAACGATATTAAAAATAAATTTTCACCTGGAAAAACAGTTGATGTTAAAATTTGGCGTCAGGGAAAATCAAAAAGCGTAACTCTAACATTGGGTGAAAATACTACCGGTCAATAATTTCATAAATAATATAAAACACTTTAATCTTTCCTAAAAAATGTTTTATAATCAAAGCACTGTCATATATACTATGATGGTGCTTTTTGTATAAAAATATAATCTTTTGAAAGAATAACATTATAAATATTTAGGGAGAGTTGAGCTTGAAAAAAATATGTATGTTTGACACAAAACCTTATGACAAGATATATTTCGATAAATTAAAAGAACGATACAACTTTGATATTGAGTATTTTGAATCAAAGCTAAACAAAAAAACAGCCATTATGGCAAAGGGATATGATGGTGCAATAGCATTTGTAAATGATGTTGTAAATGATATTGCTATAAACACTCTTTATGAAAATGGCGTAAATATACTTGCAATGCGCTGTGCGGGATATAACAATATAGATTTTAAGGCTGCTTATGGGAAAGTGCATATTGTAAGAGTACCTGCTTATTCGCCTTTTGCTGTAGCTGAGCATGCAATGACACTTCTTTTGATGATCAATAGAAAAACAAACCATTCATACAACAGAGTAAAGGAATATAATTTTAGTTTAAACGGATTGACCGGCTTTGACCTTAAAGGAAAGACTGTTGGTGTTGTTGGTACAGGGAAAATAGGACAGGTGTTTATAGATATATGCAAAGGTTTTGGAATGAATATTGTGGCATACGATCCATATCCAATATCAGGGAGTGATATAAAATATGTTGATTTTAAAACACTTTGCGAGGTATCTGATGTTATTTCACTACATTGCCCTTTAACCAAGGAAACAAAGCATATAATAAACAAAGAATCAATTGCAAAGATGAAAGATGGTGTATATATTATAAATACGTCGCGCGGTGCTTTAATAGACAGTGAAGAGCTATTAAAAGGTATTAAGGATAAAAAAATTGGCGGAGCAGGGCTTGATGTATATGAAGAAGAAGCAGATGTGTTTTACGAAGATTTATCCACTACCATTATTGATGATGATATATTGCTTGGACTTATTGCAATGCCAAACGTTGTTGTTACATCACACCAGGCGTATCTTACAAACGAGGCACTGTTTAATATTGCTGAAACTACGCTACAAAATCTTGATGATTATTTTGAAGGTAGGGAGCTCAAAAATGAGATATGTTACAACTGCATAAAGAAAAATACATGTGATAGAAAGCATAAAAACAGATGTTTTTAATTGTTGACGGGTATAGGGTGCGTTTCCTTGCCCGTCTTTTTGATGTGTTACAATGCGAAATATTACAAAAATGTTGTAAATTGTGCTAAAAACTTGACATATCCGCTATATATAGTGTATTCTAATAATATATGTAAATTGCTATGAGAGGTGAAATGTTTAATGGCGAAGAAAAGTTATGATAATGAAAGTATATCTATGCTAAAAGGCGCCGACAGAGTTAGAAAAAGACCTGCCGTTATTTTTGGTTCGGATGGTCTTGAGGGTTGTCAGCATGCGGTATTCGAGATATTATCAAACGCTATTGACGAAGCACGTGAAGGATACGGAACAGTTATAGAGGTTAGAAGATTTTTAGATAAATCCGTAGAGGTTACTGACTATGGACGAGGTGTGCCGTTAGATTTTAACCCTACAGAAAACAGATACAACTGGGAGCTTGTATATTGTGAGCTTTATGCAGGCGGTAAGTACAATACAAATTCAGGTGAAAACTATGAGTATAGCTTGGGTCTTAATGGACTTGGTGCGTGTGCAACTCAGTATGCATCTGAATATATGGATGTTATTTCGTGTCGAGATGGTTATAAATATCAGCTTCACTTTGAAAAAGGCGAAAATATAGGCGGACTTAAAAAAGAAGAGTACAATTATAAACATACCATGACTCGTGTTAAATGGCGTCCTGACCTTGATGTATTTACTGATATAAACATTCCACTTGAATATTTTCAGGATGTAATGAAAAAGCAGGCTATTGTAAATAAAGGACTTTTATTCAAGCTAAAAAACGAAGTTTCTTATGGTAGCTTTGAAGAATTTGAATATATTTACAAAGACGGTATAGTAGACTACGTTAAAGAAATCGAAGAGGGTAGTGCTATTACTGACGTTAAGTATATAGAATGCGAAAAACGTGGACGTGACAGAGAGGATAAGCCTGAATATAAGGTTAAGCTTTCGGTTGCATTTTGCTTTAGTAATAAGGTGAATTTACTTGAGTATTATCATAACTCCAGCTTTCTGGAGCATGGAGGTTCACCTGATAAGGCTGTTACAAATGCATTCGTTTATGCTATTGATAAATATTTAAAGCAAAACAGCAAATATAACAAAAATGAAAGTAAAATAAGTTTTGTAGATATTAAAGATTGTCTGGTACTTGTATCAAACTCTTTTTCTACTATGACAAGCTACGCTAACCAGACTAAGAAGGCTATTACCAACGTGTTTATTCAAGAAGCAATGACAGAATTTCTTCGTCATGAGCTTGAGGTTTATTTTATCGAAAACAAGGTTGAGGCTGATAAGATAGCAGCCCAGGTTCTTGTGAATAAACGAAGCCGTGAACACGCCGAAAAGGCAAGAGTAAATATTGCTAAAAAGCTTAGCGGTAATATTGATATTAACAACCGTATTCAAAAGTTTGTTGATTGTAGAACTAAGGATGTGTCAAAACGCGAAGTATATATAGTTGAGGGTGACTCGGCACTCGGCTCTTGTAAACTTGGCAGAGATTCAGAATTTCAAGCTATAATGCCGGTACGAGGCAAGATACTTAACTGTTTAAAATCGGATTTTGAAAAAATATTCAAAAGCGACGTCATAGTTGACCTTCTAAAGGTACTGGGCTGTGGCGTTGAAATTGACTCAAAGCACAACAAAAATGTATCAACCTTTGATATGGACAATCTTCGTTGGAATAAAATTATCATCTGTACAGATGCCGATGTCGATGGTTTCCAGATACGTACACTTATCCTTGCTATGCTTTACAGGCTTGTACCTACACTTATTGAAGAAGGTAAAGTATTTATAGCAGAATCGCCACTTTTTGAAATTACTCATAAAAATAACACTTATTTTGCATACTCAGAAAAAGAAAAAGCCGATATACTTGCAAAGCTTGATGGCAAGGTAACCATTCAGCGCTCAAAAGGTCTTGGTGAAAATGACCCTGATATGATGTGGGAAACCACTATGAACCCCGAAACAAGACGTCTTATAAAGGTTACAAGCGATGAAGCCGAAGCCACCGCACAGATGTTTGATGTGCTACTTGGTGATAATCTTGCTGACCGTAAAACTTATATTGCTGAAAATGGCGGTCAGTACCTTGAAATGCTTGATTTAAGCTAGGTGTATTAAATATACCTAACAGGAGTTGATGAAATGAATAACAGTACTGAACAAAGAATTACAGAAACTTTAAAAGAAAATTATATGCCTTACGCGATGAGTGTAATTATTTCACGAGCAATACCTGAAATTGATGGATTTAAGCCTTCTCACAGAAAGCTTCTTTATACTATGTATAAGATGAACCTTCTTACAGGTAATCGTACAAAGTCTGCAAACGTAGTTGGTCAGACAATGAAGCTAAACCCTCATGGTGACGGTGCTATATACGAAACTATGGTTCGTCTTACAAAGGGTAATGAAGCACTTCTTCATCCGTTTGTAGATTCAAAGGGTAACTTTGCAAAACAGTATTCGCGTGATATGGCTTATGCGGCATCACGTTATACTGAAGTAAAGCTTGCAGATATAAGTAAAGAGATTTTTAAAGATATCGATAAAAATACAGTTGACTTTATGGATAATTATGATGGCACCATGAAAGAGCCTGCAATGCTACCTGTTACTTTCCCAAATATCCTTGTTAACCCTAACCAGGGTATTGCAGTTGGTATGGCAAACTGTATATGTTCGTTTAACTTAAAAGAAGTGTGCGATACTACTATTGCATATATTAAAAGCAAAAACTGTGATATTTCAAAAACACTTATTGCACCTGACTTTTCAACAGGCGGTAATCTTATATACGATAAAGCACAGCTAGATAATATATATGAAACGGGTAGGGGAAGCATTAAGGTAAGAGCAAAATACAGATATGACAAAAAGAACAGTCTTATAGAAATATATGAAATTCCTTATTCAACTACATCTGAAGCGATAATGGATAAAATTATCGAGCTTATAAAGGCTGGTAAAATAAAAGAAATCACTGATATTCGTGATGAAACAGATTTAAATGGTCTTAAGATTACTATTGATATTAAGAAAAGCACCGACCCAGAGCTTCTTATGTCAAAGCTTTTCAAAATGACTCCGCTTGAAGATGCATTTAGCTGTAACTTTAACATACTTATTGGTACTACACCGAAAGTAATGGGAATAAAGGAAATTCTTCAAAACTGGACAGATTTCAGACGCGATTGTATTGTACGAAAGACAAAGTATGATTTAAATAAATTAACACACAGACTACACCTTTTAGAAGGTCTTGCGAAGATACTTTTAGATATAGATAAAGCTGTTGAAATCATCAAAAATACCGAAAAAGACGAAGAAGTTATTCCAAACCTAATGAAAGGTTTTGACATCGATGAAATTCAGGCTGAATTCATTGCTGAAATAAAGCTTCGTAATTTAAACAAACAGTATATTATAAATAAAATATCAGAAATAGAAGAGCTTAAAAAGCAGCTCGAAGAGTTAAATCATATTCTTTCGGATATGAAGGAAGTGGATAAGATTATAATTTCCGAGCTTAAGGATATTTCGAAAAAATATGGTGTTGAACGTAAGACTACTATAATTGATGAAGGAGATATAGCAGAGTTTAACGAAGAGGAAGTAATAGAAGATTATAACCTTAAGATGTTCCTTACAAATGATGGATATATCAAAAAAGTAACTGCCGTTTCACTTCGTTCAGCATCGGAGCATAAATTTAAAGAAAACGATTTTCTTGTATCCGAACAGGAAACTACAAACCGTGCTGATCTTATTATGATTAGCAATAAGTGTAATGCATATAAGATGCGTATAAATGATATTCCGCAGTGTAAGGCAAGCGACTGGGGACATTATGCACCTAACCTTACTGAAATGGAGCCTGATGAAAAGATTGTATTTATTCATGCAACAAATGATTATTCAGGTGAATTTATGTATTTCTTTGAAAATGGTAAGGGTGCAAAGATTCCTGTTAAGAGCTATGAAACAAAAACTAACAGAAGAAAGCTAACAAAAGCATATAGTGATAAATCACCATTGGTAACAATAAAATATATCACTGAAGATGTTGATTTTGTCGCATACAGCTCTATTGATAAAATTCTTGTATTTAACTCATCTGCAATTTCTTCAAAGTCTACAAGAGATTCGCAGGGTGTTGCGATAATGAACCTTAAAAAGAAAAGTATTCTTACTAAAGTAGATTATCTTTCAAATGCAGGTTTTGATGATCCTTCATATTACAGACCGAAAAACATTCCTGCTACAGGATATTATTTAAAGGATGAAGATAATCCAAATCAGCAAATTAGTTTGTTTTAATGGTTGATTTTTAGTTGTATAAGCTGTATAATTGGTTATAATTGAGGTTTTAAATATGACAGATAAAATTAATGTATTAGGTGTAAAAGTTGATAAAATCGGCATTTTAGAAGCTGTTAAGAGGATAATGAAGTATACAGAATCTGATGGCAGATATGCTGTATACACTCCGAATTCTGAGATGATAATGCAGGCATACAGAGATGAGGAATTTAAAAACGTTTTAAACAGTGCGGATATTATTACTGCTGACGGAATTGGTGTAGTTTATGCATCAAAAATACTTAAAAATCCTATAAATGAAAGATGTTCAGGCTATGATATTGCTTGCGAATTATTAAAAGAGCTTGAAAAGTCGGGTAAAAGTATATATCTTTTCGGTTCAAAACCGGGTGTTCCTGAAACAGCAAAGGTTAATATGATAAAGAAACATCCAAAGCTTAATATTGTTGGAGTTTCCAATGGTTATTTTGATGATAAACGCGAACAGGAGATTATCGCCGATATAAACGAGAAAAAACCTGATGTGCTTTTTGTTTGTCTTGGCGTTCCAAAGCAAGAATATTGGATTTTCAATAATAAAGAAAAATTAAATGCTAAGGTTCTTATGGGTCTTGGCGGTTCGCTTGATGTATTTGCAGGAAATGTTAAAAGAGCACCTAAAATTTTCATTAAATTTGGCGTTGAATGGTTATACAGACTTATTAAAGAGCCTTGGAGAATAAAAAGAATGATGGACCTTCCAAAATTTGCATGGACGGTTCTTACAAAAGGTAAAAAGTACGAGCAATAGGAGTTGATTATAATGTTGCATGTTGAACTTTTAGAACATACACCAAATCCTGAAAAGCTTGTTGCGTCTGCAGCGAAGCTTTGTTATTCATCGTCTGATATATGTGGAATACGCGAAGGTCTTGACGAAGAAAAGACTGTAGGGTTTATTTCAAGACTTATGAGTATGGGACATGAAAGTCCGCTTGAACATATAAGCTTTTCTTTTGGTATAGAAGGTGTCAGCCGTTCACTTACACATCAGCTTGTAAGACATCGTATAGCGTCATATTCTCAGAAATCACAGAGATACGTTACCGAAGGTCAGTTTGAATATGTTGTTCCTCACGAGATTGAAAACGTTCCTGAGGCAAAAGAGCTATTTATAAAAGCAATGGAAAATGATCAGGCTACATACGACAATCTTACCGAAATGCTTTCAAAAAAGCATTATGATGATATGGTAAAAGACGGAATGGATGAGAAAAAGGCTAAACAAGCTTCTGTAAAGAAAGCAATCGAAGATGCCAGATATGTTCTTCCTAATGCATGCGAAACAAAGATTGTTATGACTATAAATGCTCGCAGTCTTATAAATTTCTTTCACCACAGATGCTGTGAAAGAGCACAGTGGGAGATAAGAGAACTAGCTATAGAAATGCTTAAGCTTGTAAAAAAGGTTGCTCCTACGATTTTTGAAGTAGCAGGACCAAGCTGTGTATCAGGCCCTTGCCCTGAGGGAAGTATGACCTGTGGTAAATGTAAGGAAAAACGTGATTTTTTTTCTGGACTTTAATGGAGTATTATTATGGGAAAACTAATTGTAATTGAGGGAGTTGACTCAAGCGGTAAGCAAACTCAGACAGAAAAACTATATAATGAACTAGTAAGTCGCGGTTTGGATGTAATGACTGTCGCATTTCCAAACTATAAAAGTAAATCTTCAGAGCTTGTTAAAATGTATCTTGGCGGTGAGTTTGGTGATGATCCAAATGCTGTAAATCCATATACAGCATCTGCTTTTTTTGCTGTGGACAGAGTGGCATCATATAAGCTTGAATGGCAGGATAAGCTTGCCTCTGATAAAATTATAATTGCTGATAGATATACTACATCAAATATGATTCATCAGGCATCGAAGATTGATGATATTGATGAAAAAAATAATTTTCTTGACTGGGTTTATGATTTTGAGTATAACAAACTTGGATTACCAAAGCCTGATGTTGTAATATTTCTTGATATGCCCGTTAAATACGCAAAAATTCTTATGGCATCAAGACCAAATAAAATAGACAATTCTATGGTTTTAGATATACACGAGGGTAATGATGAGTATTTAAATCATTCATACAATAATGCGGTACACGTATGCGAAAAATATAATTGGCTCAGAATAAAATGTGTTGATGGCGATAGAATTAAATCTATTGACGAAATAGCTGCTGAAATTATAAATGCAGTTGAAAAAATGATATAAGCGCTCGTAGCTCAGTTGGATAGAGTGGCAGACTTCGAATCTGCGCGTCGGGGGTTCGAGTCCCTCCGGGCGTGCCATATATGGCCCGTTGGTCAAGCGGTTAAGACACCGCCCTTTCACGGCGATAACAGGGGTTCGATTCCCCTACGGGTCACCAAATTTAGTTTTAATTTTTAAACTAAAATTTATATAACAATGAATTGCATACATATTCATCACAAATATGCTCTATCACTTGTGTGCAGATATTTGAAATAGTATGTAGGTTACTGTATTTTCCTGTAGGTTATGCTACAAAATACTTTGGAGGAATTTTAATATGGAAATAAATTCTACTGAAATGAGATTAAATTATCAAGCAGCAGAAAGAGCAATATCAATTGCATTATGTGTTATGGGTAGTTCAGAAAGAAAAATGCTTAATCCAAGAACTTATAAAACAACTTATACTGTTTCGATACCACAATATTTTTTAGGTATCGCATTACCTGTTTTATCAAAATATCTTAGTGAAGATTTAATTGAAGAATGTATCTTGAACGCTCAGGAGATTGCCCTAGCAAGGAAGGCAAGAGGATGGTCTTGGTGGATGAAAGTTTCTTTTTTTGCTAGTTTACCATGCCTTGCTATTCATTTTTTTGTTTTTTTATCTATATTATTAATACTTTTGTTTATTTGTTCAATTATTTTTGGAAGTAGAAAAATTGTAGGGAAAATTTGGACTGATAGAGATACCACAAAAGAAACAGATGTTATTGTATTCGAAAAAATGATTGAAGAGTGTAAAAAAAGCAGTCTTAAAATATGTATAGATTATATGGTTAATAAATTTAAAAGATAAATTCTTTAAATAATAGTTATATTACTTTTTATCTTACTGAACTTATATGAATATCTCAATTATGTGTATTTATATATAAGTCACATTAAAATTAAATAACGGAGAGGTGGTCGAGTTGGCTTAAGGCGCAGCATTGGAAATGCTGTGAACGTTCAAAGCGTTCCGAGGGTTCGAATCCCTTCCTCTCCTCCATAAACCCTTGAAAAACGCATGGTTGAGCGGTTTCTAAACACATTGAACAAGTTGGCTTAAATTTGTTTTATAAACACATATATCGGTATTTGTGGCTATTTATTGCTATTTTTGTCAGTCATTTGTCAGTCAAAATTGAATTAAAAACACTAAAAATATTAATGTTATTTCACAAAAAATATAGGAGTAAATTCTTTGAAATGAAAAAAATAAATCGTAAAAAATAGGGTAGAGCGAGAAATAAAATCTCATTCTACCCTAAATTTATTTTAATCTACATTAATCAAACTGTCTAATGTAATTTGCACATTTTCTAGCAAGCCAATACGAATCTTCATCGTTTTCTAATTTTTCTAGCCACAAATCTTTATTTCCGATAATACCTCTATTATTTAATTCCCAAACAATATCGTTTACGGTTTCCAATTCTGTTTCCTCTATAGAGCCTTCTATGTAATCATCTTCTTCATTTTTAACTGGCATATTCAAAAAATCGCATATACCTTTATAGATGGCATACGCAAATTCATATTGGTTATTTTTGAGAAGATCAGCTTCTTTTGGATTATTTATAAAAGCTGTTTCAACAAGTATAGCAGGGCATTTTGTATCACGAATTACGCCAACGTTTTGCTCTTTAACACCGCGATTTAATAGTCCCATATCATTTACGAGTTCCTTCAAAACTTCATTGGCAAGCTTTTCAGCCTGTCCGCCACGCCCATATACTAAAACTTCAGTTCCTGATGCAATGCTTGCGTGTGAATTGCAATGTATCGATACAAAGTAATCACAGTTATTTGAGTTGCATATTTTCACCCTTGTATTTATGCTAGAATTCATACTAGTGCCAAGAATGTCCGTAATAGTATTACGTGTCATTACGACTTCAAACCCCTTGGAAATCAAGAGATTTTTCAATATTTCCGCAATTTTAAATGTGATATCCTGCTCTCGTAGTCCATTTCCATACGCACCTGTATCATATTTGTCATAGTTATGACCTGCATCTATACAAATTCTCATAATATCACCTTCCTAAACTGTTCATTATAGTAATTAGCCTTATCGAGCAAATCTTTATTGTATGTACCTTCAGGTACGATAAGCTCCGGAAGAACGTCACCAAAATACTCGTTGAATATATTAACACATTCTTTAGAATTAGGATAAAACTTTTCACATTTGTCTATGTATCTTATATCAAGAGGTAATCCTGAAGCAATAACTTCTGTCACACCGCCTTCTCCGTTAGGTGTATATTTCATAAGAACTCCGCACGGTGCGATAAGATAAAGCGGACAATTATATTTGTTTGCTATTCTCTTATCATCACTACTAAAACGATCTTGAGGAAGTCCGCCACCCATTGCAGCATGACTATGTATCATAGCTACGCGTCTTGTGCCTTGCCATTTAAATATGGTTTGCTTATTTGCACCCATATACACGTTTTCCCAATAGTATTGTCCTTTATCATCTTCAGAGATTATTGCCGACAACTCTCTGTCAACACCTATAGATAGATTGTTGTAGCACATCGCAAAATCGTATGCACAATCTTTTTCAGTATCGTAGTATTTTTTGTGTTTTGACGGCTTTTCATCTGTTATGACAACTGTTTGTGTGCTATCATCCCAACTGACATCATACCCTAGATTTTCTGCTACAAAACGTATTGGTACAAATGTTCTGTTGTCCTGTGTAAATGGAACAACGTCCATTTCGATAGGCTGTCCGTCTTTTTTTAGAATTTTACTTCCTATCTGCAATTCAAGTTTCATATATTACATCTCCATTTCTGCAAGTGCGTCTTTTTCTTGTTTTGCTAGGATTTTTCTGTATTCTTCAATAGATATTTCGCGTAAATCTTTTTCGGTAATGCCATTACCAAGATATAATTTACTGCTATATAGTTCGTTACCATCAGTAATGACTTTGCCTTCATCAGCTTCTAGCACGATTCTATTATTTATAATTGACTTTTTCATAGCCTCACTCCCTTAAAAATTCACTAAAGATACTGTAACATTTGGCTTTTGTTCACATAAATTGTTCCACTCTGAAGATGAGCTTCCATCGTTCGCACCCGCAATCGTCTCAAACGCCTTATTTACTGCACTAAGATTGAATGTAATAGATATTGGCTTATTATCAACTGCGTTCCAAATAGACAATATACTTTCTTTCGAAAGTGGCGACCATTGAAAATTAGCGTTCGTACCTATTTTTCCATCAAATCGTATTTCGGTGAGGCTCGTACAGCTCGCAAAATTTCCTATTGTCTGTGAACCGTCATCTTTTAATATTATTTTTTCTATTTCTACGAGTAAGGTATCGTATCCCACCATATTTCCTAATGTAGTAGCACTTCTTGTGTCTATTACTC
>JAZQHR010000093.1:0-47353 GCA_045540695.1 Clostridia bacterium | reverse complement strand
GGTGATAATATGAAAAGACTATTATGTTTAATGTTGATATTTTGCATAGCACTATCATTAGTATTGCCTGCATGTATAAATGCACAAGAAACCGATACTCCTGTTGTATGGCTGGATGGCGAAATGGTGCATTTTTCGGGTATCAATCCGTATATGTGTAACACGCAATACGGACAGAAAACCCTTATGCCACTAAGGATGTTGTATACTCTTCTTAACTATAAGGTTGTATGGGATGGCGAAGTAAATGGCGTTACAGTATATAACGAAGCTAATGACAGAAGTGTTTATTTTGAGATAGATAGTGATGTTATGGTTGTAGACACACAGAATGAACAACTGAAAATTACAATTGATTATCCTGCAAAACTTTTTGACAATCGTACTTTTATCTCGCTTGATGCGGTAGGTAAGGCGTTTGATTTTAATGCGGATTATTATGAAAAATATAATGCAATAAGCATTTCTTCATATAATCACTCGGACCATCATTTAACTGAAATGATAGACAAAGGTATTTTGTCTAAGGATGATACAGTCGAAAGTGCGTATATAACAAACAGAGAAGCTATATATCTGTACAGCAGAGTGCGTGGCGGGTACATCACAGAGAAAACACTTGAAAAATGGTACAACATTGACGAACTTGAGCCACTTGATGGTGTGATTGATGATGATTTGAAAAAAGCTTTAATGAGCATTTACTCGGGAAGCTACGAAATAGTTTCGGTAAAGGATATACTGGAAACCGACTTTGGCGGGAACCTGACATATAGTGATGCTTTGAAATATACTCTTAGAATGCTTTACTATACTAATTTCTGCCACGAAGAAACTGGTGAAATTGCATACAGCAACTTTGACACGGTATATAAAGTATCGCTGTTAATGGGGTTTATAGATGAATGCGATAACGAAAGGTTAAATGATTTTATAACCAGAGAAGAGTTTTATACTCTTTTGTGCAAAGCGTTTAATACCAGGACATATTATGATTATTACGGACTTACTTCAATACGCGAAATTGACAGATATGAGCCTTCAAACGCAAGCTTGCCAATGCTTGACATTACTGCAGAAAGCATTGGAAAGCAGGAAAAAGAATATGTGAAAATAGACGTTCAAGCAATGTTTGACGACAATATGGATTTAAAATGGACATTACCTGATGAAATAAAAAACACTAAAAAGTTATGGACAACTATATGTGGTTACACAAAAGACGGTGAGGAAATCTCATATCATTCTACATCTGCAAAGGAAACACAAATCTCTGCTTACGATTTGGTAGATATCTTTTGCAAAGCGTTGCCGAAAAAGGCAGAGAAAATACGCGTTTCATACGATACCGGTTCAAACGATAGCGACACGGAATGGTATTTTGAAATTGAGCTTTCCGACATAAACGTGAATTTTACGGATAAAAAACTTATTCCTGGAGAATTTAGGTATACAGGTAATCCGCAATTCCCCAAAACAGTTACATTAAAGGAGGGCGAATTTGTCGCGGGTGCATATTATTTTATTACCTCGTGTGACATTTCTCGATTGGCGGAGAATACAAAATACAAAACAGGACTATTTAGTGCTGTAGAGAAAAATGGTATGGTGATTTTTGGGAACAAGGGCGTTTATGAACTTTATATCGATGAACTATATATTCGTGAGATTAAAGTAAGCGGTGATGTAGATAGTGGGTTTACATTGTCAATATCACAGCAATCGGACGAATCCTTTGTATTGGTTGATGAAAATAAGACTAATTAAAAAATAAGCTGTATCAATGAATGCTCATTGATACAGCTTATTTCTATAAAAGCAGGCTTTTGCGAACGAGCGATAGGAAACCCGTTTTTTGCAAAAACCCGTTGGGGTGCAATTTTTATTTTGTTCTGAATTATACCGCTGTTTTAAGCTCAAGCCTTATCTTATCGGCAAGCATAGCGATAAATTCAGAATTTGTAGGCTTACCCTTACTGCTGAGTATGGTGTATCCGAAAAATGAGTTTAGCACTTCGGGGTCGCCTCTGTCCCACGCTACCTCGATTGCGTGGCGTATAGCCCTTTCCACTCTTGATGACGTGGTCTTGTAGTGCTTGGCTACTGTAGGATATAGAATTTTAGTTATGGAGTTTATAGCGTCCATATCCTCTATTACCATCATTATCGCATCGCGGATGTACTGGTAACCTTTTATGTGTGCAGGTACGCCTATCTGCTGAATTATCTGCGTTACACTCGTTTCAAGGTCAAATGGCTTGCCCGAATTGATTAAGTCGTTTTTAGGAAGTGCAGAGCTGTATTTAAGCTCCCTTATTCTGTCTACAAGTACCGATAAATCAAACGGCTTTACTATGTAGTACTTCGCTCCGAGAGATATAGCCGATGCGGTTATTCTGTCGTGTGCTACCGCAGATAATATGATAGTGCTTGGCTTTTTCTCAAGTGTGGCTTTGTTTATCTTGGCAAGCACGCCCAGACCGTCAAGCTGTGGCATTACTATGTCCATTAAAAGCACGTCGGGTTTTGTTTCTATTACCATTTCAAACGCCTCTTTACCGTCATAAGCGGTCCCTACTACCTCGATATCCTTTTGCGATGATAGATAATCTTTTAAAATATGGCAAAAATCCTTATTGTCATCTACCACCAAAACTCTTACTTTTTCATTATTCACGATAAATCCTCCTAAATTCTTTATGTAGTTCGTTCTCTATATATAATTATACTTTTATTCCGATTTTATAACAATATTATGCGCTATAACCCGACAAAAGCTTCCATTTTATTTATCGAGAAAAAATTCTCATTCCAAAAACTGTAATTTAAACTTGGACTTTTTGTCCAAATGTCCAAGAATTATTTCCCAAAAGTCCAAAATCCAAGTTTCTTGGACACAAAAAGCGGACAAATTCATATTTGTCCGCTAAAGGTGATTTTTCTATTATAATTATAACATATATTTTTAAAATACGCAAGTGCGTATACGCAAAAATGTAATTCATTTTAGAATAAATTTGTGAGGTGTTTTATAATGGATGTAAAAGATGTAATAGTAAAAAGATTTAATGAACTTTGCGAAGAAAGAAATATACGAATAAATGAGCTTGCAAATATATCGGGCGTAACGCCATCAACTGCATATAGTATGATGGATAAATCACGCAGAGATGTTTCTATTAGAACTATCAAGAAATTTTGTGATGGATTGGAAATAACACTGGGAGAATTTTTCTCGACAAAAGATTTTGATGATTTAGAACAGGAAATAAAATAATAATCAATTAAAAGAGGCTATCTCAATAAACATATACAGCGTGTAAACATCCCATTTGTAGGGAACGGATTTATCCGTTCCGACACGAAGACGGTGCATTAAAAAAATACGTACAACCTTAGCACATTTTAGCTAAAGCGGGGGTCAATTTATAATTGTGACCTGAGCTGAAGGCTGTCACAAAGCGACTGAGGGATTGTCAAACAACCCTTCCGTCACACTTCGTGTGCCACCTTCCCTTACACAGGGAAGGCTATGTTTGTGCACTGTAGGGAACGGCCTTTAGGACGTTCCGATGCGAAGTAGCAATATTAACTTTTTATATTTCTGTTCCACGTGTAACACGTTTAATACATACAAAAAAGATTGCAGATGCTTATCTGCAATCTTTTTCGTTTTTCCCCTTTTCTAAAACCAAGGAAGGATTTATACAAATATTAAATATGTGATTGTTGCAACGGCGATGATTGACACTATTGCAATGACCGCTTTTTTGCCTCCCGTTTTTTTGCTTTTTTTATAAAGCGTTATGCCCTGAAGGCGACAGTTTAAGATGTATTCCTCCACTATCTCCTCCGCCTGCTCCACTATCCCCTTACAACAAGGAGGTTTTCCCGTAATAGTATTTCGTAGCTTATCTATAAACGATGATTTTGCCTTTATTTTTACAAATGTGGTTTTTTCCATTTTTCCGTCCCTCCGTATGATTTATCGTTTATAGTATCTCCGTAAATTTTCCAATTATACCCGTTGCTTTACCACTGCCGCGAGTACTGTCATATCGTCCTTTATAGTGCTTCCCGACAGTGATTTTGCCTTTTTTATCATATTGTCAGCTATTATCTGCGGGTCTTTTGTGTTTATTTTTATCATTTCTTCATATATCCACGCATCCTTCGAATCACCTTTATAACAGTTTGTAACGCCGTCTGACATCATTACTATAATATCGCCGTCGGCTATGTCAAAGCGTGATATTTCCGCATCGACATTTTTTAGTATGCCTATAGGGAGGGATGTGGAATCAATCTTTTTTACCCCCTTTTTGTTTTTTATAAATGTAGATGCTGCTCCTATCTTTATAAACTGCGCGTTTCCGTTTATGAGGTTAATGTTGCATATATCCACAGTGGAGAAGGTTTCTTTGTTTGCTTTTATTATCAGTGATGAATTTATAAGCTTTATGGTGGTTTCGGTATCAAATCCTGATTCAAGGAAGTTTTCCAGCAGCGATATAGTCATACTGCTTTCCACTGCCGCATCGTCACCGCTTCCCATACCGTCGCTTATGGCAAGCACGCACCTTCCGTCCTTTAGCTTAAGCTCGGTATGACAGTCGCCGGATATTTTTTCGCCTGTTTTTGTACAGGATGAATATCCGCTTACCACTACAAAGCTTTCTGCCCTTCCGTATATAAGTGTTACTACCTTTTCTTCCTCTATCTTGTCTTTTAGCCTTACGCTAAATCCAACTATCTCCGATACCACCGGCACTATGTCAAAGCATATATCATCGTTGTATTTTGATGTAAGCATCTTTATTTCCACTACTATCTCATTTCCACCGGTATTTTTTGCTATTGCCGACAGCATTTTTATATTTTTCTTATCCAACTCCACCTTGAGCTTGTTTTCCAGGTCAATATCCATTGCAAATCGGATATCCTCAGACAGCGTGCCAAGTATGCCCGATATGCTTGTAAGCTGTTCGGAAGCGAGAATTTTATTTTCCATCACCTTTTCTGCCCACATTTTGCCCGTGTTGTAGGTGTCGAGCATACTGTTGAAGGAATATATAAAATCGTTTGGCTTCATACACCTGTCCTTGAAATCCTTCGGTAAATCCACCTCGGTGATGTAACCAGATGTGTCATCGGCTATATCGAGCATGGTGAACATGTGTGAATAATTCCTCGCAAAGTCCTTTTCCCAGCATTTGTAACGCATGCCACACGTGCTGCAAACCCTCTTTGCCGCGAGGTTAAACAGACCTACTATATCCTTTTTGTCTATATACCCCTGCTCTTTACCGCGTGAAACGTATGCGTCTGACAGACACATAAGTGATTTTGAAAGGGAGTTTAAACGTGTGCAAACAGTATCTGCCACTTTTTCCTTGGTAGACTCAATCTCGGCATCGGCGTAGGATGCACGTTTTATAAAGTCGGAAAATACCCCCGTTACACTGTCGGGGAGTATGAAAAAAATCACCGATGCCAAAAGTATCTCATACACGCTTATAAGCACCTCGGTAGAGCCGTTTAAAATCACCGTAACCACTGCGTTTGTAAGCAGAAATGAAAGGCATATTCCCGTTTTTCCATACCTTGAGAAAAGTCCTGACACAAGTCCTGAAAAGCCGTATGTACCCATAATGGCACTTGGATTGTACGCACCGATGCTGTTTATAAATCCCACCGTTATGCCTACAGCTGCACCTGCACCTATAGTACTGCCGTTATTTATAAGAAGTATCATAAGAATGCTCAGCACCTGACTTAGCTTTATGTTCCCTATCGGCGGTATACGGCTGAGGCTTATTACGATTATTGCCATTACCACAGTTATGCTTATTATCTCATCTACCGACATATACTTTCGCGTCTTGTAGTTTTTTATGAGCGGCAGACCTTTTTCCATTATAAACGTACCTAAAAAACACAGTGCACATTCGCAAAACGACATTATAAAGTCATATATCCAAAAGCCTTGCACCACATTAAACACAAGACCTGACAAAAGCAGAAGTCCTGACATTACTATGGCTTTAACATAGGTTCGTTTTGGCTTAAACACGGCAAATATCACGGTGTATACCGCCAGTGAAAATATATATTTTAATACGCTTATATCCCTTAGTGTAATAAGGCTTCCCAGTATAACCGCTGCAAAATTGTACATCCATGTTTTTGAATTAAACGAATATGTATAAAATGACAGTCCGAACGGTGTCATATTCAAAAGCACATTGGCACACGACAGACCAAATCCCAATATGGCAGGTATTATCCGTTCAAGGTAGTATTTTTTGTCCTTGACCTCCCTTACGGCAAACGTTCGAAAAAGCGTGGTGAACGTTTCTGTTTGTATTTTTCCCATTGCTTGTCCTCCTTTGTAACTCGGCTGGCTTTTGCGAAAAATCCCCGCATCAGGGTTTGAAGGCGAATTTTTTTGTGTCCGGCCAGCCTGATTTTATTATATACGTTTTATGTGGGATATTTTGTCAAACGCATAGAGGAAAATGCCAAAACTTTGTGACATTATTCTACACGTGATAACGTGGCTATTGATAAATCGTGAAAAATTTTGTATAATATAATGAAGGTGATAATTATGATTATGATAAGCGCATGCCTTTGCGGTGAAAACTGCAAGTATGACGGCGGAAACAATTTAAATGCCGAATTAAAGGAGCTTTTTGATAAAGGAAAGGCGGTTACCGTATGCCCAGAAGTGATGGGCGGATTGTCCACGCCAAGAAGCCCTTCTGAGATAATGGCAGATGGCAGGGTGGTTATGAAAGATGGCACCGATGTAACGGAAAATTTCAAAAAAGGTGCACTTTTATCCCTTAAGACAGCACAAAAGGTAAAGCCGACGGTGGTTATACTTAAGGCGAAAAGCCCCTCGTGCGGTGTAGGGAAAATATACGACGGCACATTTTCAAAAACCCTTAAATGCGGAAACGGGATATGTGCTGATATGCTTATAAAAAACGGATTTAACGTTATCACAGAAAACGACGATATACAAAAATATATAAAGCAGGAGAATGACAATGAACTGGATTAAAGTTTCGATATATACAAATACTGCAGGTATAGAAAGCGTGTGTGCTATGCTTTACGACCTTGGCATAACAGGTACACAGATAGAGGATGAAAGCGAGTTTAATGAGTTTCTTGAGGAGAATACGCAGTTTTGGGATTATGTAGACGATGAGCTGGTACAAGCCAAAAAAGGTGAAACAAAGGTAATAATATATCTTGAGGATAATGAAAATCTTAACGATACAGTGTCGGGAATAAATTCTGCACTTTCGCTTCTTAAAGCAAATGCCGGCGATGATTTCGGAAGGCTTGAAACAGAGCTTGAAAGCCTTGAGGGACAAGACTGGGAAAACAACTGGAAAAAATATTTTAAGCCTACCGAGATTGGAAATAAAATTCTTATAAAGCCCGAGTGGTATGACGATATCGATGCAAACGGAAGGACAGTATTTACTGTAAATCCTGGTATGACCTTCGGTTCGGGTACACACCACAGCACAAAGCTTTGTATAGAGCATCTGGAAAACTACATAAAAGGCAAAGAAAAGGTGCTTGACATAGGCTGCGGAAGCGGAATATTGTCTATTATATCACTTCTTCTGGGTGCAGACAGCGCACTTGCGATGGACGTTGATCCAAACTGCATTTACACCGCTTATGAAAACCTCGATATGAATGGCATTTCGCGTGACAGATACAACGTAATGGCAGGTAATATCCTTACAGACGATAGGCTAAAAGCGGAAATAGCACAGACAAAATATGACGTAGTGCTTGCAAACATTGTTGCAGACGTTATCATAGCACTTTCAAAGTTTGCCGATATGTTTTTAAAAGATGACGGCGTATTTATAGTGTCGGGCATCATAGAGGAGAGAAAGGCGGATGTTGTATCTGCGATAGAAAAGAGTAAATTTAAAGTGGCAGACATAAAAGAAAAAGGCGGTTGGGTGTCAATAGTATGCAAACTTTAGATAATATCAAATTATTTTGCTAATATACTTGACTTTACCTATGGGGTGTATGGTATAATATATTGTACATAATATATTGTATATAATAACAATAAACCGCGGAGGAAATATGCACAGATTTTTTGTAAATCCTTCGAACATATCAGACAGCAGTATTTTTATAGACGGCACAGATGTCAATCATATAAAAAACGTGCTAAGGCTGAGAGTCGGAGAAAGCGTGCAGGTGTGCGACGGTCAAAATGGCGAGTATATATGCGAGATAACGGATATATCACCCGACAGAGTGGATATGAGCATACTTTCTGCAGGAAAATGTGAAAATGAACCGCTTTTTGCTATAACTCTATACCAGGGACTTCCAAAGTCGGACAAGATGGACTATATAGTGCAGAAATGCGTTGAGCTTGGCATTACAAGGATAGTTCCCGTTGCAGCAAAAAGGTCGGTTGTAAAGATAAAGGATGACGCAAAGAAGGTTTCGCGTTGGCAAAAGATAGCTCACGAAGCCGCAAAACAGTGCCAGAGAGGAATACTTCCTCAGGTGACAAAGGTTATGTCGTTTAAAGAGGCACTGGCTGACCTTGAAAAAAACGACCTTAAGTTTATGCCTTATGAAAACGAGGATGAAAAAGGACTTAAGGAGATACTTAAAGGTACAAACGATTATAAATCTATAGGATTTTTTATAGGCCCCGAGGGCGGTCTTGATGACAGCGAAGTAGAGGCTGCGTTAAATGCAGGAATACCTACAGTATCGCTTGGCAAAAGAATACTTCGCACAGAAACGGCACCTATTGCGTGTCTGTCAGCCGTAATGTATGAGCTGGACTGGTAATTTTCAAATTCACAGAGGAGTAAATATAAATGGTTAAGAAAATGTCAAAAGAAAAAATACATAATATTAAAAAGTTTGAGGAGCATCAGGGCAATCTTATACTTATTGCCACACTTATCACAGCAGTATCACTTTTTGTACTTATGTTGGTAAATAGAAATCTTAATATTATCAGCGATTCGTTTATAACTACAAGAAATACTATAATGGGTATAGCAATATTTCTTGCCGTTGCAGCAGTGGTGTTTTTTGTGCTTTCATATTTGAAGTCAAAAACATTTATCGAGTATGGCGTATTTTGTATCCTTATGGCAATATGCTACTGGGGTATATACGGAATGCCGTTTACTACAGCTGACAACACAGCAATTTTAAGCAGTCTTCAGGCAAGATATCTGGCGGTAGCTATAAGCGTTATTTATCTTGTAGTAAGCTATGTAGTTCATATAGTGATAATTAAAAAAGGTAAAAAAGCCATCATAAAGAAATAAAGTATAAAAATACTAAGCCTTAGAGATAATATCTGTAAGGGTTTTTTCTTTTGTGTAAAAGGAGTAATAATTATGATAGGTATAATATTCAGCATAATAGCAGGTGCGGCTATGAGCTTTCAGGGAGTAATAAACACACGCCTTAGCGAGAAAATAGGCTTGTACGAGGCAAATGCGTTTGTGCAGGGAACTGCGTTTATCCTTGCGCTGATTGCCATGCTTGTGCTTGGCAAGGGAAATATACGAGAAATAATGAGCGCAGACAAGATATACTTAACAGGAGGATTACTCGGGATAATCATTACCATAACCGTTATGCTTGGTATAAAGGACTTGTCACCGCTTATATCTATTTCAATAATTCTAATTTCACAGCTTACTGTAGCTGCCGTGATTGACGCATTTGGACTTCTCGGCACAGAAAAGGTAAGCTTCGGACTTACAAAGGTGTTTGGATTTGTGCTTATGGTAGCAGGCGTGGTGCTGTTTAAGATTAAAACATAAAAATACTTTCTCGTAAGAGAAATGTTCTTAAGGATAAAAAATCCTTCCCCTTTGAGGGGAAGGTGGGTTGCGAATCAATTCGGATATTTTTTTAAATATCATTTAATTTATAGGTTTAAACACAAAGCCTTCGTTTTTAAGATATTCTATAAAGCTGTCAAGTGATTCTGCCGTAGTTGTTTTTAATCCTGCATCGTGCATAAGCACTACTATATCCTCTTTGCCGTTGGTGGTGGTTACAAGATTGTTGTAAAGGTAGTCATAATCAGGCTCTTTCACTTCGCTGTCACCCGTTAAGCTGTTCCAGTCGATATATTTGTAACCCTTATCTGCCAACGTCTGCTTAAATTCCTGTTTGCCCTGCTCAAATGATCCGCCAGGGAAACGGAAAATGCGTTTTTCGTATTCAAAACCAAGAATTTTATTTAAGCTTTCCTTTACCATCATAAGCTCTGTTTCAAAGCTTTCGGCGTCTTTGTATATTGCACTGTAGTTGTGCGAATAGCTGTGGTTTCCTATGGTGTGACCTTCATTATGCATTCGCCTTATAGTGTCGGGATAATACTGTGTAAGCTCGCCTATTACAAAAAATGTAGCTTTGATATCGTGCTTTTTAAGAGTATCGAGTATACCATCGGTTATCATAGAAGGGCCATCGTCAAATGTAAGATAACATGTCTTTATGCCATCCTTTACATATATATTTTTCGCTTCTGTTTCATCGGGTACATATATTTTACCTTCAGCTATCTGTTTTTCATAATATTCATCTGTGCGTTTTATCATTTCAGCCTGCTTATCATCAGGTGTGTTAGGATAAAACATTTTTACGTCAGGCATATTGTAGTTTGGTTCGCCATATTTTGCAAATTTATTTTCGTTTTTCTTATCTAATTCTATTTTAGCAAAATATCCAAGCGCTGCTATACCGGCTAAAATAACCAAAATCAACAGCACAATAAGTATTTTTTTCCAAATACCCCTTTTTTTGTATCGTGAGCTGCCTAAAGAATATTTATATTTTGACTTGAACAGTCTTTTGCTACGCAACTTTTTTCACCTCATAATATATTTCTATTTCCATTATATTTTATTTTTCGACATTTTACAATGCATTTTAAAAAAATATTTTTGGAAAGTATAAAATATTTTGTCAGCATACAAAACTCGCATATCGGAAATTTTAAATTTAGCGAAATTTTTTGAAAAATTTAAAATGCAGGGAGTGTGAAGTGTGCGAAAAAAACATATAAAAATATTATCTCTTGTTTTGGCAATGGTAATGGTTTCAACCGCCGTATATACAGGTATTTGCATGGTGTTTGTGCTGCCAAATGACATTGTAATGCTTGAAAATACAGATTTTAATACAAATAAGCTTACGCCGCAGCTTTTCAGCGTGGAGCTTAATCTTACCGCGTCAAACGAGAATGTTACTGCAAGCGATACAAGGGGACTTGCCGAAGGAAAGTACCCCGGAGAAATAAGGTTTTTGGGATTTATCCCGGTAAAAGATGTAGATATAAACGTTATAAAATCACAAAAGGTTATCCCGTGCGGTAACAGTATAGGCGTAAAGCTGTACACAGACGGCCTTGTTGTGGTGGATATTGCGGAGTTTAAAGATATAAGCGGAAACACGGTTTCACCTTGTAAAAATAAAAATATAAAACCGGGTGACAGAATAATAAAGGTAAATGGAATAAAACCACAGAAAATATCGGTTTTTACCGATGCGGTGGTATCATCTAATGGAAATGTATCTCTTGAAATAGACCGCGACGGAAGGATAATACACGAAAATGTCACCGCCGTATATTCAGCAAAGGATGATGCACTTAAGCTTGGTATTATGGTGCGTGACAGCACCGCAGGCATAGGTACATTGACATTTTACAATCCTTATACTAAGACGTTCGGTGCACTTGGACACGGCATATCCGACCCTGATACTCAGAAGATTTTACCCGTAGCATCGGGTGAACTTGTGCCGTCCACTATTATATCGGTTGAAAAGGGCGTTGCGGGCAGACCGGGCGAGCTTAGAGGTTCATTTGTAGGAAATAAAAAGCTTGGAACGGTTTTTAAAAATTGTAATTGTGGACTTTATGGAGTGCTGGAAACAGATGGCTTTATCGCATCCTCACAATCTGTAGAAATAGCCGATAAATCAGAAGTAAAGACGGGAAAGGCACATATACTTACAAATATAAGCGGAGAAAAGGTGGAGAAATTTAATATAGAAATAACAAAAATATCGCATCAAACCTCATCCGATACAAAAGGGATGGTAATAAAAATAACCGACGAAACACTTCTTTCTAAAACCGGCGGAATAGTTCAGGGAATGTCCGGTTCGCCTATTATCCAAAACGATAAATTAATCGGCGCAGTTACCCACGTGTTTGTAAATGATCCGACACGGGGTTACGGAATATTTATAGAAAATATGCTCTCGGAAGCGGAGAAAATCAAATAAGGGGAATGCTCGTATATAAAATAATAGGCGGGTATTTTCAATTACAATTTTGTAAATAAAAATATCGTACTTTAGTATCATTTTAGTGCCATTTTCTGCAGTATATGTTGCGTAGATAAAAAGTTTATGATAAAATAAACTTGTAGTTATCAATAAAACAATAGGCGAAAGAAGGAAAACGAAATGAAAAAAAGATGTTTTGTGTTAATTTTGTGTGCAATCTTATGTATGTTGATACTACCTGTTATGAACGTGTGCGCGAATGATAACATTAAAGTATATATTGATAATGAAAAAATATCTTTTGATGTTGAGCCTGAAATAATCAATGGTAGAACAATGGTTCCAATGCGAAAAATATTTGAATATTTGGGTGCAGATGTTTATTGGTATCAATACGATCAATCAATAGAAGCAAAGTGCGGCTATTTAGATATAGAAATGCAGATAAATAATAACAAAATGTATGTTAATGATGATTGCGTAACACTTGACTCACCCCCGATTATTAAAGAGGGGCGAACATTAGTTCCTCTAAGAGCTGTTGTGGAAGCTTTTTCTTCAGAAGTAGAGTGGATAGACAAAACAAAAACTGTAAAAATAACAACGCCATACCCTGAAAATAAATATACGTATGAAGAAGAGTTTGATAAATATCATATCAGAACATCAAGCGGAGACTTTGAATATTTTGATTTTCAGATTGATAATAACTTATTAACAATTATCGGATGTACACAAGATGACGACATAATTAAAGTTGCCGTAAAATTTGATAATGGTGATTTAGAGAATATAACATCTGTAAACACAAATAAAGAATTTAAGTTGTCAGTGGATTTGTCATTGCAAAACATTTCTGATGAAACCAATATTAATATATATACTAAAAAGCGAGGAGACGACTTGTTTTGGTCGTATATTTATAAAAATGTATTTATAGAAAAAACTAAAGGAATTTACTGCTTTAAAAAACCTCTGGTTTGGGAAAATAACAAAGAATATATGTCAAATTGGGTGAATCCAGTTGCGTATATCAATCCAAATATTGATGATGAAATTATTAATTTATCCAATAACATATGCAAGGATGCAGATAGTGATTATGATAAAATTCTTATGATTCATGATTGGGTTGCTGATAATATATATTATAACTATGATTATTATTACAATAAAAGTTCTGCTGAAATTGAATATGACGCACTCGGAGTTTACCAAAGTAAACGTTCAGTATGTGAAGGATATGCAAATTTAACACAAGCACTTATTAATGCGCAGGGTATACCTTGTAGAAAAGTTAGTGGTTACTCTTTGGGTCTGAGTTCTAATTTGAAATATTGGACTGATGAAAATGCAAACATTGAAAAAACAAATCATGCTTGGAATCAGGCGTATGTTGATAATAGATGGATTAATATTGACACTACGTGGGATTCCAGAAACAAATATGAAAATGGAAAATTTTTATATGAAGGGATAGAAAATCATTTATATTTTGACATCACTGATGTATTCTTTTCATATAATCACAAGTATATAAGATAAATATCATCCATCAATTAAAGAAAAATATCCTTTGAAATGCCACATATCTTTTTTAAGGATAACGTAAATTTTCGTTGACTTTGATACTAATTTCACAGTTAATTTTAATATTAAAGTCAACGGACAAGATATGAGGTTCTTCCATTATTCAGTCCGGCAGTCCAATAATCCAAACCTAAAATCTGTTAACAAATTTACTCATTTCATCATCGATATAGGTAATTTTGTCAACAAAACAGATTGAATTTGAAAATTTTCCAAGAAAAAATAATACTTTTTGTCCCATATTGACATCACTCGTGTCAGGTTCGCCTATTATCCAAAACGATAAACTAATCGGCGCAGTTACCCACGTGTTTGTAAATGATCCAACAAGAGGATATGGAATTTTCATTAAAAATATGTTAGCTGAGGCGGAAAAAATTAAATAGAAGAAATGCTCGTCTATTAAATAATAGGCGGGCATTTTTTCATAAAAACATTGTAATTCTGCAAAATATGTGATATGCTGTATTCGTCATACTTTTTTTATTTGCAAATAATATACTGAAAGGGGATATATAAGACATAGGTTTTAACAAATAAAAGTAATGTACATATTTTAAGCATTGAAAGGATCGTATAAAATGAAAAAATTACTTAGTATTATTTTGAGTGGTATAATGATAATGTCACTGAGCACTTTTGTTTCAGCTTCACCTACATACGATGTAAGCAAAGCAATGGAATATGCAGCGAGTCATGTTAACGATAATGATGGTAGTCAGTGTGCAGAATTCGTTTCAAAATGCGTTCAGGCAGGAGGATTAAGTATTCCTACCAAAACCGGGACAAAAGGCTGTTGGGATGCAATTCTTGACGCATCAGGTCTCTCAGGGGAAAATTTAACCTTAAATACCAAAGGATATGTCACCAAAAGTGATAACGAAAATCTTCTTAATCGTGGTGATGTTGTAATTCAATGGTGTTATACTTGCGATTTAAGGCCACATATTCTTATATGCGGCGGCTATGATTCTGAAGGATATGCAACTTTTTATGCACATAATTCTGCATTAAATAATAAAAGATATAATTTTTCTGAAAACTCTCAACACGAAGCATCATGCAATATCGGTGCAAAGGTAGTTCAGATAAGCAAATTGAGTAACAAAGTGTCATCTGATAGTACATTAACACCTGATAATGACACAAAGCCTAGTAATACTTCATCGAAGCAAAAATGTGGAGATAATGTTTATTGGGAACTTGATAATAATGGTACGCTTACAATAAGTGGTAGCGGAGAAATGTATAATCAAAAAAACAATGTAATATATTCTTCATTTCCGAGCAACAGTTCTATAGTTGCAATGCAGTCCGTCAAAAATATTATAATTGAAGAGGGAATTACTAAAATCGGCGAATACGCATTTGTACAAATGAAAAATGTTAAAACGGTTTCCATACCACTTTCTGTTAAAACTATAGAAATGGGGGCTTTTTTCTATGTAACACCTGATAGTATAACATATGCAGGCAGTAAAGAAGATTGGGATAAAATAACCATAAATGGACAACAATCGACTATGGCGTTAGGAAGTCATTTTTTTAATGCATTATCATTTAAAGAAAATAATGACACCAAACGTACAAATATATTTGCAAGCTCAACCGGTAAAAGTTACAAAATAGAGGCTTACAAAAATGGAAAATTGGTTTCAATAGCTAATGTCTCTCCTGATGGTTATCCTGAATCATTTTCCGGGGATACACAATATCAATATTTCAGACCATTATATACAAATGTTAATAATGTAACTTGTGGCGACCTTCCTTTTGGGAACATAACATTTAAATATGAGAATGGGAAAATAATTGAGGTTATTGGTGATGAAAACGATATTTTAAAAAGAAATGATTTAAATGTTGAACAATCATACATCGGATATACTTGGGCTCCCTCACTGAACTATAACAGCAATAATTGTATTATAGAATCATCATATGGTTCTGAAACAAAGTGTTGGGAATACGATGAATCCGGAAGATTGAAAACATATTATGTAAAAGGAATGGCACCTACATATTATTTTTATTATGATACCTCGGGGTACTTGAAGGAATGT
The DNA here is from genome assembly GCA_045540695.1 of Clostridia bacterium. GTDB lineage: Bacteria > Bacillota > Clostridia > UMGS1810 > UMGS1810 > JAZQHR01. The sequence continues at coordinate 31,364 of JAZQHR010000093.1, read as the reverse complement.
GAGATAGCTGGTCCAGGATCATCAACACGATATACATTTAAATATATAACAAGTGATGATACAAGTCATTCAACGGAAAAAGAAATCAAAATATTAATTAACAATAAATTTCTTCAATGCGATCAACCTCCTGTGTTGATCGATGGAAGAACTCTTATTCCGATGCGTACTATATTTGAGGCCTTAGGAGCAGAAGTTAGTTGGGATAGTAATACAAACACCGCTACAGGTACAAAAGAAGGAAAAATTGTTTCATTTACAATTAACGAAAAATCAATAGCAATAAACGGAATTAAAAAATCATTGGATGTTGCAGCTCAGTTGATTAATAATCGAACAATGATACCTGTAAGGGCTGTAGCTGAGGCATTTGATTGTGATGTTAATTGGATTTCGGCAAAGAAATTCGTAGTTATAATCCCCAAAAATCAAAAACCGTACAGAATAGAAGTCATAGAAAATGTCGAAAATAAGACCCAATTCACAGTAGATGCAACTGTGCAAGTTGATGACCGGGGACTTATAAAGAAAGTAGATGGTGGTGGCGATTTCGTCTCTTGGCTCGCTCCTCTTTTTGCAAATATGAACGGAAATACATATGTGAATCATATATGGGGCTATAGGGAAGGGTATATATCTATGTTTGGCAAACTACCATCTCTGGAATTTTCTTACGATGATGGTGTTTTAACAAAACTTAATAATTATACATACACCTATAAAGATGGATTATGCATCGCTGCTACTGAAGGTGAGCAAACAGATCAATGGAGTTTCCATTATAATGATGATCTTACATTCTGCACAATAAAAAATAAATATCCTACTACACCAACCGACACCTTTACACTTAATGAAATGGGACTCATTAAAAACCATCATTTCTTGTTGGCAGGATATAAAGATATAAACAGAGAGTTTGAATACAATAGTATAGGAATGGTAACAAAATTTAATAATATTGTTTTTGACTATGATGAAGAGGGAAAGCTAATTTCAGCAAGTAATGGTCAAAAAACGGTAACTTATCGTTATATATACGAATAACTTGTTTTAATATAAATGATAAATTTCAACAGGAGAATTATTAGGTTTTCCTATTATCCATTCAGGCAACACTATGATTCAAAGCTAAAATTTGTTGACAAATTTACTCATTTCATTCTCAATATAGGTAATTTTGTCAACAAAATAGATCGAATTTGAAAAAAATTTTAAGAAAAAATTGTTGTCATATATTGACATCACTTGTGGATATGGAATTTTTATTGAAAATATGTTGGCTGAGGCAGAAAAGATTAAATAGTATATAATAGACGTTCATTTGTTCAAGTGTGAAAGAATTTGTGTGACAACAATCAGAATTGTGTATTTTTGATGTGTGGCTCTGTTTGGAGTCACACATTTTTTTGTTTGCAAATTAATATGTGGAGTGTATTGCATGATGCTGCTTTTTGTGTGTAATCAAAATTTATTGCGATGTAATCTACAGAATTTTTCAAAGTCATAATCCTGTAAGGAATACCTGAATTTATAATCAGCAGAGAATATGGCATCATTTCATATTCTGTATTTTTTAAATTTATCTTATCATATCAGCTAATTGTATTTTTTGAATGCTTTTCATCATAATTGTTATTCGTCGTATTGATCTTTGGTTAATGCGTCTAAAACTGGAATTATTCTTGACATTAATATGTTTACAGGATATAATTGTGTTGAAAATAAGAACTTTTTAATGCTATAAAAAATAAGTATTATTTTGAAATTTGTAATATTGTTCGCATTATTTGTTTCAGCTTTGCCTGTATAAGGTGTGAATGTGGCAATGAACTATAAAAGAGGGAGGTTAATATGAACGTACAACAAGAAAAAAGTCATTATGGTTATATTGATACGATTAGGGCTTTTTCCATTTGCATGGTAATTATCTTGCATTGTATTTGTAATTACTATAGTGATTTAAACAATTTAGGATATCCATTATGGTTTTGCCTCGGATTTGTAAATGAGTTGTGTCGTACCGGAGTGCCTCTTTTCTTTATGATAAGCGGATTTTTAATACTTAAGGGAGATATTGGGGATACTAAGACATTTTATTGGAAAAGATTGAAAAAAATAGGGATTCCTTTTGTTATATATGATATTTTTTATTATGTTTTATATAGCATACAGAACCAACATCCAATTTCGCTTTTTGGTTTCTTTTATGAATTTCTAAACAATGGAAGTGCATATCATCTTTGGTTTATGTATTCCATTATGTTTTTATATCTTTTAGCTCCGTTTTTGAAAAAAATTGTTGACAGATGTAGCATAGGAATGTTGTGGATTTTTTTTCTATTGACGATTTTTCAAACAACAATCAAGCCTTTAATTAATACTATAGTAAGTGATCATATTTATATCTATCTTACAGAAGATGGAATATGTGGATATATGGGATATATGATTTTAGGATACATATTAGGTAAACACACATTTTCTCGTAAAACAGAGATTTTCATTTGCATTCTTGGTTTAATTGCATTTGTTGTTTTCCCGTGCATCAGTATGTATAATGTTAAAAACGGGGGAGAATTTCTGTTTCATGGCGGCTATACCATAAATCATTACCTTGAAGCTGCGGCAATATTTGTTTTTAGCAAAAAAATGATTTCTACAAAAGGGAAATTCTTTTCAATTTTAGCATCGGCTACAATGGATGCGTATTTTATCCATGTTTTTATATTGGAAAGAATTCAGCGAATTTCATGGAATTTATCTCCCGCTTATACTATATGTATGTGGGCAATTTCAACGATTTTCCTAAGCTTTTTGTGGGGATTTTTAAGAATAAAAATATTTTATAAGAAAAGAGAGGGTTTTAAATGTTTAAAAAAATCATAGGAATAATTTTGATTTTGACGTTAATGATGCAGACAGGTGTAACAGTTTCAGCTTTTACATTTCCGGCACCCGACTGGGGAAGCCTATACTATGAAAAATTAGGTATGGTCCAGGAATCAGAGTTTGAATTATACGCAGAAGCACCAGTAGATTCTGCACCATATTATGGTGAAAAATTTGAACCGATAGGTGGTACTTATCTTGGTTCAATCGCGGAAACTGCGCAAAAGCTTCTTCCACTTAGTAGTTATCTTACTAATATCGATGATATGAACTATCCGGATTTGTATTATCCTGCTAACCAGATGATAAGAAGAGATAATGTAATTACAATGGTAGGTTGGACAATTTATGATATGGCAAATGTGGATTATGATCATGTCAGAAAAACATTGGATACATTAAATAAATACAACAAGCCTATGTTGATTCGTTTTGCGAATGAGATGAACTGCTCTAATTTAGGTGATGACCCGGATTTATATGTTGAGGTTTTCAGACGGGTAGCAGATATGATTCATGAATATCCTAACTTGGGTGTAGTGTGGTCTCCAAACGATTTAGGTGCTTTAGACAGACCTTTTGAGTATTACTATCCGGGAGATGATTATGTCGATTGGATTGGTGTTAGTTGTTACTCTGTTAAATATTTCCAGGGTAATCCAAACACTTCATATAAAGAGAGTGTTTATTTTATGACCGGTGATTATTCTTGGGCAACTAATAAGATAAAACCTATTATGGATTTTATAGAGAAAAACAACATCAATAAGCCGGTAATGCTTAGTGAGGGTGGTGTTGCAACATCCAACTCTTATGGTGAAGATCATCAAAGCTGGGCAACGCCTAGACTTAGAAATATGTTGTGGTATGTAGTTATGAAATATCCTCAGATAAAAATGATTAATTACTTTGATATATACCGAAGCAATGAAATTGAAAAATTTGATATTTCAAATTATTCTTATGCAGTTGATATTTATAACGAGGCTAAAGAAAGTGGCGCTTATATTCCGGAATATGGTGAATTGTCAGAATTTGTATTCCAACCAGCAGAGTCAGCAGGAACATTAGTTGCTTCTGAAGGAATAGTACCATTGTATACTTTGGCTTACATCGAAAACCTACCAGATCTTTATGTAAACTATTATGTAGATGGCGAATGGTATGATGTTGTGGATGCAATTCCTTATAAATGTGATTTGGACATTTCAAATCTAGCGGATGGTGCACACACCTTGGAGATATCATCTTATAATGTATCAAAGAAATATACATTCTATAAATATGGACGATATGTTAGCTTTGGTGAGGATATAGGATATTTGGCAAATCAAATACCTGAAGAGATTAGTGTAACAATAAACGGAAACCAGGTTTGGTTTGATCAACCTCCAGTAATTGAAAATGACAGAACTCTTGTTCCCCTACGTGCGATTTTTGAAGCACTAGGTGCAACAGTTGATTGGAATGAAAATACACAAACTGTTACAGCTGTTAATGGAGATGTTACGATTTCTTTAACCATAGGAAGTGATATCTTGTATGTAAATGATAGCAGTGTTATATTAGATGTGCCGGCGCAGCTTCAAGGTGGTAGAACTCTTGTACCTGTTAGAGCGGTGGCTGAAAGCTTTAATTGCATGGTAGATTGGGACGAATTAAGTCAAACGGTTATCATAACAAAATAATAGGAACATATTTTAATTTGTTTGCCATATAGTGGCATTTGCAAGGCTTTTGGATGGTATACTGGTAAATGCTAGTATTTCGGATTACATAACGAGCTAATACCGAGGCAAAAAAATTACACCATTAGATTAAAAACGCCAAGTTATAACACTTGGCGTTTTTTAGTTTATTGTTTTGTAAGCTCTCTGTATTTCATTGGCGTCATATAAATGGTCGATCTAAACACACTTGCCATATAATTGGCGTTTGCAAAGCCGACTTTCTCGGCGATTTCGTACATTGGAAGCTCTGTATTTATAATTAACTTCATAGCTTCCTCTACGCGTTTATCAGTTATATACTGCTTTGGTGATTGGTTTAAAACCGATTTGAAAATGCGTATTAAATGGTCATCGCATACATTTAGAATCTTGCTTAAATCTGAAATGTATATTTTTTTGTCATAGTTTTTATTTATATACTCTATTACAGGCTTTATACGTTTGTACATAGCGGTTTTGTCACTGTCGGCAAGATATCCGTATCTTTTTATAAGAAGCGCTGTAATAGCATAAAGTTGCGAAAGAAGTTCTATTTTGGCGCTGTATTCATCCAGATGGTACATTTTTACCGCATCTAGAAATGCTTCGGACAGCTGGGCATAAAAACTGCATTTTTTATCTATTACAAAATCGTTTATAATCTCTTTGTTTAATATTTCGTCAAGCTTTATACCGGACAGATTTATATTTATCAAATCAAGCTCAAAAACCACACCCTTTATAGACGCTTCGCCGTTTATACTCCTTACGCTGTGAAACGAGTATGGCGGTATAAATATCATATCGCCTTTGGTGCATTCTATCTGCACAGTGTCTATTATTACTTCCACTTTACCTGACATAATTATATTTAACTCAGCTGCCTTGTGAAAATGCGGAATTACCAGCACTCCGTCACGTGTTTGAGCGGACGAATACACAGGGAAATTTGGATTTTCAAAACTTTCTAATTTGTACTTAGTTTCCATAAATATCACCTAAATATCGATTTTCTGTAGATTTGTGTCGATTTTTTAGCTTGTATTATGTTTTATATATCGATATAATTATAACAAATGAATTTTTAAATGTCAACTGTAAGGAGAGATGAAAATGGCAATTCCAAATAAATGGGGACAAGGACAGCTTTTTGCATTTTCTGCATTGGATGGTAATTCATTCGCAAGCAATGACTTTGTCGGAACGCTTTCGGGCGACAGAATAGGTATAAGATTTTATTCAAAGGTCAAAAGAGAGCTTGCGTTTGTGAAAACAAGTGCGGTTAATCCGTATTTTGACATTGTCGCAAGCGATATAATATGCGTAAGCACCAAGGATAACACAAAAATGCACATTATCTACGCAGACACACATCTTATCGTAGGAAACACCGATGTAAACTGCGATGTGGTAGTGTTTACCGAAGGCGAGTACATTGAGAGTAAAGAAGGAAATATAAAAATTCAGGACACAAACGATGGCGAATATACCGCTATACTTTGTGAAGGTGACAAATTTGCGTTCGCATACGGCAAAAGCAAGGATGAAGTAATAGCACTTGTGAAAAAAGGAATAGCTATGGACATAGAAGCCGAAAAAGAGAAAAAGCTTGCTATATATAATAGACTTTCGCTTTCTGACGACAACAAATACGCAAAGCTTTATGCAAAGTTTATATCAGTAATGAAAACTCAGCTTTACACGCCTGAAGGTCCGTTTAACAGAATATATTCAACACCCGACAGACTTCCGCATAAGAAAGCGTGGCTGTGGGATTCGGTATTTCACGCGATAGGCCACAAGCATATTGATATGGATATTGCGGAAAATCTTCTTTTGACAGATTTTGATGTTCAGGCTGATGACGGCTTTATACCTCACATGTTTGACTACCAAAGTGTATCGCCTATCACACAGCCACCGGTTATTGCATGGGGTGCGTATAACCTGTATAAAAAGAGTGGCAATAAGGAATTTTTGAAAAAAGTATTTGAGAATAATAAAAAATTTCTTTTATGGTGTCAGGCAAACAGACGTGATAGAGATGAAGAGCTTTATACGTGGCTTACCGGGGAGGATATAAACTGCCGTTGCGACGAGTCGGGTATGGATAATTCGCCAAGATTTGATACCGATTCAAGACTATGGGCGATAGATTACAGCTGTTTTATGGCAAACGATACACGATATATGCAGAAAATTGCACTTGAGCTTGGAGATACAGAAAATGCAAAGTTCTTTAGCGATTGGTACGAAAAAATAAAATCGGATATCAATAACCATTTGTGGTGTGAAGAGGATAAATTCTACTACGATTACGATTTAAATAACAATTGTATGCATAAAATTCAGTCGGTATCGTCATTCTTACCGCTATTTGCAGGCATCTGCGATGAAAATCAGGCAAAGGCGCTTTTTACTCACCTTACAAACCCTGAAACATTTTACACAGATTTCCCTGTACCAAGCATTTCAAAAAAGGACGCAACCTTTGGCTCGGATATGTGGAGAGGTCCTGTGTGGATAAACTACAATTATATGATAGCAGAAGGTCTGGATGAATACGGTTTTGACAAGCTGGCGTATGAATTAAGATTAAAAACGGTAGACGTGATAAACACCTGGTATATGCGTACCGGCACTGTTTACGAATTTTATGACTGCGAAAACAAAATACCTCCTGCATCATTCAACCGAAAAGGAGATGCGTTTGAGCCATACGATTTTGCAGTACGTGCACAGTCGATAAGGGATTATGGCTGGAGTAATACGTTAACATTTGATTTGCTAAATACATATATTTGATAAATGTTTCAAATCCGCCTTAAAGTGAAACATTTTATTCTGACTATGCTTTGATCAGAAACAAAAAATGCTTTCTTGGTTGGTTACCAATCAAGAAAGCATTTTTATATGTTTATTTTTCTAAAAATTTCACTAAATCCATAGGATGATCTATTATCATATCTGCACCATTTTCGTTAAGCTCGTCTACGCTTCTAAATCCCCATGTAACGCCTATGGTAAATGCATCGACACTTTTGCCTGTCTTCATATCTGTACCTGTATCGCCAAGGTAGATTATTTCGTCGGCAGATACGTTCATCTTTGTAAGTATCTTTTCTATAGCACGTCTGTCTGGCTTTAGCGGTGTATCGGGAGATTCACCAACCAAAACGTCCACCAAATCACCAAAAAGCACTTTTGATATCTGCACGGCGGTTGGATGATGCTTGTTTGTAAGTATACCTATTTTAATGCCCTTTTCTTTAAGAGCCTTCATCATATCGATTATTCCGTCATACGGAACTGTAAGGTACAAAAAATCATCATCGTAGGTAGTTTTAAAATACTCTGCAATTTCAAGATACTGCTCGTTTGTGTAGTTTCTCGGTGCAACGTATTCAAGCATATTTTTAATAAGCTTCATATATCCATCACCTACGAGAATTTTGTATACTTCCCTCTCTATCTCGGGAAATCCGTATTTCTTAAGTGCGTTATTTCCAAAATACGCTATTGATGATAATGTGTCGGATACGGTACCGTCCATATCAAATATGCAAGTTGTGTACATAGTGTTCTCTCCTGTATATTATTTTGTTAATGTTTTGTTATCTTCTGTTAAATTCTCTCCAAGTCCATCGGCAAGGCTTTCGGCATTCTTTTTCTGCATAAGCTTTGCATTTGCAAGCATAAGCTTTAGTCTGTTTTCCTGGTTGACGCTTGTAGCACTTGGGTCATAGTCTATGGCAACGATATTTGCATCGGGATATTTATCCTTTATCTTTCTTACCATTCCCTTTGCCACTATGTGGTTAGGCAGACAACCAAACGGCTGTGTGGCGACGATGTTGTTTACGCCTGATTGTATAAGCTCTATCATTTCGGAAGTAAGCAGCCAACCCTCACCCATTTTAACGCCCTTGCTTATGTATTCATCGCCAAGGGTGATAAGGTGGTCAAACGACGTTGGCGGTGTGAATACTCCCTGACGTTTTATTTGGTTTATTATCTTCTTTTGAAGGTGGCACACATACTTAACAAGCAGCTTTGCCGGAATGGTTGACATATCCTTCATATTGTAAAGCTCGGCATCTATCTGCTTGTTGTGGAAGCAGTATAGCATAAAGTCCATTACGCCCGATAACACCGGCTCGGCACCTTCTTTTATAAGGAAATCCTCTAAGTAGTTGTTGCCAAACGGAGAGTATTTCATAAATATCTCCCCTACTATGCCTACTCGTACCTTTTTTTCATCGGTTCTGTCAATGCTTGCAAAATCAGCTAATATTTCGTTGCAAATGCTTTCTCGCTTGAAAAACTCCTTAGTGCTGCTAAGGTTTTTAAGCTTTTCTACCCATGCATCTATTTTCTTTTGCGTTTCGCCCTTCACCTTCTCATAAGGCTTGCATTGGTTTGACACGCACATTATAAGGTCGCCGTATATAAGTGCTACGGCAGCTTTTAATATGATAGGTGCAGTAAGCTTAAAGCCTGAGTTTTTCTCCAGTCCCGACATATTTATAGATATTACCGGTACGTGCTCAAGTCCGCTGTTTTTAAGTGCCTTTCTGTACATGTGAATATAGTTTGACGCTCTGCATCCACCGCCAGTCTGGCTTATCATGACTGCGGTTTTGTTTACGTCATATTTACCGCTCTGGAGTGCGTTTATCATCTGTCCTATTATGAGTAGTGCAGGATAGCAAATATCATTATGTATGTTTTTAAGCCCGTCGTCAATAACTGCCCTGTCGGTATTGGTCAAAAGCTCCACCTTGTAGCCGTACTCTCTAAGTATACCTGCGATGATGTTAAAGTGTATAGGAAGCATCATTGGAACCAATATGGTGTGTGTTTCCTTCATTTCCTTTGTAAATTCTATTCTGTTAGTTGGCACTTCCCTCACTCCTTTCATCTATAGCAGATTTAAGGCTTCGGAGCCTTATCTTTACAACACCCGAGTTGTTCATTTCATCTATCTTTATCTGTGTGTAAAGCTTTCCTGAATCACGCATTATATTTTTTAATTCGTCTGTAGTAATAGCGTCAATACCGCATCCAAACGATACAAGCTGTACCACGTCTGTATGGTCTAATGCACATATTTTCTTAGCTGCGTTAAACATTCTTGCATGGTATGTCCACTGGTTTAGTATGTTTATGTCAGGCTTTATGTCGCTTTCCTCTACAAATGCATCCTCGGTAACTACCGCAAAGCCAAGTGACACAAGCAGCTTGTTTATGCTGTGGTTAACCTCAGGGTCAACGTGATATGGTCTGCCAAGAAGTGCTATTGTGTGAATGCCCTTTTCCTTTGCTTCTTTAAGTATTCGCTTGCCCTCATTTGTTATGTCAGCTTTAAAACTTCTGTATTCTTTAAGCGATGCTTCAAATGCTGATTTTATCTCTTTTTTTGAAACGTCACAAACCTTACCAAGAGTATCATTCATAGTGTTTACAAACGATTTTACATTGTTAAATGTAATAAATGGATACAGGAATGTGGTTTCAGGCACGACGTTTGCCTTTATAACCTCAGGGTAGTACGCTACCACAGGACAGTTAAAGCAGTTGTCGGAAATTCCCTCATCAAAATTGTATGACATACAAGGGTAGAATATGAAGTCTACACCCTTGTCCATAAGGTTTACTATATGGCCGTGTGCAAGCTTTGCAGGGTAACACACAGTGTCCGACGGAATGGTATGCTGACCGTCCGAATACATCTTTCGGGTGGATACATCTGAAAGCACTACCTCAAATCCAAGGCGCGTGAAGAATGTATGCCATAGCGGAAGGTTTTCGTACATATTAAGTACAAACGGAAGCCCTACCCTACCGCGTGAGCCTTTTTGAGGCTTGTAGGATAATAGCTTATCCATTTTATATTTGTACATATCAGGAAGATTTCTGCCCTCTTTGCCTGTAACAGGTGTTTCGCATTTGTTTCCCGATATAAATTTGTTGCCGTTTTTAAATGTGTTTATGGTAAGCGAGCATTTGTTGGTACAGCCGTTACACTGTATAACCTTTGAGGTTCGTGAGAAATTGTTTAGCTCGTCTATGCCCATAATGGTAGAGCTTTCTATTTTTGAATTTTTAGCATATAACGCCGCACCAAACGCACCCATAAGTCCTGATATAACAGGTCTTATAACGTTTTTACATATAAGCTTTTCAAAGCTTCTGAGCACCGCGTCATTTGCAAATGTACCGCCCTGAACGACGATATTTTCGCCGATGTCGTTTGCACTGCCTATTCTTATAACCTTGTAAAGTGCGTTTTTAACAACACTCATAGATATACCGGCAGAAATGTCCGCAACAGTAGCACCGTTTTTCTGTGCTTCCTTAACCGATGAGTTCATAAATACCGTACATCGCGTGCCAAGGTCAACCGGTTTTTCGGCAAATAATCCAATGCGTGCAAATTCTTCTATAGAATAGCCGAGTGATTTGGCAAATGTTTCTATAAATGAGCCGCAACCCGACGAGCAAGCCTCGTTTAGCATAATGCTGTTTATAGAGTTGTCCTTTATTTCAAAGCATTTTATATCTTGACCGCCAATATCGATAATGAAATCAACGTTTGGGTTAAAATGCTTTGCAGCTCTGTAATGTGCAATAGTTTCCACTATGCCTATGTCTATGCCAAATGCATTTTTTATAAGGTCCTCGCCATAGCCTGTTACCGCACTTGCACGGATTTTTATTCTGTCACCGCATAGCTGGTATATCTTCGAAAGCTCCTTTACCACTATCTCAAGCGGACTGCCGAGATTTGAATGGTAGTAGCTGTAAAGTATATGGCTGTCCTCGCTTATAAGTATAATCTTTGTAGTGGTACTTCCCGCATCTATGCCAAGGTAAGCATTTCCTTCATAGGAATAAATGTTTGCTACACTTACGCTTGATTCCTGATGTCTTTTGCAGAAATCCTGATACTCTGTTTCGTTTTTAAATAGCGGCTCAAGACCCTTTACTTTCGCACTTGAGCTGCTTGAGTTGGTAATTATATCAATTATTTCACTGCAGGTGTATATTTTAGTGGTATCCTTTGCATAGATAGACGCACCAAGTGCAACGAAATACTGTGCCATTTCAGGGAAAACGGCGTTTTCTTCGGTAAGCTTTAAGGTCTGGACAAATCTTTCCCTTAGCCCCTTTGAAAATGCAAGCGGTCCGCCAAGGAAAAGCACCTTGCCTTCTATAGGTCTGCCCTGTGCAAGTCCTGCTATGGTCTGGTCTACCACTGCCTGATATATACTTGCGGCAATGTCCGACTTGTCCGCACCCTGATTTAATAGCGGCTGAATATCTGTCTTGGCAAATACTCCGCAACGCGATGCAATAGGATATATATACTTGTGCGACTGGCTTAAGTTATCAAGCTCTGTTACGTCTACATCAAGAAGTGATGCCATCTGGTCGATAAACGCACCTGTACCGCCTGCACAGGTACTGTTCATTCTCTCTTCCAATGCACCTTTTAGAAATATTATTTTAGCATCTTCACCGCCAAGCTCTATTACCACGTCGGTGTCAGGGTGGAATTTTTGCACACCTCCTGCGGTGGCAAACACCTCCTGAATAAAATCAAATCCGCAGTCCTCCGATACACCAAGTCCTGCCGAGCCTGTAATGGCAATCTTTACGGGCGAATCCCCTATTATACCTGATAATTCGGTTAATTTTTCAGCGGTAAGCTGTCTTATTTTTGAAAAATGTCTTTCGTAGCTTTTATATATTACTTTATCATTTTCATCGGTAATAACTGCTTTTAGAGTAGTTGAGCCGATGTCTATACCAATGTTATATTGCAATCTTATCACCACATTATCTATAATTTGTATTTTTTAATCTGTTCTTTCTTCTGCGTTCTCTGCGGATTTTGGTCCTGATGATTGCAAGAATTACAAACATTATAAACAGTGATAGCACGGCAAGTATTATTTTGAAAATAATGCCGAATATTTTTTTGATAATAGACGCAAAGCTACCCAGTTTACTGCTGGCAGTGGTGTATTTGCGCGTGTAAAGAGTAACTCCGCTTTGCGATTTAACAGTAAGGGTGTATTCATCTGTGCTTTCTTTTGCAATATGCGTTACAAACTGTCCTTTTTCGCTGGAATGTTCCAAAAATTCTGCATCATATAGCGTTTTTACATCAATCTCTTTTGAAATCTTTGTGCCTGCAAACTGGTTTTGAAGCTTTTCGGCAGGGATAACAGTCCTTGAAAATTCATTATATCCATAGTCAAAAAGCGTAGTGGTATCGTCAAATTTGTCGTTAAGCTGATATCCGCTGTCAAGCACTACCGCTACAAATTCGGTATTATCCCTGTTTGCGTATGTAACAAGAGTATAGCCCGCCTCGGTAGTCCAGCCGTTTTTACCGCCAATTGCTCCCTCGTATATGTAAGGTGTGTTTTTTATCATTTTGTGCGGATTGGCGTAAAGTCTTGCTTCTTCCTGCTTGTTTGTAGGAGCTACCTCGTACATATCAGTTGTAAGTATTTTTTTGAAGGTTTCGTTTGATATAGCATATTTTGATATAAGTGCCATATCATAAGCGGTAGTATAGTGGTTTTTGTCGTGTAGTCCGTTTGCATTTGCAAAGTGGGTGTTTACCGCACCAAGCTCTGCTGCTTTTTGGTTCATAAGCTTGGCAAACTCCCCTACTGAGCCTGATACACCTCGTGCAAGAACGTTTGCCGCGTCGTTTGCCGATGCAAGCATAGCCGAATATACAAGGTCGGAAACTTTTATTTCTTCGCCATAGTCAAGTGCTATATGTGCTGTGTCCTTAGGTACGGTATCTACGTCTTCCTCTTTGACAGTGAGTGTAGCGTCCATATCAAGATTTTCCAGTGCCAGTATTACTGTCATTATCTTTGTGATGCTGGCAGGATACATTTTTTTGTCCATATTTTTGCTAAATACAACCTGACCTGTAGACGTATCCATCAGCACCGCCGCCTCTGCCAATACTTCAGGTGCGTTGTATGTAGCGGTGGTTGTGATGCATCCAACACTTATGCATAATATTAAGATTAAACTTATAAGTATTTTATTCATTACATACTCCTTTGAGCGTGTGAGTCAACATTAAAGTTATACCCGTATAGTGTGTTTGGGTAACACTCTGGGCATTATCCATTATATTATATCACATATTTTTATTTTTGCATAGTCATTTTTTATATATAAATATGTAAGGAAATTTTATGCTTTATTTTTGCGAGCAATTGGTGTATAATCTAATATATAACTATTTGAAAGGAAAAACCGATGGATTTAAGATGTATTAAAACTTTGGAATTTGACAAAATACTTAGAATATTATCGTCTTTTGCGGTGATGGATTCTACCAAAACGGCGATTTTATCACTTGTTCCTGAAACGGATATCAAAAAGGTGAACCGCCTTCAGGACGAAACGACAGACGCACTAAATCTGTCGGTGAAAAACGGCACACCGCCATTTTTTGTGAGCGACGATGTGCGTCCTGCACTCGCGCGTGCTGATATGTCGGGTGTGCTTTCTATACGCGATATTTTAAATGTGGGTAAGGTGCTTAAAACGGCGAGAATGTTTAAATCGTATGCTGATGATACCTACAACGGTGCGTTAAAAGAACATTTCGAGGCACTTTTTGAGGATAAAAAGCTCGAAACAAAGATATTTGCGTGTATGATAGACGATGAAACTATAGCCGATGATGCGTCGGATGAGCTATACAGTATCAGACGAAAGATAAAAGCTACAAACAATAAAATACGTGATGTGTTACAGAAGATTATAAGCAGTCAAAAGTACGCTAAATGCCTTCAGGAGCAGATTATAACAATGCGTGACGACAGATATGTTGTACCGCTGAAGGCAGAGTACAGAGGTGAAATTCCCGGAATACTCCACGATACATCAGCAAGCGGTGCTACGCTTTTTGTAGAGCCTATGCAGGTGGTGGAGGCAAACAACGAGGTGCGTGCACTGTATACCGCTGAAAAAGAGGAAATAGAAAAAATACTAAGAGCTTTTACTGGCGAGATAGCGGAATTTGCCAAGGTAATAAATATGTCGTACGAAACCATAATGATGCTTGACGAGATATTTGCAAAAGCAAAGTTCAGCTTAAAGTATGACGCGTACAGACCGATACTTAGTGCGGACGGGTATATAGACCTTAAAAAGGCACGTCATCCGCTTTTGGACCCTGAAACAGTTGTACCTACGGATATATATCTGGGCAAGGACTTTGATACACTTGTGATAACAGGACCAAATACCGGCGGTAAGACTGTTACACTTAAGACAATAGGTTTGTTTACTCTTATGGCACAGGCGGGACTTCATATTACTGCAAAGGAAGGCTCGGTAGTGTCGGTGTTTGAAAATGTATTTGCCGATATTGGTGATGAGCAGAGCATAGAGCAGAGTCTTAGTACCTTTTCGTCGCACATGGTAAATATAGTGAGAATACTTGGTATGGATACTCACTCGTCGCTATGCCTATTCGACGAGCTTGGTGCAGGCACCGATCCTGTTGAGGGTGCGGCACTTGCTATAAGCATACTTGAGCATCTTAAAAATACCGGTGCAAAGTGTGCGGCTACTACGCATTATAGCGAGCTTAAGTCGTATGCACTTACTACGCCAAGGGTAGAAAATGCTTCGTGTGAGTTTGATGTGGAAACACTTGCACCTACTTATCGCATTATGATAGGCGTTCCGGGTAAGAGTAATGCGTTTGCTATATCAAAAAGGCTGGGACTTTCCGATACCATTATAGAAAGTGCAAAGTCGCACCTTTCAAGTGAGGATAAATCGTTTGAGGATGTGCTTGGAAGCCTTGAGAAAAACAGGATTGAGGCAGAGAGTGACCGCGAAAAAGCAGAAAAATACAAACGTGAGATAAAACAGCTTAAAGACGAGCTTGCACATCAAAATGAGAAGCTGAAGGAAAAGACCGACAGGATACTCGAAAACGCACACGCGGAGGCAAAGAAAATTCTTGAAAGTGCCAAGGAAAGCTCGGAGAGCATCATAGCCGATGCTAAAAAGGTACGAAAGATAAAGTCGGAAAAAGAGGCAAATGCGGCTATCGAAAAGGCACGCCGAGATATAAATGCAAAGATTAAAACCGAGGCAGATGCAGTTTCGAAAAAATTATTTGAAACACCTAAAAACGCCAAAGCACCAAAATCGGTTATGCTTGGCGAAACGGTTGAAATAGTAAATCTAAAGCAACGCGGAACGGTTTTAACCCTTCCAAATTCCAAGGGCGATTTGCAGGTAAGAGTTGGCATAATGAATGTTAAAACCAACCTTCAAAGCATACGCGTTATAGAAGAGCTTGCACCAAAGAAGCCTAAGCAGAAAAAGGCATCAGGTGATAGTATGGGTAAGACGCTAAGCGTTGGAAGCGAGCTTGACGTTAGAGGGCAGAATGTAGAGGATGCTATCTATATGATAGAGAAATTTTTAGACGATGCACTTATGTCATCACTCGGTCAGGTGCGAATTATACATGGAAAAGGCACAGGTGTGCTCAGAAGCGGAATACACTCTTTCCTTCGTAAGCAAAAGTGCGTAAAGGCGTTCAGGCTTGGTGTGTTTGGTGAAGGTGACACTGGTGTGACTGTGGTGGAATTAAAATAAATACTTTACAATACAAATAAAAAGTGCTAGAATATCTGGTGTGGCAGATATTAAACTGTCTGCCGCACAAAAAATGCAGAGCAGGTATTGTGCGTTAAGTGTTAAAGAATGGGAGTATAGTCTTTAAACGAAGAGTCTTATGACTTGCGGTGCAATGCTTCATCCGCTGTTAAAATTTAAAATCTAATTTTTTATTCTAACAGCCCCTGCTAAATTTAATTTTAGAAAGGGGTATTTTTATGACAAAAAATACTACACTTAAAAAAACAGTTCAAACTGCACTTATCATCGCTATGGCTCTTGTACTTCGCCAGTTTGGTTATATGGTGATGTTTGGCGGCGGCACGGGTATGAGGATAAGCCCGTCGATATTTATATCGCGTTTTCCCGCGGTGCTTTTCGGGCCTGTGTGTGGCGGAATCACATCAGGTCTTATAGACATACTGGGTATGATTATAAAGCCTGAGGGAGCGTGGATACCGGCACTTACTGTATCTGCAATACTTGGCGGTGTGCTGGCAGGATGGATGTGGAAGCTTATAAAAACGGTTGATACACGCATTTTAAGAAGGGTTATACTTTGTATTTTCGTTATTCTTGGAGTTATTGGCGTAGGTACGCATATAATAGTTTTGGCTTTTTCAAGTAGTGCAATTGGTCAGTTTTTGTCGTCGCTAAAGAAGATTTCCTTCTGGACGGTTGGCTTTGAGGTTGCAGCGGTGGCAGGACTTTTGATACTTTTATTGGAGTATGTGTTAAGACGTAAGGATAAAGAGCATTTTGGGGATAATTTTATAAAATTATTTGTAGCTATGTTTATAGCAAACGTGTTTGTAACCACTGTAAATACATTTATCCTTATGTATTTTATTCCTGCTGTGGCAAAGTCGGGATTTTGGGTTTTCTACGTTCCGCGACTTGCAGAAGAGGTAATTTCAACTATTATACAATGTTTTGTGATGTCATATCTTTTAAAATTGTACAATAATACAGTAAAAAACGGTTGACAAACTAAATAAATTGGTATATAATATATCCTGATTTACCTGTGTAATCAGGTGAAAAATAAAAAGTAATTAAAAAGTTTGTGCTTTTTTAGTTATATTTGCAATTTGTTAAGGAGGTGTATTCACGATGAAAAGAACATTTCAACCAAATGTAAGACACAGAAGCAAAGTGCATGGTTTTAGAAAAAGAATGAGCACCAGTAATGGAAGAAAAGTTTTAAGTCGCAGAAGATTAAAAGGCAGAAAGTTGTTGTCTGCATAATTTTTGACTAAAAAATTTAATCAGTTCATGAAAAGGCCACACTTTTTGTGGTCTTTTTTAAAACTATGGCATTTGCAGCGGATGTGCCCGATACTTGCGGACTTCCCTGCAAAATTTGAGGTGCGTTTAGTGAAAAATACCATTAAGGAAAACAGAGATTTCAGGTTTGCATATAAAAAGGGGAAAAAGATTGTGACCCCGTATATCGTTATGCATTATTATAAAAACCGCACCGACCAAACTAAAATAGGTATTACTGTGTCTACCTCCGTTGGTAAGGCGGTGGTGAGAAACAGGATAAAAAGGCTTGTAAGAGAGGCTTTTTTGCCGTACAGACACATAACCAAAAAAGGGTATAATATTATCTGGGTATCCAGAAGCAGAACTGCTCATGCTACGTATGATGATGTCAGAAAAAGCGTTGAGCACTGCCTTATATCTGCAGATTTGTTAACTGGTGCCGAAATTGGCAATGATTAAAGTATGAAAATTATTTTTATATCTATTATAAAATTTTATAGAAAGTATATTTCGCCTTATAAAAAACCGTGTTGCAGGTTTTATCCTACATGCTCACAGTATGCACTGGAGGCATTTGAAAGGTACGGATGTATAAAGGGCGGATATTTAGCGGTTAAAAGAATACTTAAGTGTCACCCGTTTCATCCGGGCGGCTATGACCCGGTAGAGCCTGAAGATTAAAGGCGTATAATGGGCTTGAAATAGTATTTTTTGACTTAAAATACGAATACATACGGATATACTTTGACTAGGAGGAAGATAAATGAGCATATTATACAGAGCATTTGGATGGCTTCTTAACTTTATATATGGATTTGTATCTAACTACGGCGTAAGCATAATCCTGTTTACCATTCTTACTAAGGTAATACTGTTTCCGTTAAGCTTAAAGCAGCAGAAATCTATGGTAAAAATGCAGCAGGTTCAGCCACGTCTTAAAGAAATTCAGGAAAAGTATAAAACAGACCAGCAGCGTCAGAGCGAAGAAATGATGAAGCTTTATAAAGAGCATGGTGTAAACCCTATGGGCGGTTGTCTTCCGCTTCTTATTCAGCTTCCAATCCTATTTGCACTATACCGCGTAATGTACCAGCCACTTACTTATATGCTTGGCTACGGTGCCGAAAAAATAAATGCTTTAGCTGCAAAGTTTGGTATAGCAATGGATAACGCAAGAATGGCGGAAATCGCTGTTGCAAAAGCAGGCAATCTTATAGATTTTGGATTTTTCGGGCTTGATTTGTCAGGTGCACCTAGCATAACAGCACCTTCACTTTTGTGGATTATTCCTATTACAGCAGCACTTACTACATTTTTGTCAAGTAAGGTTACTACTGCAATGAATAAGTCTAAAAACACAGAACCTGAAAAGCCTAGAAGAGTTCTTTCAGCAGAACCAAGTCAGAACAAGGGAAATACCGACAGTACACAGAGTATGACAAATTCAATGAATATCATGATGCCTATCATGACACTTTGGATTACATTTACTGTTCCTGCGGCACTTGGACTTTACTGGACTATATCAAACGTATTTACAATGCTTCAGCAGCTTATATTAAATAAGGTGTACGGACCTAAGTATAAGGAAGAAGTAGATGCGTTGGAAAGCGAAAAAGAGCTTATCAGAAAAGAAAAATATAAAAATAAGAAGAAAAAGAAATAAAAATTATATATAACAAAACCAGAACGGGGGTATCTTATGCGTACATTGGAAAAAACAGCTAAAACGGTTGAAGAAGCAGTTGAATTGGCACTTGCAGAGCTTGGAGTAGAAAAAGAAAACGTAGAGATAGATGTTATCGAAGCAGGTTCAAAGGGTTTTCTTGGTATAGGAAACAAGGATGCTAAGGTAAAGGTTACAGTGAAGTATGATCCAAAAGGCGATGCAGTTGATTTTCTTGAAAATCTGTTTAAATATGCAAACGAAGATGTGACAGTAGTTGCTCATCTTGACGGAAATAAGCTAAACATTGAGCTTTCAGGTCCTGATATGGGCGTTGTAATAGGCAAAAGAGGCGAAACACTTGATGCTATTCAGCACCTTACAAGCCTTGCGGTTAATAAAGGGGAAGGCGATTTTGTAAAGGTGTCTGTTGATAGTGAAAACTATCGTGAAAAGAGAAACAAAACTCTTGAATCACTTAGCAGAAAGCTTGCTGCTAAGGTTATAAAAACAGGCAGAAACGTTACTCTTGAACCAATGAATTCGTACGAAAGAAGAGTTATTCATTCTACTTTACAGGGCGAAGAATTTGTTACAACTTATTCTGTAGGTCAGTCACCAAACAGAAAGGTTGTTATAGCTTACAAGAAAAACGAAGAATAATTGAAACCACTAGAGTTGTGAGAGGCGGGTTTCGCCTGAGCAACTCTTTTGTGATTTATCAGTAGTATTATTGAAATGATATAGGAATTTTGTAGGAATGCATTTATAAATTTTTCAAAGTTTAAGTAAATTACAGAAAGGAGATACGTGTATGAATCCACTAAGTACCATTGCGGCTATATCCACACCTTACGGAAGCGGCGGTATATCGGTTATAAGGGTAAGCGGTGATAAGGCAATTGAGATTTGCGACAAGATATATAAAAACAAAAATAAATCGCTTTCTTCTGTCCCAACGCACACTATAAATTACGGATTTATAAAAGATGCAGACGGAAATACCATTGACGAAGTGCTTGTGTCGGTAATGAAAAAGCCAAATTCATACACAGGCGAGGACGTTGTAGAGATAAACTGTCACGGCGGTATTATATCTACAAATAAAATTCTGGAGCAAGTGCTAATGTGTGGAGCAGAGCTTGCATCTCCCGGCGAATTTACAAAAAGGGCGTTTTTAAATGGACGAATAGACCTTGTTAAGGCGGAGTCTGTTATTGATATTATAAATTCCAAAACAAATTTGGAGCATAACGTGTCGGTAAATCAGCTTGAAGGACGCCTTTCTAAAAAGATTGATGAATTAAGACAAAAGCTTTTGGCGTTACTTGCGCACGTGCAGGTGCTGGTGGACTATCCCGAAGAGGATTTGGAACCACTTACTGATGATGAGTATACAGCCGTTTTGAAAGATTGTTTGTGCGATATTGAAAAGCTTCTTGAATCGTCAAAACAGGGTAAGATTATCCGTGAAGGCGTTAAAACCGCTATTGTCGGCAAGCCAAACGTTGGAAAATCGTCATTATTAAACCTGCTTTACGGCGATGAGAGAGCGATAGTTACTGATATAGCAGGTACTACGCGAGATACTATAGAGGAGTATATAACTGTTGGTGACGTTATGCTTAAGGTGATTGACACGGCAGGCATACACCAAACTGACGATGTGATAGAAAATATCGGTGTGGATAAGTCCAGAAAGGCTATAGAAAGCTCTGACCTTATTGTATTTATGCTTGATGCAGATGCTGGATTTGACGCAGAGGATGAAGAAATAGCAAATCTTATCTCGGGCAGAAATCCGATAGTTCTTATAAATAAATCGGATATGGGAAGTAAGCTTGATAAAGATAAGATTAACGAAAGATTTGATACTGTTATTGAGTTTTCGGTTAAGAACGAAACTGGTCTTGATGTGCTGAAATCAGAGATAAAAGAACGATTTGATATGGGAAAGGTTGACCTTTCGTCTGGCTCGGTTATCACAAACGTTAGACACCGCGATGCACTTGCAAAAACGCGAGAGAGCGTAAAATCTGCACTTGACAGTGTAAATATGGGGCTTGAGTTAAATCTTACGTTTATTGATATAGAAGACGCCATTGGAAGGCTTGGTGAAATAGTAGGCCTTACAGTTGGCGAGGAAGTAGTTGACAGAATTTTCCATAATTTCTGTCTTGGTAAATGATTAGTATATAATAATATAGGGGCTGGCGTCCTTGGCAGCTCGCAAAACGGGGACGTACAGGAGACTGTCCACTACAAAAAAGCCTTCTCATCGAGGAGAAGGGGGAGCAAAGAGTGGTGGAGTGATTCATCCGACAGTCAAATTATGATGTGATATGTAGGGAACGGATTTATCCGTTCCGACGGAATGCATAAATGCATTCCCTACAATCTAAAAACAGAGTTTACAAGGAGGTTATTATGCAGGAATATTTGGCAGGAAACTATGACGTTGTCGTTGTAGGCGGTGGCCACGCAGGTTGCGAGGCGGCACTGGCAGCAGCAAAAATGGGCATGAAAACGATAATGTTTGCTATAAATTTAGACAGCATTGCAAATATGGCGTGCAACCCTTGTATAGGCGGTACGGCAAAGGGGCATTTGGTACGCGAGATTGACGCACTTGGCGGTGAAATGGGTAAAAATGCCGACAAGACATTCATTCAGTCACGAATACTGAACAAGGGTAAAGGTCCTGCGGTGTATTCACTTCGCGTGCAGTCGGACAGACGTGCATATCAGGAGCAGATGAAGAAAACTCTTGAACTTCAGGACAACCTTGACATAAAGCAGGCTGAGATTATTGAAATAGGCTTTAATGAGGATAAAAGTGTCGCATCGGTGCTTACGCACATTGGTGCAAGGTACAATACAAAGGCGGTTATCATAGCTACAGGTACATTTTTAAAGGGTAAGGTTATCATCGGTGACGTGGCTTATGAGAGCGGTCCTGACGGAATATTCCCTGCAAACTCGCTTTCAAAATGCCTTATAGATAACGGCATCGAGCTTATGCGATTTAAAACAGGCACACCTGCCAGAGTTAATGCGAAAACTATTGATTTTAGTAAAATGGAAGTTCAGCTTGGTGACGAAGAGATTACTCCGTTTTCGTTTGAAACAACAGACGTGGGCAAAAACAAGGTGCATTGCTACCTTACATATACAAATGCTACTACACATCAAATAATAAAGGACAACCTTCATCGTTCGCCTTTATATAGCGGAAAAATAGAGGGTATAGGCCCAAGATACTGCCCGTCAATCGAGGATAAGATTGTGCGTTTCAGCGACAAAGAACGCCATCAGCTGTTTGTCGAGCCTATGGGACTAAATACAAACGAAATGTATATCCAAGGCTTTTCGTCAAGCCTTCCTGAAGATGTGCAGATAAAGATGCTTCGTTCCCTTCCGGGTATGGAAAATGCTGAAATGATGAGAACGGCGTATGCTATAGAATACGACTGTATAGATGCTACAAAGCTATACGGAACACTGGAGTTTAAGGATTATCCGGGACTTTATGGTGCGGGACAGTTTAATGGTAGCTCAGGCTACGAGGAGGCTGCGGCACAAGGACTTATGGCGGGTATAAATGCCGCACTGAAGATTAAAGGAAAAGACCCTCTTATCCTTGACCGTTCGCAGGCGTATATAGGCACGCTTATAGACGACCTTACTGTAAAGGGTACAAACGAGCCGTACAGAATGATGACGTCGAGAAGTGAGTATAGACTTCTTCTTCGACAGGATAATGCTGACCTTCGCTTGACAGATATTGGTCACGAAATAGGGCTTATTTCTGATGAAAGATACTCTTCTTTCTGCGAAAAACGCGAGCTTATTGAAAAGGAAATAGCACGTGTGAAAAAAGCGGTTATCCCACCATCAAAAGAGGTAAACGAATTTTTAGAAAGCCATCAAAGCTCACCTTTATCTACAGGTGCAAAGCTTGCAGAACTTATCAGACGACCTGAGCTTGACTATGAAATGCTTGGTGTGATAGATAAAAACAGACCTTCGCTTGACAAATACGTGCGTGAGCAGGTGTATATACAGGTCAAATACGAAGGCTACATTACAAAACAGATTGAACAGGTAGAGCATTTTAAAAAGCTTGAGGATAGAAAGATACCTTCGGATATAGATTACAATGCTATTGACGGACTTCGCCTTGAGGCAAGACAGAAGCTTACTAATATTAAGCCTACATCAATCGGTCAGGCGTCGAGAATATCGGGAGTATCCCCTGCTGATGTAAATGTGCTGTTAATATATCTTTCATAGGAGAATGTATATGAAAAATATTCTTGGAAATATACTTGATGATGTTAAAATAGAAAAGCTTCAAAAATACTATGAGCTTTTAGTGGAATGGAATGAAAAGATAAACCTAACCGCTATTACCGAGAAAAGCGAGGTTGCTACAAAGCACTTTTTAGACAGTATTCTTATAACAGACAGCGGAAAGTTTACTTCTGGTGCAAGGGTTATAGATGTTGGAACAGGTGCTGGATTTCCTGGACTTCCGCTAAAGATTTTCGACGAGTCGCTAAACGTAACTCTTATGGACTCGCTTGGCAAGAGGATAAACTTTTTAAACGAAGTGATAAACGTGCTTTCGCTTGATGGCGTAGAAACTATTCACTCTCGTGCGGAGGATTTGGGAAGGGATAAAAAACACCGCGAACAGTATGATGTAGCCGTATCGCGTGCGGTTGCGAACCTGTCTACCCTATCCGAGCTTTGCCTTCCGTTTGTGAAAGTGGGCGGATATTTCATAAGCCTTAAAGGTCCGAATGTTGAAAATGAAATTGCCGATGCGAAAACTGCTATAAAGCTTCTTGGCGGACAGATAGAGGACGTTGTAAATTACGATATTCCCGGTACTGATTTAAATCATAATATGGTTATCATAAAAAAGATTTCAGCTACCTCGACAAAATATCCAAGAAAAGCACCTAAGCCTGCAAAAGAACCCCTTAAATAAAGGGGTTTTTATCGTTTTATAGGAGAATTTTTGGAACGATTTTGTTTGGAATTGCCCATCTCTAATGGTATAATTTGATTAGGGGTACAAAAAGTTGATTGTACTATGTACCTTACAATATACTAAAGAGGAGGGGTTTTGTGATTGATGTTATAAATAAGCTTAAGCCACAGATTGCTCAAAAAGAGAGTGTTCTTCAGCTTCCTGTGACAAACGTTAAACCAAACCCATATCAACCAAGACGCGTATTTGATAGCGCTTCTATAACTGAGCTTGGCAAGTCAATAGAAAAATACGGCGTTATTCAGCCGATATCAGTAAGGAAAATTCCGAACAGCTTTGATTATGAGCTTGTCGCGGGTGAGAGAAGGCTTCGTGCATGTATTGAGATTGGACTTGACAGAATACCTGCCATAGTTGTAAACATAAGCGATAATGACAGTGCGGTTATTGCACTTATAGAAAACCTTCAAAGACAGGACTTGAATTTTTTAGAGGAGGCGGAGGCGTACTGCCACCTTATAAATGACCATGGCCTTACGCAAGAGGAGTTATCGGCTAAAATCGGCAAAAGTCAGTCTGCCGTTGCCAACAAGTTAAGACTTTTAAAATTATCACCAATGATGAGAAAGCTTATCGTGTCCAATTCACTTTCTGAACGCCATGCAAGAGCGCTTCTTAGAATATGTGATGAAGAGGTAAGAATGATAGCACTTAAAAAAGTGTGTGATAACAGCCTTACCGTCAAGGAAACGGATAATCTCATCGATAAGATGCTGACAGACGTTTCTGCTAAAAAAGAGGAAACGAAAAACACCTACATATTAAAGGATGTGCGTATATTTTTAAACACTATAAAAAGAGCGATTACCGTTATGAAAAATTCAGGTATTGACGCAACGAGTTATCAAAGTGAGTCGGATGCGTACTACGAATATATCGTGAGGATTCCTAAAAGCAGTGAGTAAACTTACGTAGCAAATCAAATTTATTTTTAAAAATACAAACCGCCAATATGCGATGTTAAATAATTTTAACCTCGTTATTGGCGGTTTTTGTGCGTTTAACTATATATTTGCAAAATATTTTAAAAAATTTTCAAAAAAATGTTCCATGTGGAACAATTTTGTGGTAAAATAAATCTATAATAAAAATAATCACAAATAAGGAGGGGTGTTATGGGTAAAGTTATAGCTATTGCCAACCAAAAAGGTGGCGTTGGAAAGACTACAACCTCCGTTAATCTAAGCTCGGCGCTTGGCGTGCTGGGTAAAAAGGTTTTGCTAATCGACATTGACCCGCAGGGAAATGCTTCAAGCGGAGTTGGTGTGATTGATATAGACGATAAAAACACCATATATGATGTTTTGGTAGATGGAGTAGATATCAAAGAGGCAATTATTGAAACGGAGTTTGAAAACTTACACCTTTGTCCGTCCGATATATCTTTGGCAGGTGCTGAAATAGAACTTGTTGCGATATCGGATAGGGAATACAGGTTTAAAAATGCTCTTAAATCTGTTAAAAACGAGTACGATTATATCATAATCGATTGTCCGCCATCGCTTGGACTGCTTACGCTTAATACGTTTGTCGGCTCAGACAGCGTGCTTATACCGATACAGTGCGAATACTACGCACTTGAGGGACTTAGCCAGCTTATGAATACAATAAGAATGGTTAAAAAATCACTAAATCCTTCTATAGATATAGAGGGTGTACTTCTTACTATGTTTGATGCTAGAACAAATCTATCCATCCAGGTAGTGGAGGAAGTAAAAAAATATTATCCGCAAAAGGTGTATCATACTGTTATACCAAGAAACGTACGTCTTAGTGAGGCACCATCGTTTGGACAACCTATAGATGTGTATGACAAACATTCTAAAGGTGCATTTTGTTATGGCGAGCTTGCAAAAGAGGTAGTACGTGCGAATGAAGGGAAGTGAATATAAATGGCAAAAAACGGACTAGGAAGAGGTCTTGGAGCTCTTATAAAAGAAACTCCGGTTGTGGAGGAAACACCAGTTTTAGCAAAAGGTGCAGTAACCGAGCTTAAGATAGTAGATGTTGAACCAAATAAAGGCCAGCCGCGTAAAGATTTTGATGAGGAAGCCCTTGAGGCTCTATGCGAATCTATAAAGGAGCACGGCGTTATACAGCCGATACTTGTTATAAAATCCAACAATGGCTTTTATAAAATAATAGCCGGCGAGAGAAGATGGCGTGCAGCTAAAATGGCGGGACTTAAGACTATTCCGGTTATTATAAAGGAATATGATGATGTAAAAGCTTATGAGGTTTCGCTTATAGAAAACCTTCAAAGAGAGGATTTGAATCCTATAGAAGAATCACTTGGATACAAAAAGCTTATTGATGAGTTTTCACTCACTCAGGAGCAAATATCGAAAAGGGTAAGCAAAAGCCGTTCGGCAGTGGCAAACTCACTTAGACTATTATCATTGCCTGATGAGGTGATAAAGCTTGTTGAGGATAAAAAGCTTTCTACAGGTCATGCGAAAGTGCTGTTGTCTGCTACTGATAAAAACTTCATCATTGAAACAGCAAAGTTTGTTTGTGAAAAGCAGATAAGTGTGCGTGAACTCGAAAAAATAATCAAGCTTGAATCAAAACCTGAAAAAGAACCTAAAAAAGAAGATTTGAATTTAAAGCTTGCAATTTTGGAACTTGAGAAAAGAGCATCTGAGCTTATCGGTTCAAAGGTAAAAATCTCATCCGGAAAAAACAAAGGTAAAATCGAGATAGAATATTACGGAAATGATGACCTCGAAAGAATACTTAAAAGGTTTGAAAGTTAATTTCCAAAAAATGTAAAATTGTAGAAAAACGCAGAAAAATCGACCTTTAAATTTGAAGCGTGTTAAACGTTTGCAATATAGGTAATGTGATTTTATGTAAGAAGACAAACTATCACTAAAACGCGAAATTTTGCGTGTAATGGCTATGGTTAAAAATAAAGGAGATGAATTGATTGAAAAAGAACATGAAATTTTTGTGGCTTTACACTGCCATACTTTTTTCATTTGCACTTATACTGATAATCTTTGCAGGGCTTACTCAAAACAATTTCCAAAAGGAAATTGACCAGCTTGATCGAAACAGCAAAGGGCTTCAAAAAAATATGGAAGCAATTTCCGCTGAAAATACAAATCTTAAAGCGGAGATAAAAACCATTTCGGAAAATCTTGAGATTGCACAAACAGAAAATACCGACCTTAAGACTTACAAAGAAAATTCTGAAAAAATATTTGAAGCATATCAGCATTTAAACAAAGGCAGAACTGAAAGTGCGGTAAGTACTATTCAAAACATAGACACTGACAAATTGACACCGCCTCAGCTGTATCTATATAAAATAATAATGGAATACTAAGGAGAGATAAAAATGTTAGACATAAAGATTTTACGTACAGAACCTGAAAGGGTAAAAGCAGCACTTAAAAGCAGAAACTCTGATATAGACGTTGATGCTATTATAAAGCTTGACGAGGAAAGAAGAAGCGTTCTTTTTAAAGTTGAACAGCTAAAGAGCAAACAGAACGAGGAAAGCAAGAAAATCCCTCAGCTTAAAAAAGAGGGCAAGGATGTAAGCGGAATATTCGAAGAAATGAAAAAGCTTTCTGACGAGATTAAATCTCTTGACGCAGAGGTTAGAGAGTATGACGAAAAAGTACAGATGGCTATGCTTACTATTCCGAACATTCCTGACGAGTCTGTGCCAATAGGCGATAGCGATGCGGATAATGTTGAGATAAGAAAACATTTAGAACCAAGAAAATTTGACTTTGAACCAAAAGCACACTGGGATATCGGCGAAGGTCTTGATATACTTGACTTTGAACGCGGTGCAAAGATTTCAGGTGCTAGATTTACAGTGTATAAAGGACTTGGTGCAAGACTTGAAAGAGCGGTAATTCAGTTCTTTTTAAACACTCATACAGAAGAGTCGGGATACACAGAAATATTCCCTCCATATATGGTAAACAGAGCATCTATGACAGGCACAGGTCAGCTTCCAAAATTTGAAGAGGATGCATTTAAGGTGTCAAACAACGGCTACTTTATGATACCTACTGCGGAGGTTCCTGTTACAAATCTTCACAGAGATGAAATTTTAGACGGAAGCAAGCTTCCTATAAAATATGCCGCATATTCAGCGTGTTTCAGAGCAGAGGCTGGTTCGGCAGGACGTGATACAAGAGGTCTTATCCGTCAGCATCAGTTCAATAAGGTTGAGCTTGTAAAATTTGCAAAACCTGAAGATAGCTTTGCAGAATTAGAATCACTTACAAACGATGCCGAAAAGCTTCTACAGAAGCTTGGTATAGCATATAGAGTAGTATGCTTGTCATCTGGTGACCTTGGCTTCTCTTCTGCTAAAACATACGATATAGAAGTGTGGATGCCTAGCTACAATAGATATGTTGAAATATCTTCTTGCTCAAACTTCGTTGACTATCAGGCAAGACGTGCTAACATTAAGTTTAAAAATTCACCTAAGGACAAAGCACAGCTTGTTCACACACTTAACGGTTCAGGCCTTGCTGTAGGAAGAACTGTTGCAGCTATACTTGAAAACTATCAGAACGAAGACGGTAGTGTAACTGTTCCGGAAGTACTAAGACCTTACATGGGTACAGATATTATTAAATAAAAAATATAAAAAAACTGTTGACAAGTTTTTTTACATGTGGTATTATGTTTTTAATAAATTTATAAGGATTGTTTAATTATGAAGAGATTAAGCTTTGCAGCTGAATACTTTTATTACTTTTACTTTAGCAAAACAAAAACAAAGTAAGAGTGATTTCTAATGCTGCAAATCGAGTGTAGTCCTTGTATAAATAATAATACTTCGATTGATAAGGTTCTATCACAGTGAGAAATCACAGTGGCAGAACCTTTTTTAATTCGAAAAATTTCAGGAGGAAATAAAAATGATAGTAATTTTAAAAGACAAAACACCAAAGGAACAAATTGATAAGCTGCTTACCTGGGTTGAAGAACAGGGCGTTGGAGCACACCTTTTTGAAGGTCATTTCCAGACAGTTATAGGTCTTATCGGCGACACCTCAAAGATAGATACCGATATCGTCAGAACAGTTGACTGCGTAAGCGATGTTAAGCATATTTCAGAGCCATTCAAAAGTGCAAACAGAAAGTTCCATCCGGACGATACAGTAGTTGATATAAATGGCGTTAAGCTTGGCGGTGGCAACTTCCAGATTATCGCAGGACCTTGCTCTATCGAGTCGGAATCACAGCTTATCGAAACTGCAAATGGCGTTAAAATGGCTGGTGCAAAGCTTCTTCGTGGCGGTGCATTCAAGCCAAGAACTTCCCCTTACGCGTTCCAGGGTATGAGAGCTGAAGGATTAGAGCTTCTTAAAAAAGCAAAGAAAGAAACAGGTCTTCCTATTGTAACAGAGATTATGGATATATCACATCTTGAGCTATTTGATGATGTAGACGTTATACAGGTTGGTGCAAGAAATATGCAGAACTTCGAGCTTTTAAAAGAGCTTGGTAAAACTAAAAAGCCAATCCTATTAAAGAGAGGCCTTTCAAGCACTATTCAGGAGCTTCTAATGAGTGCTGAATACATTATGGCAGGCGGTAACGAGGACGTTATCCTTTGTGAAAGAGGTATAAGAACATTCGAAACTGCTACAAGAAACACACTTGATATTTCTGCGGTATCGGTTATAAAAGAACTTAGCCATTTACCGGTAATCATCGACCCATCACACGCGTGCGGTATAGCAAAGCTTGTTAAACCAATGGCTATGGCAGCAGCTGCAGCAGGTGCTGACGGTCTTATGATAGAGGTTCACAATAACCCTGCAAAAGCACTTTGCGATGGTCCTCAGTCACTTACTCCTGACCAGTTTGCAGATGTTGTTAAGAGTGTAAACAAGATTTTGGAGGCATGTAAATAATGAATATAGGTATTGTAGGTCTTGGACTAATAGGCGGCTCACTTGCAAAAGCATTTAAAAGACATACAGATTACACTATACTTGGTATGGATACAGCTCACGCACCGGTTGCAGCAGCAAAGCTTTTGGAGGCTATAGATGATGAGCTAACACTAGACAGACTTTGCAAGTGTGATATAGTCATTATGGCGACATATCCGCGTGCGACAGTGGAGTTTTTGGAAAATAACGCATCAAAGATAAAAAAAGGCGCGATGGTTATAGATTGCGGCGGTGTAAAGCGTGTTGTGTGTGAAAGATGCTTTGACATAGCGGCAGAAAATGGCTTTACATTTGTAGGCGGTCATCCTATGGCGGGCACGCAGTTTACAGGATTTAAGTACTCCATAGAGGATATGTTTGACGGTGCGTCAATTATTCTTGTTCCGCATCGCACAGACGATATAAGTCTTTTGTCTGAAATAAAAAATCTGTTTGTAAGTATAGGATTTTCTTCGGTAACCATTTCAAAAGCTGAAGAACATGACGAGATAATAGCGTTTACTTCACAGCTCGCACATGTGGTGTCAAATGCTTATGTGAAAAGCCCAACAGCTAAGCGTCACAAGACTTTTTCTGCCGGTAGCTACAAGGATTTAACACGCGTAGCAAAATTAAACGAAAATATGTGGGCGGAGCTTTTTATAGACAATGGTGATAACCTTTCAAATGAGATAGAAAGCCTCATTTCTGAGCTTTCAAGATATAACGATGCAATAAAAAACAAGGATTTTGATGCTCTAAGGGATATCCTTAAAGAGGGCAGAGAATTAAAAGAAGAAATAGACGGTGTATGATAGAAAAAGAATGTAACGACATCAACAATAAAACAGAAGGATTATAAATTTCTAGCAACGGCTTCAAACTTTCGCCCAAGCGTAAAGACACCATTTGATGAAGTTCTTAGAAAATTCAAACGATATTTTTGAAAATTAAATGTAAAAAAGTCAGGCTTAAGTTATCTAGCATTGCCTGGCTTTTTTAGTGCAACCTGAGGGAACAGAGGGTGTTAAATGTAAGCTAAACTTACGTTCCCGAGTTTGCACGTGCAGTTAATTTTTAAAAATGAGTCTTGATATTTTCTTGAAATTTATCAATAGGTGCGGCAGGGGGTGTCAGGGGCTATGCTGATGAAGCCCCTGACA
>JAZQHR010000092.1:0-6726 GCA_045540695.1 Clostridia bacterium | reverse complement strand
TTGGCCACTACCAGATAAGGAAGTATTGGTTTTGAAGCTATATTTTTAATTTATACTACATCAAAAAATCCCGAAATACGTCAGTATTACGGGATTTTTGTTATCTTTTATTTGGAAGATATGCACCAAGCTTTACAAGTGAAGAGTGCAACTCATCTATACTAACCCTTCTTACATCTTGTGTATCACACGCAAGTGCTGCTGCCGCACCTGCCGCCTGACCGGTTATAAAACAACCCGGCATTACGCGAATAGAGGCTTGCATCTGTCTGTCGGTTCCCATACACCTTCCTGCAACAAGCACATTTGAAAAAGACACAGGTATCAGCGACCTGTATGGTATTCCATACGACTCGCCTTTTTTATACCTTAAGGTTTTATATTCGTTTTGGAATCTCTCATACTCTTCCTTTTCAGTATTCATCACGTGAATGTCTACAGGATAGCAATACCTTCCTATTTCGTCTTCAAATACCGAGCGATTTATAAAATCATTAACATTTAGCATATAGTCGCATTTTATTCTTCTCGACTCCCTAACTCCAAGTATCGGTGCAGTAGCACAAAGCTTCATATTTTCAAATCCGGTTAAATATGTCTTATAATACTTCTCGTATTCAAGCATTGACCTTCTACCGTGTATCATAGCTTTTGAAAGAGATACTTCATCTACAGGGTTTATACCAAAGGTATGACCAATATTTCCACCGCCTATTCCATTTTCTCTATGGAAAAATCCAGGTAGGTGTCTATCCTCTATCGACAACACCCCATCACGATATGCATCCTCAATAAATCTGTCGTCTTTCCCACTCACCTTGTCACGATCAATATTCACCCACAGGCTGCATAGCGTCTGTGGCATTACCGCACCTGTATCATCGCCCATTTCATACTCACCGCCGGCATACGCACACAAATCGCCATCGCCCGTGCAGTCAATATACACCTTTGCTTTCACCGAAAAAAGTCCGCTTTTTGAACCAAGAATGACTGATTCTATTCGATTATTTTCGCACACAACATCGTAAACAGTAGTGAAAAAAGAAAATTCCACGCCTGACTTAGTAACTAACCTGTCGTATTCGCGTTTCAGCTCCTCAGCATCAATAGATGTCCAGTATGTATTAAGCGGTATATGCTTTGATACATTTTTTCGTATCTCGTAGCCTATACCCGAAGCAACAACATTTTCGCCATCATCAAATGGTGCAAATGCAGGCACCATACCCGTAGTACCAAGTCCGCCAAACGCACCTGACGCCTCAGCAAGGAAAACTCTTTTTCCACATCTAACCGCCGCTACCGCTGCCGCAACGCCAGCAGCTCCTCCGCCTGCTACAAATACATCCGTTTCATATTTTACTTTAAGGTCCTTTTGATAGATCATTTCAATCACCTACATACTTTATGCGACTATAACATACCATAATTAAAAAATACTGTCAACAAAAAACGGCAGTCCCTTGTCGGAACTACCGTTATGTATCTTATGCAAAATATCCTCTTGTTAAAAATGCTACTATGTACGCAAGAAGTCCCGCCACCGTAGGTGAGCTTACCCACGCAATAGCTATATTTTTAAACACACCAAAGTGTACCTTTCCAACACCCTTTGTAAGTCCTGCACCGACAACGGCACCAACTACCGCCTGCGAAGTTGATACAGGAATACCCATAAAGTTACCCATAAGCACAACTGTAAGTGCCATGGCAATGATAACCAAAAATCCGTCCATCTGACTAATTTCAGCGATACTGCTTCCAACTGTCATCATAACACGCTTTGAAAATGTAAGTACACCTATCGCAATCGCTATACCACCGATTGTAGCAGTAAGTCTAGGGTCAGTTAAAAGGTTTGCAACTACACCTGTTTCACTATATACCATATCATAATAAAGTGCTGTAACGTTTGCCGACGAATTAAGTCCTATACTATATGATGCAAATGTGCCTGCAACAAGGTAACCAATCTTTACTATGCTATCATAAAAGCTAAGTGAAGAAAGTCTTTTCTCGATAAACTTATTAAACAAAAGCACAAGCACAAATGATATTATACCTGCACCAAGCGGATTTAAAAGCCACGTTGAAGCAAACTTTCCTATCTGCGGAAGGTTAACCGCCAAAACTTCAGGATTTCCATAGTCCGCATAGCATAGTCCCCAGCCTATAATAGCGCCTGTTATCGACTGGTTTGCAGATACAGGGAATTTTAGATAACTCATAACAAAAACTGTAAGTGCTGCACAGATAAATATAATAAACGCCTTGAGTGCCGACTGAAGCCTTAGCTTATCAACCAGGTTATTCTCAACCGCATTTTCAACATCCTCCACCGACGCAATAACCTCATTACTTGAAGCAAGTTCTGCTACTGAAGTTATATTGTTGTGTCCGCCAATAAATGCACCAATAATAACAAATATTGCGATAATAGTAACCGCAGTACGATATTTAATAACACGAGTTGCAACCGCTGTACCAAAAGCATTAGCGGCATCGTTCGTGCCAAGTGACCAGCCCATAAATAGGCCGGCTGACAATAGCAAATATATCATTATTCAAATCACGCCTTTCTTGTAACCAGCATAATTTGAATTCTGTCTGCAAGGTTTTCTACTATATCCGAAATGTTACATACTCCGTCTACAAATCTTGCAATCTGCATACGCTCTGCTAATCCCATATCAAGAGCATAAGTCTTTTCGTAAAGCTTTTCTTCTATAACGTCAACCTTTGACTCAAGATGTCTTATATCGTCAAGGATTGAGTGATCTTTTAAAAGTGCACTAAAATCAGAAAATAGCTTACTTATACTTTCTTCCAAAAGCTTCACCTGAGAATGAACTATCGCAACAACCTCTAATAGATCATCCTGATAGTCAGCAGGGAATTTAAATTTCTGAATAACAACCATCTTTGCAAAACCTTCGCATTTGTTTGCAATACGGTCGCAGTTTGTAGCAATGTCGATAATTTCCTCACGAGTAGACGGAAGATATGTTCCTCCAACGAGTGAATCAATCATTCTGCGAAGCGATTTATCTGCCTCTGCTTCAGCTTTGCATATACTGTCACGAAGAGTACCAAGTGTTTCGAACGATGGTTCTGCTATACATGCAGCACGCACAAAGCTTTCAAAGTTAATGAAACAATTTTCGACATCGTTAATCTGCGCCATAATAAGCGCGTGAACTGAATCGGCTTTTTTCTTTAAAAACATTATCTTTACCTCTTTTCATAATGATATATTTTTAAACAAATCCAAAATGTCTCAATCGTCTCCTATTGGGATTTATTTATTGATATATTATACTACATAAAGTGATAAAATTCAATATATTTTTGATGTTTTTTTAACAAAAGTTAGTAAAATTTACTCATTTTAAATTATTTTACTATAAAAAAAGAGGCAATTTTCATAAATCGCCTCTGTAACAAACTCAAATTTCAACCTTTTTCCACTCATTGTCGTAAAATATATATGTATGTGTAAACCCAATTTCCTTTAGCATCGCCTTTGTTTCATCAAAATGGCAATCAAGAAACTCTGCATTGTGACAATCGGAAGAAATAGTTATCTTTCCATCGTTTTTCTTTATTATATGTAGTAAATTCTCCTGCGGATACGGATTTTTTCTATACCCCCTTGAAATAGCACCGGTGTTAACCTCAAATATACATTCTGACGCCAGTGCATTTTTTAGATATTTCTCAGCTATTTCCTTGTACTTTGCATTATCTAAAAATCTTGTATTATCCATCTCGTCATACTTTGTGATAAGGTCAAAATGCCCTATTATATCAGGCTTTCTTTTAAGTATGTAGTCGGTAAATCTTGCATAATAATCATCTGCCATCTTAAGCATATCACCGCCGTATAGCTCCACGCCTTTTTCAAAATGCTCCCTGCTTCCGTCTATAGGATATAGCTTTCCGTCAATCTCAAAATAATGCGACGAACCGATGATATAATCATAGTCTGCACGATTTACCAGATGGCTCATTTCCTCTTCGATACCAAGATAAAGCTGAATTTTGCCTTTGTACTTTTCCTTTAATTCATTTACAGCCGAAATGTAGCCGGATATATCCTTCATACAATAAGTATTGTCAAAGCCTGTAAACCCGTGACCCGAAAATCCTAACGCATCAAAACCCTTGTCTATCGCAGATAGCACCATTTCTTCGGGCGTGTTGATTCCATCGCAAAAGATCGTATGTGTATGATAATTTGTAAACATATTTTATCTCCTTTTTTAATCAAGCACCCACATTTTCATAACAGCAAGACTTTCCCTTAGATAGCACGATGCTAAATTGTACCATTCAAGTCCCGCGTGCTTGTGATGAATGTTTTCAAAGTCTTCTCGTTTTGCGGTGGATACTGCTCTGTATATATGAAAATTGTTGGTTATTACTACAATATCATATTCATCGCCAAATCGCTCATCAAGTATCTCTTTCGAAAACCGCATATTTTCTCTGGTAGAGGTTGCTTTTTCCTCTTTTATTATTATATCTTTTTGTACCCCGTTTTCCAAAAGATACTTCTCCATAGCACTCGCCTCGGTCACCGTTTCCTGAAATCCCTGACCGCCCGTTACTAAAATGAACGCATCAGGATTATTTCTGTGATATTCTATTGCCTTATCTAGCCTCATTTTAAGCGGTAACGTCACCTTGTCACCGCGAATGCCTGCACCAAGTACTATTACTACATCCTCGCTATAGTCTACATTGTCATTTTGCCCGTACACCGCTATAAAACCTATCAGCAAAAGCTCTACACATATAAAAAATACTATTATGCACTTTATTAGCTTTGGTATGCCCCTTGATGTAACAAGCTTAATTTTACTATAAAAAATTCCCCACGCCAATAGAAACACACCTATAAAAAGGGTAAGCAGCGAACCAATATTTAAATTTGACAGCACACACATAAATATTCCGTTTATCGAAAGTGCCGCACCAAATATACTAAGCACCTTAGGCATAATAATCACCTCATATAAACTATACCATATATTTCCCTTCAAATCAACGTTTTGTATGGCAAAAGGAATCTATATATTTATACCTTAGCCCTCTCAGAGTTCAAATCTCCTCGTATCACTTACATTCATAACAAAAAAGACATCCTATAGATGTCTTTTTTGTTATGGAAGAGTCGAACGGTTTAGATGACATTTATTATTCTCTTTTGCAATATTTATTAATGAACTCATCTCTTTTTTATAGATACTCCTTTGGAAAATCACTGTCTGTTATTATTTTTGCAATTTCACTCTTGTAGCAAACATGATGTGGATAAATCCTCCCCGCCTTGCTACTGTCGCATAAAAATATCGCTTGTATTCCTCGCTTGATTGCTGCACGTCTTAAGGCTGTTTCCGTTTGGGATACATCGGTAATTTCTCCGTCAGCGTCAATTCCCTGACTTGAGAAAAAAACCAGTTC
This sequence comes from Clostridia bacterium, assembly GCA_045540695.1. GTDB lineage: Bacteria > Bacillota > Clostridia > UMGS1810 > UMGS1810 > JAZQHR01. Next base: position 1,257 of record JAZQHR010000092.1, on the reverse strand, counting down.
GGGGCGGTACATATCAAGAGCACGACATGCAAGCTCACCTACATAAGCAAGATTTCTGGGTATAAGCTCTCCTCCTGTTAAAATCAGCTTATTATCGGTAAAAGCCAGCGAATCAATGACTTTTTGACTGTTGCTTATTATCGTTACATCCTTTTTATGTTTAATATAGGGTAGCATATGTAGTACAGTAGAAGACGAATCTATAAAAATTGTCTGACCGTCTTTTACAAGCTGTGCCGCTTGCTTTCCTATCTCGTCTTTTTTATCCGCATGCTGAAAACTGCGCAAGGTCAACGGCATCTCTTCTTTGTTTAAAGTTACTCCACCATAAACTCTCTTTAGCAATCCGTTTTTTTCCATGGCATCAACATCGCGTCTTACAGTTGCTTCACTTACATATAACATCTTTGATATCTGATTTATCCGCAGTGTAGGATTGTTTTCCAAAAGTGCTCTGATTTGTTTAAAACGTTCAATTTGTAACATTTTTACCTCATTTATTGCAAGACTTTGACGTACTTTATGAAATTCTTTCACAATTTGCGCCAACTCTTGACAAAGTTTGCAAAACTGCTTATATTATAACACAAGAAATTATGTTTTACAATAACAAATTAAAGGAATGGTGAAAATGGCAACAATTACAGTAATTTGCGCCGGTATGATGGGAACAGCAATTACATACCCTGCGGCACACAACGGACATACAATCCGTCTGGTAGGTTCTCCCCTTGATAATGAAATTATCGAGCATGGACAAAAAACAGGAGAACATCTCAACTTATCAAAATACAGAAAAAATAATCCCACAAGCGGAGTTGACGCCCCTGTTGTAACTCCGGATAATGTTACCTTCCACTATTTTGAGGAAATGGAAGAGTGTATTAAGGGTGCAGATTTAATTATATGCGGTGTATCATCTTTTGGTATGGATTGGTTTTGTAACAATGTAATCCCAAAACTTCCGGAAGAGATTCCGCTTTTGTCCATTTCAAAGGGTATGATTGATGATGGAGAAAATAAAGGTCGTCTTATTTCTTATCCCGAATATATGCTTCGCTTTACTGATAAAGACTTAAAAATATACGCTGTTGGCGGTCCGTGTACTTCATACGAGCTTGTTGACAAAGATCCTACAGAGGTAGCTTTCTGCGGCCCTGATATGAAAACTCTTCGTTGGTTGCGTGAACTCTTTGAAACAGATTATTACCATATAAGCCTTTCAACTCAAGTTCGTGGTGTGGAATGCTCGGTTGC
>JAZQHR010000091.1:0-3444 GCA_045540695.1 Clostridia bacterium | reverse complement strand
GCCATGTCGTTCTGTGAGCCAAGGAGTTGGGGAAACATGTTGTCTTCCTAAGACCGCTTGGCCTCCGACTTGTTCAGGTTTTTTACTAAATAGTGTTTCCCACACGCCATCAGCTAATACGTCATCATAATCTTCAGAGATATAAACGTCTATAGCATTATCTCTTTCAGGACGTTTTACGCTGTCTAGGAATGGAAGGTTTAGAACCTTGTCACTCTGTCTTAAATGCCAGTTGTCTGCCTTCTGTCCTGCAAGGCGAGTACAGTGAATTCTTGACTGCTGACCTGCACCAACGCCGATAGCCTGTCCGTCTTTTGCAAAACATACAGAGTTTGACTGAGTGTATTTAAGAGTGATAAGTGCTATGATTAAATCTCTCTTTGCACTATCAGGGATATTTTTGTTTTCAGTTACGATATCAGATAACAGTGCTTCGTTTATTTCGAACTCGTTTCTGCCCTGTTCAAAACTGATGCCGTAAACCTGTTTTGTTTCGATAGGGTTTGGAACATAATTTTCGTCTATTTTTACAATGTTGTAGTTTCCTTTTTTCTTCTTCATAAGGATTTCAAGTGCTTCAGGCTCGTATCCAGGTGCGATAACGCCGTCAGATACTTCTCTTGCTATAAGCTTAGCAGTTGTAACGTCACACACGTCGCTAAGTGCTATCCAGTCACCAAATGATGACATTCTGTCTGTACCTCTTGCTCTTGCATAAGCTGTAGCTAGAGGTGACTCGTCAAGACCTTCAACGTCGTCTACAAAGCAAGCTTTTTTTAGCTTATCGTCCATCTTTATACCAACTGCGCAAGATGTAGGGCTAACGTGTTTAAACGATGTAGCCGCGCACATACCTGTAGCTTCCTTAACCTCTTTTACAAGCTGCCAGCTGTTGAATGCGTCAAGGAAATTGATATAACCAGGTCTTCCGCAAAGGATTTCTATAGGAAGCTCTGATCCGTCCTGCATAAATATCTTTGCAGGCTTCTGGTTAGGGTTACAACCATATTTTAATTCAAATTCTTTCATATTTTGTTCCATACCTTTCTAACAAATTTTATTTATTTTTGTTTATCATTCTGTCTTGGTATTCACCTGACTTAAGGTCTATATATCTTACGTAAAGTGAAATCTTATTTTTCTCGTTTAGATTTTCCCATATTTCATTTGTAAATGCGTCGATATCGTTTGGAATAGCCACTCTTTCAGGCTCTCCTGTAAATGTAGGGATAGGATTACCGTCGCAGTTGTAAGTGTGGATAAAGTGTCCAAGTCCTGCTAGAGGCTTGTATGAAAATGTATATCTGTTACACTCACTGCCGTTTTCATCAGCACTTTTTAGTATGCTCATCTTGTATGTGAAATTATCATCACCAAATGTAAGCATACCGCTTATTCTAGGTGTGTAGTTTGGTGCGTCAGGCTCAAAGCATCTTGTATCTAATGCCTCTTCAAAAGTTTTGCCTTCCTTCACAAAGTCATACACTGTATCTGTCTGGTCGCCGTTTGTAACGATAAGGTTATTATCAATTACTCTTACAGGTGAATAGATGATAAGTGATGGGTCCTCCACCTTTGATGCGTCGAACGGATATATGATAACCTCGTCACCATTTTTCTCAAATATTCTGTTTCGGCTGTTTTCGCTTCTGCCCATTATAAAGTAAGCAGTTACCGCCTTTTCGTCATCGGCACTTTTACCTATTATGATGCCTCGTCCTACATAAGAGTTGTCTTTTATAGACAACCCGATATTGTCAATTTTATAAATGCTCATTTAATTTTTCTCCTTTGAAATTTTTTCTGAAACTTTTTCAACCGCCTGTGGAAGTATAATCCATTCCGCCTGCTCCATTACTCTCTTTTGGAGTATTTCAGGTGTGTCGCCGTCCTCGATATACACGGCTTTTTGCATTATAATCTCTCCGCCGTCGGGAATTTCATTTACAAAGTGAACTGTTGCACCTGTCACCTTTACGCCGTATTTAAGTGCCTCTTCGTGCACCCTTAAGCCATAATAGCCTGTTCCGCAAAATGACGGGATAAGTGACGGATGAACGTTTATGATACGTTTGTCGTACTTTTTGGTAAACCTTTCTGAAAGGATACACATAAAGCCTGCAAGGATTATTAAATCAATGCCCTTTTCCTCAAGAAGAGCTATAAGCTTATCTTCAAACTCTGCTCTTTCTTCGGGTGTTTTTCGCGTGATAACAGAGGTTTCAATGCCGTTATTTTTAGCACGTTCCAGTGCATACGCACCTTCGTTATTTGACACAACGAGTGCTATCTCGCCGTGTTTTAGATTACCCGCATTTGCAAAGTCGATAATCGCCTGAAGGTTTGTGCCACCGCCTGATACTAAAACTGCTATTTTGGTCTTTAGCATATTGTCACGCTTTCGTCAGATATGATGATTTCACCGATGATGTATGCGTCCTCACCGTTTGCTTTTAGTATTTCAAGAGCTTTGTCAGCATCTTCCTTAGCAACTACTATGCTCATACCAACACCCATATTAAATGTGTTGAACATATCTCTTTCAGAGATACCGCCTGTCTTTGCGATAAGGTCAAATATTGGAAGAACTTTAACAGATGCTTTTTCAATCTTAGCGCCAAGACCTTTTGGAATACTTCTTGGAATATTCTCGTAAAATCCTCCGCCTGTGATGTGAGATATGCCTTTAACCTTTACTTCTTCCATAAGTGCAAGTACAGGTTTTACATAAATCTTTGTAGGAGTAAGTAGTGTTTCGCCTACTGATTTACCGCCAAGCTCAGCTACAGGAGTTTTGATGTCGGCGTTTTCAACGTCAAATACTTTTCTTACAAGCGAAAATCCGTTTGAATGAACACCGCTTGATGGAAGTGCGATGATAACGTCGCCCTCTGTCATTGTCTTATTATCAATTATCTTTGATTTATCAACCACGCCTACAGAGAAGCCTGCAAGGTCGTATTCGTCGATTGGGTAGAAGCCCGGCATTTCTGCTGTTTCACCGCCGATAAGTGCTGCACCCGACTGAACACAGCCTTCGCAAACGCCTTTTACTATATCGGCAATTTTTTCAGGAACATTTTTACCGCAAGCTATGTAATCAAGGAAGAATAGCGGTTTTGCACCTGCACAGATTATATCATTTACACACATAGCAACGCAGTCGATACCTACTGTGTCGTGCTTGTCCATTAGAAACGCAAGTTTAAGTTTTGTACCAACGCCGTCTGTACCTGATACAAGTACAGGCTTTTCGATGCCTGTTAGGTCTAGCTCAAATAGTCCGCCAAAGCCACCTACATCTGAACAAACGCCCGATGTCATAGTTTTGGCAATGTGCTGTTTCATAAGCTCTACTGCTCTATAACCTGCAGTAATGTCAACGCCCGCTGCTGCGTAGCTGAAGTCGGAGGCCAGCGGTCTTAGGAAGACAACATGTTTCCC
>JAZQHR010000090.1:0-21909 GCA_045540695.1 Clostridia bacterium | reverse complement strand
CGCCTGCTCTATATTCATCTGTTTCCACTCCATTATTTTTAAACACGCCTGAAACTGCTATAGCTTCTTCACCCGGATAAACCTTTATTGATTTTATAAAATTAACTTTTGAGCTGGCTATATTTACATAGCTGTTACCATAACCCACTCCGCCTGATAGCATTGGTGAGTATGTTTCTGTTTTCTTATCTGTAACTGTTATAGTCTTTGAAACATTTGCACTGTTACGAAGTGTAGCTGTTATCTTTAGGTCACCTGTTTTTGTATCTGGTAATAGGCTTATCACATACTTCATATCGTTATTTGTGCCCATAGATATTGACTGACTAGCTACAGTATTACCTTCTGCGTCTGTCAAAAGCGACGTATAAGTGCCGCCAACCTTTTTCTCAATCTTCAACGTACCTGATGATGAACCGCTTGATTTAGTTGTAAGGCGGTAATGGTTACTTGAGTCAACGTAGTTAAAGTATACATATCCGTCATTGTGCGCTTTAGCAGCTTCTATCTCAAGAGTATACGCACCGCTAAACGGTGTACCTGTATAAATAACCGACATAGCACCGCTTGATGTTTGTCTTGCAAGACCCACAGAATTTGAATATGTATCAACACCTGACAACGCATAACCGTCTGCGTTAAGGTCTGATTTATTATCAGATGCAGAGAAATTCTTGTTCATAAAAAAGCTTGACTTTTTCACATCAGATGAGCCTGATGAAACCTTTACAGTCTTAAGCTTTCTGTATGTAGCAGATGAGCAACCTGCCTTAAATGCCACCCCACCTGTGTTTATTCTCTCATTTGGAAGTGCGATGTTTTCAAAAAGTGTTACTGTACCCTTTGAGCCTGTAACTGTCGCACTGATGGTAGTAGGCGAAAGCGTGATATTTATAGTGGTATCGCCTGTTACATAAATGCTGTTTGTAGCACTTGCAAAGGTTGTCTTAAGAACTGTAACTGTATGGAACACATCATTTCCTTCGGTAAGGGTTATAAGAACATTTCCGTTACTGTTGTTATTCTTTGCCTGCAATTTATATCCCAAAAAAGCAAATGTAGATGTGTTGTTATAAAACATCGCATTTTGCTTAAGTGTGATATCAATTGTTTCGCTTGCTCCAACTGTTATGTTGTCAGCAAGTACATACGATGATGTACTAAGCGACTGTGTAGTAGTCATATCGACATATACATTTCCGTTTCTTGTAAATGTAACGTAGCCTTCAGGTGTAGCATTTGCAAAGGCTGTCACAGAAAACATACTTATTATCATAATAAGTGCAAGGCATAAACCTAATATTTTCTTCATTTGAGTATTTACCTCCCCTATTTAATCTATAAAAAAGTATAGCACAAAGGAAAAATAATACCATTCAATTTCCACAACTAAATTTGTGAATTTCGAAACAAATAATTTGACTAATTATCACAAATATGCTAAAATATATAGGGTGATATTTATGTTTTTTGAAACTGACAAAATACCATTTGAAATAGTATCTATATTTGAGTCGGAATATTCTTCAAAGTACAAAACTCCATACGACAGACCCTATCATGCACTGTCTTTTAGAATACTAGGCGATATGAACTTTACAACTGATGAGCAAAACGCACATATAAACTCAGGTGATATGACATTTGTTCCTGCATACTGCAAATATAATCAGGTTGCAGGTCACGAGCATTATATATGCATACACTTTTCTCCGGAAAGTCCGATGCCGCGTATTATAAAAAAATTCACTTCGAAAAATCCGCAGTATTTTGAAAATCTTTTCAGAGATCTGGTAACCACTTGGAAAAGGAAATATATAGGATATGATCATGATTGCAAATCCATAATATACAAGATTATTTCTGCAATCGAAAAGGAATATATAAGGGAAAACAATGATATTAGCCGCGATATAATTTCCGTTTCGGTAAAATACATACATGAACATTTTACCGACAAGTCATTATCTATTTCCATGCTTTCCAAAATGTGTAATGTAAGCGAAACGTATTACAGAAAACTATTTCAAAAAAGCTATGGCGTATCCCCTGTTAAATACATAAATAATCTTAAAACAGGCTATGCTACGGAGCTTTTACAGCTTGGTAATTATACAGTAGAAGAAGTATCCGACAAATGCGGTTTTAGTACGGCAAGTTATTTTAGTGCATATATGAAAAGAGAGACGGGTAAAAACCCGTCTGAGCTTAGAAGGTAAATAATGCTACCTTTTTGAAAGATTATTGTATATCGAGTTTTTAACGACACATAGGTCGTTCCAAACCCGATTTATATTTAAACTATAAATTCACATAAAGAAAGCCGAGTTAAGTGCACGTTATCTTAGGAAACGCACCATTAACTCGGCTTTTTTATTGCTTATTTATTCCTCGTCTGATGGAAGCTTATTAAGTAGCATTGTGCATACGATAATAATCGCCATTACGATAAGTATAATCAGCATACCGCTACCCATATATTTAAGGTTCACCAAAAAATTCATAGGATTAAAATTCATAACTTATTACCTCCTACATAAAGAAGTTTAGTATCAGTCCGCCTGCGATAACAGAGGCAATCTGTCCTGACACATTTACACCGATAGAATGCATTAGAAGGAAGTTTTGCGGGTCTTCCTCAAGTCCCATCTTATGTACTACACGTCCCGACATAGGGAATGCAGATATACCTGCAGCACCTATCATAGGGTTGATTTTCTTTTTTGAGAACAGGTTTATAAATTTCGCAAATAGAACTCCGCCTGCTGTATCAAATATAAATGCAAACAATCCAAGTCCTAGTATAAGAAGTGTTTCAGGTGCTAAAAATTCTGCAGCCTGCATACGAAGTGCGATTGTTATACCAAGGAATATGGTAATAAGGTTTGCCAAAACCTTCTGTGCAGTTTCTGAAAGTGAGTTTAGCACGCCACACTCTCTTATAAGGTTACCAAACATCAAAAATCCTACAAGTGCTACCGACTCAGGAGCAACTAAACCTGCGATAACAGTAATAACTATAGGGAACATTATTCTGGTTGTTTTAGAAACCTTTGTCTGTGTATATTCCATCCTGATCATACGTTCTTTTTTAGTTGTAAGTAGCTTTATAACTGGCGGCTGAATGATAGGTACAAGCGCCATATACGAGTATGCCGCAACCATTATTGCACCGAGGTATTTTGACTTTAGTGCCTGTGCAACTACTATAGATGTAGGGCCGTCTGCCGCACCGATTATGGCAATTGAAGCAGCATCCTTAATATCAAAAAACATAGATGCTACACATAGTGTAAAGAATATTCCAAACTGTGCAGCCGCACCGAATATCATAAGCTTTGGATTAGAAAGTAGCGGTCCAAAGTCTATCATAGCACCGATGCCTATAAATAAAATAAGCGGAAACAGCTCATTTGATATACCTGCATTAAAAAGTGTGGTAAGCGTTTCTACTGCACCTGAATTTGGAAGGTTTACAAGTATAGCACCAAATCCCATAGGTAGCAATAGTGTAGGCTCCATATCCTTTTTAATTGCAAGGTAGATAAGCACTCCGCCGATAATCCACATTACAACCATCTGCCAGTTGATGGCAAGAATGTTCTGGTAAATAATTTCCACGTTTTTATCCTCCGTAAATTTATTTTGCACCTGATATTTTAACACATTTTTACCTATTTGTCCATAATTTAGAAAAAAATAAGAGCAGATGTTTTACCACCTGCCCTTAAAAGCTATATTACTTATGATTATTCAACGTTTGTGTATAACTCATATTCTACGCCAAATGTCTTTTTAACAAAATCATTACATTCATTTTCGTTTGAAGCGGTATATATAGCTCCTACGATATCGGAAAAGAATACTACATCGTGGTATTTCCAAAGTTGCTTTCCAATATCCTTGGCAAGCTTAGGTGCTGCAACATAAAGCACACCATCTACTGTTCTTACCCCTTCCATTCCGTCTTTATAGTCTACAGAATTATTACCTAGCGCTACTGTTATCACATCAGATACCGCATCATAAGCTACACTACCGCCAAGGTTTTCAACCACATATTTAACAGGAACATACAAATCTTTTTCGCCTTCTACATAGAATGGCTTATTGGTACCGAGAGTTCTGTAGTCGTTCTTAGCATATGTGTTACTGTTGTCAAGACATACTACAACTGCATTGGTAAGTTTCTTTGACCAGATATCAGATGCTCCGGTTCTTACCCAGGTCTGCTTGGTGGCATCTGTCGGTTCAAGCTCTGATTTTGACACCATAATATTTGAAACAGCTGTTACACCGTAGTAGCTCGAGCCAACTCCATATACTCCGCCGGTAAATGTCTTGTCCCTGGTTTTCATAAGCTCCATTTTTCTGCCGTTTTTATACAAATTAACTATGATAAATGAATTCTTTCGCTGAATCTCCACATCAAGCGGAAGTTCCATTACTGTGCCATCCTTTGTGGTTTGCTTTGCCTCGCACTTATCCATAATTATTTCCTTGCCCTTGTAATATTTTCCAAGTGTAGAAGCACCATTACAATCTATACGGAAATAATAGTAATTTTCTATATCTTTGAAATTGAATATAAGATGTGTGCCGTGTGTAGCTAAAAGCAGAACAGGATTCATAGTGGCACGAAGTTTGAAATTGCCTTTTAAGTCTATACTGTTTTTAGCATATTTATTTTTTACTATGACATGACGACTTTCGTTAAAATCCAATAAACTGATTGAATTTTTCTCATCATCTACTTTAAAGTTATCGCTACCTCTCGCAGCATACCATTCGTCCGGATGAAATTCCTCTACATAGTCAGGATCACCAAATAATGCGATGATTTCCGTGTCTTTTTCAAGAAGCAAATCAAGCTCCTGCGAATAACCGCTTACATCACCATACCATCCAAGAAGTGCTTTTCCTTCATCAGGAACTGCTTTAATTTTTAGAAGAGTTCTGTCAGGATACTCATCAGACGGGGCATCAAAGCTTAAGTTATCTTCGCTGACTTCAATATGTCCCGGTCCTGCCACTTTGGTAGTAACCTTCACATATTTATCAATCTTCTTGTATTTTGCGCCAATGGTGTAATCTTTATCCACAATAAGCTTTACGTACTGATCCTTACCTTCAAAATCACCCGTCCATCCATCAAATTCATATCCGGTTTTAGGAACAGCGGCTACAGTAACCCAGAAGCCTTCTCTGTATCTTGTGATACCATCCACCTTATCATTTGGTCCTGTTATGTATATTTCGCCATGTTCAACATCATTATCCTTAAGCGAAAAATCGTAATATGTCCAGGTATGCATAGGCAGGTTTTCAAGATATCTGTACATTATCTCAACATCAGACATATCTATAACCTTATCTTCGTTTACATCATACTGTTTTGTTTGGTCTGTATATGCTACGTCATAATGCTCTAAAACCAAGTCGTGATCCGCTTGGTCTATCGCACCATCATCATTTACATCAAGGTCTGCCATTTTCGTAACGACAGGCACCACATATACCTTTGGAAGCTCTTCAAGCCCGAAAAATTCATCGCCAGCAAAGAAAGCGGTAAGCTCATCTGTAACAGGACTATTTCCTTGTGCATTATCTTTGATAGGAACATTGAACTTTGGTTCATCTGGATTGAGCCAGTCATTACCATAAGTTGTTGTATAGAAGAAAAACGACGAACCTGAGGTGTCTATATTATAAAAACCATATTCCTGCATAGCTCTGAGTATTCTGTATGAGTGCCAGCTAAGCTTACCTGCGTTATAAATAGCGTCAAGGTCCAGTTCAGGGTCAAGCTGGATAACACCTCCGTACGGCACTACACCTCTGTTGAACTGTCCGTTACTTCCTGTATTGGAATCAGTCATCTGCATATGTGCGTCAGTCATTGTAGCCGGATAAACTCTGGCTCCGCATGTTTCGCCGATCGCTCCGCCAAGAGCATGATTTATCATCTCGGTAGTCGAACTAATTTCACTTGACTTTATGGTAAATGCACTTGTAGGCGGTTTTGCAGCGTTAACTCCGCAAATGCCCTCAGCACCAATACCATCAAGTCGTGTTTCATAACCAAGTGAATGAGTACGAACATCGTACTGCGGAAGCAAAAAGTTATTTATACCATAACCTCTTGTATCACCCGGTACTCGTGTATACCACGCCTGAACAGAAGTATGATTGTTTCCGTCGATGAATTCGGTATGCTCATCACTGTTAGCCGGAAGATTAACAAGATCGAGCACGTTTTCCGGTACAGGAAATTGATATATCTTTGATATTTTTGCATTAAAATATTTATCAACTATTGAGTATAGCTGATCTCCTTCAAAACCAACAACCTGCGCTATGCCTGTACCACCGCCACCCTGATCAAGTTTTGATTTTACAACACCCATATGGCAATGAAATGACAGGCAATTTCTGCTGAGTTCTACCCTTGGAGAATCCTTTGGAATCTTATTATTCCAAGGAGCGTCTATAGAGAACGCACCTGAATAGTCAGGACTCGTACCAAGCGGTATAGGGGTTTCCCTTGAATATCTCTGAGGAAAGCTTAATTCCATATAGTCACTACCACTCCAATGCTCCATATCGTAGGTAACGTCTATACCTACGCTCTGGTACATTTCAATCATTTTCATTCGTGTTTCAGCAACACCTTCTTTAAGCTCTACATTAGGTCCGGTCATACGGTTAAATATTTCCTCTGTTGAGCGAAGCGAAGCTGTAACATGCGGATAATACGGCTCTAAAATATCGCTGAATGCAAATACCGTAGTTATACCCAGTGTGGCAACCGCCGCTAAAACTATAAACACTATAAATGTCTTTGCCAAAGTCAACTTTCTCTTCATTGTCATTTCCTCCCTTTTTTATTTTAATTATAACACATAAGGTTTTGCCAGTCTTTGTATAATATAAATGTTTTTTTGTACAAAATAAATATTTTTTCGCACAAAAAAACGGAGCAGTCAATGACTGCTCCGCCAGTAAAATCATTATACTTTTATACTTCTTCGTTCTCAATGTTTGTATAAAGTTCATACTTCACACCGAACGCTTTTTGAACAAATATACCGCACTCATGTTCATCACCTGCAGTATACAATGGACCCTGAGTATCGCTAAAGAATACTACATCGTGGTATTTCCACAAATATTTACCTATATCTGTTGCAAGCTTTTTAGCCGGTGCATAAAGCACGCCGTCTTTTTCCTGTATGCCGTCAACCCAAGCTTTATAATCGACTGAATTATTGCCTCGTTTAACCACTATTACGTCGCTTACTGCGTCATACTCTACTGTTCCGCCAAGGTTTTCAACAACATACTTAACAGGAACATAAAGTGTCTTTCCATCTTCTGCGTAATACGGTTTTATATCTTTAAGCGAATCGTAATAGTTGTTTTTAGCGTACGACTTAGAATTATCGGCACATACTACAACTGCATCTCGAAGTCTCATAGACCATGCATCAACCGCACTTGACTTAATCCAGTTTTGCTCGGTTGCACCCGAGGTATCTACAAGCTTGGTAGATATAACTACGTTTGCCACGCCTGCCGCACCATGGTGCTCACCGCCAAATGCGATAGTACCGCCAGATAATGATTTATCTCTTGTCTTTATAACCTGAAGACTTCTGCCTGACTTAAACAGTGTAACTATAAGGAATGATTTATCTCGCTTAATTTCAACTGTAAGCGGGAATTCCATTACTATACCGTCTACAACCTGACCTTCTTCGCTTGTTGCCATGACAATCTTTTTACCCTTCAAGAACTTACCAAGCTCAACCATACCGTTTCCGCGTACCTTTGCGTAGTAATAGTTGTCGGCATCTTTAAAGTTAAATATATTTAGTATTCCATGACCAGGAAGTGCCGCAGAAGATGAAAGGTCTGCACGGATTGAGAAGTTTCCTGTTAAAGCCGGAGTATCTTTGGCATATTTGTTTTTAGCTATTACATGCCAGCTTTCATTAAAGTCACTTAATCTTAATGTATGTTTTGTGCCATCAGCAGTATATTTATCGCTACCTTTAGCGGCATACCAGTCGTCAGGATTAAACGGCTCATTAAATGCAGGCTCACCAAACACTGCGATAATCTCTGTATCTTTGTCAAGAAGCAGGTCAAGCTCTGTACTGTAACCTGACATATCACCATACCAGCCAAGGAACTGTTGACCTTCATCAGGTACTGCTCGAAGTTTTAGAAGAGTGTTTATTCCATACACCTTTTCAGGTGCGTCATAACTCATACAATCTTCGGTAGCCTCAACATGACCACCGCCAACTGTCTTCATAGTGAATTTTACATCTTTGGTTTTTCTGTATTTAGCACCAACAGTGAAGTCTCTGTCCATTATAACCTTTACAAACGGTTCAGTTTCGCCCTCAAGGTCGCCTGTCCAGCCTGCAAATTCATAACCTGCGATAGGATGTGCAGAGATGGTTACATAGAAATCTGCTCTGTATCTTGTGATACCATCTACTATATCGTTTGGTCCTGTAACGAGAATACTTCCATGTTCAACGTCGTTATCCTTATACGATACATCGTAATAATCCCAGGTATGCATAGGAAGATTTTCAAGATATCTGTGCATTATCTCAACGTCAGACATATCTATAACCTTATCTTCGTTTACATCATACTGTTTTGTTTCGTCAGTGTATGCCACGTCGTAATGTTCTAAAACTAAATCGTGGTCTGTCTGGTCGATTACGCCATCATCATTTACGTCAAGGTCGGCGTATTTAACAACCGGTACTGTAACGTATACCTTTGGTGCTTCTTCAAGACCGAAGAATGGGTCGTTATCAAAGAATGCTGTTATCTCGTTTATAACGTGGTCAAACTTCTGCTCGCCGCCAAATAGTGGCACACCAAACTTTTCTTCTTTTGGATTTATCCAGTCTTTTGAATATGTAGTAGTGTAGAAGAAGAATGACGGACCAGAAGTATCTATGTTATAGAAGCCGTACTCCTGCATAGCTTTTAGTATTCTGTAACCATGCCAGCTAAGCTTACCTTTTGCATATAATCCGTCAAGGTCAAGCTCTGGGTCTACCTGGATAACACCGCCGTAAGGAACAACACCTCTGTTCCACTCACCGTTACTGCCTGTATTTGGGCTTGACATCGCTTGATGGGCATCTGTCATAGTAGCAGGGAACACTCTCGCACCGCAGGTTTCTGCAATCGCACCACCAAGTGCGTGGTTAATCATTTCGGTAGTAGAGCTGATTTCGCTTGACTTAATAGTAAATGCACTTGTAGGCGGTTTTGCCGCATTAACACCGCATACACCTTCTGCACCAATACCGTCAAGTCTTGTTTCATATCCAAGCGAGTGACAACGAACGTCATAACCCGGTAACAGATAGTTATTTATACCATAACCTCTTGTATCGCCTGGAACACGAGATTTCCACGACTGAACAGAGGTATGATGTTCACCGTCTATAAATTCTGTATGCTCGTCACTGTTTGTAGGTACGTTTACAAGGTCAAGCACGTTTTCGGGAACAGGGAAATAATACGCCTTTGAAATAGGTGCATCATGATACTTATCCACTATAGTGAACTTAGGGTCACCAGGATAACCTACCACCTGTGCTATACCTGTACCATAACCTCCCGAGTCAATGTTTGCCTTAACAACACCCATGTGTCCTCTGATAGACAGACAGTTTCTGCTGAGCTCTACCCTTGGAGCGTCTTTTGGTATTTTATTATTCCATGGAGCATCTATTGAGAACGCACCTGAATAGTCAGGGCTTGTTCCAAGAGGGATAGGAGTTTCTCTTGAATATCTCTGCGGGAAGCTAAGTTCCATATAGTCACTTCCACTCCAATGCTCCATATCATAGGTAACGTCAATACCTACGCTCTGGTACATTTTAATCATTTCCATTCTTGTTTCAGCAACACCTTCTTTAAGCTCAACCTCTGGACCGCTCATACGCTGATAGATTTCTTCGGTAGAACGAAGTGTAGCTGTAATCTGCGGATAGTATGGCTCGTAGATGTCACTGAATGCATTGACAGTAATAGCACCCATAGAAAGCACAAGTATAGACAATGCTATAACTATGGTACATACTGACAAGCTTCTGCTTTTTTTCATTGCAATCTCCTCCTAATAGTTATTCTCCCTCAAATGTATTATAACACACTTATATTACAATTGTATTTGCACAATATTAAATTTTTTTTGCACAATATTAAATTTTTTTTGCACAATATTAAATTTTTTTAATAACCATTTCCAAAAAATAACATAAATTAGACTTTATTATCATTCAACAGTTACAGATTTTGCAAGATTTCTCGGTTTATCTACATCACAGTTTTTTTCTAACGCAACATAATACGCCAAAAACTGAAGTGGTATTACTGAAAGCAAAGGGTACAAAAGCTCATTTGTACTTGGAATATATATAACATCGTCAAATGAATCCTCAAGGTGCGTAAAATCTTCAGGCACTACTCCTATTACATAAGCTCCGCGCGTGATTACCTCTTTTACATTGCTGTCCATTTTAGCAGACAAATCTTTGCTGGTGCTTACCGCCACAACTACACTGCCGTCACTCACAAGTGCTATCGGTCCGTGCTTAAGCTCTCCTCCTGCATAGCTTTCGGAATGGATATATGATATCTCCTTCATTTTTAAAGAGCCTTCCATACTGACTGCATAGTCAAGCCCTCTGCCCAAATAAAAAATATCTGTTTCATTACAAATCTTCTTAGCTATATTTTTGATGCTTTCATCAAGCTTAAAAGTTTTTTCTATTTTGTCCGACATACAAAGAAGCTCTTTTTTTATTTCATTAAGATTTTCCTTTGACGTAGTATGTGTTATCTCGGCAAGAAAAAGTGCAAATATATACATAGCTACAAGCTGTGTAGTATATGCCTTAGTAGATGCTACCGCTATTTCAGGTCCTGCGTAGGTGTAAAACACAAAGTCAGCCTCACGTGAAACTGTACTTCCTACTACATTTGTAATTGCAAGCACTTTAGCGCTTTTCTTTTTTGCAAGACGAAGTGCAGCAAGTGTGTCAGCAGTTTCACCCGATTGACTTATAACGATAACCAGCGTTTTATTATCTATAATTGGATTTTTATACCTGAATTCCGATGCGAGCTCTATATCTACAGGTATTCGGGCAAGCTTTTCTATGGCATATTTTCCAACCACCCCTGCGTGATATGCAGTACCGCATGCCACTATCGAGATGCGGTTTACACCCTCAAGGTGCTCATATGTGAATTCATCAAAATTCACACTCATATCACCTTTTATTCTGCCCGAAACAGTATCTCTGACCGCTCTTGCCTGTTCGTGAATTTCTTTAAGCATAAAATGCTCATAGCCGCCCTTTTCTGCGGCATCAGCGTCATAAGTAATGGTATTAAGCTTATGTTCAATTTTGTTTTTATCTGCATCAAATATTTCAACGCTGTTCTTTTTTACAACTGCAAATTCTAAATCATTTATAAAATAAACATTGCGGGTTTTTGATAAAATGGCAGGAATATCTGATGCTATATAATTTTCGTTATTTCCTACTCCAATGATTAGAGGACTATCCTTTCGTACTGCTATTACTCTGTCGGGAGCATATGCACATAGTACTCCAAGCGCAAAACTTCCTTCAAGCTTTTTTGATGCATTAATAACAGCGTCTAAAATATCACCATTATAATAATAATCTATAAGATGCGGTATAACCTCTGTATCGGTTTGCGATACAAACTCATATCCCTTATGAGTAAGATATTCCCTTAAAGCCTGATAATTTTCTATAATACCATTATGAACAACCGCTATGCTTTTTTCCTTATTGAAATGAGGGTGCGAATTTACCACCGACGGCTCACCATGAGTTGCCCATCTGGTATGCCCTAATCCCACATATCCGTTCAAAGATGAATTTTCCATATGTTTTTTCAAATCGGACATTCTGCCCCTTACTTTCGAAATATTGATACTGCCGTTTTTGTATATTGCAATACCTGCTGAATCATATCCTCTGTATTCAAGCTTTTCAAGACCTGATATAAGAATGTCCTTAGCCTCGTTTTCACCTATATAACCTACTATTCCGCACATTAAAGTTTACCTCCGCAGCAACCAAAAGTTGCGTATTTATTAAATTTTTTTAATGTTTTGTATACTTTTTGATGTTGTATACTCTATCATATTTAAGACAGTTTTGTCAAGTGCTTGTATTCAAAAACAAATCTTGACAAAATATGTATATATTATGTATAATATATTTTAGTGCTTAAGGCATATAAGGTTTATTTATGTATGCATTACTAGGAGGTTTACAAATGTCAGGACATTCAAAATGGTCAAATATTAAACATAAAAAAGAAAAAACAGATGCCCAGAGAGGTAAAATATTTACAAAACTCGGCAGAGAAATATCTGTTGCAGTTAAAAGCGGTGGTCCGGACCCCGAAACAAACAGAAAGCTTAAAGACGTTATAGCAAAGGCTCGTTCAAACAATATGCCTAACGACAACATTCAGAGAGTTATAAAGAAGGCAAGCGGTGACGGAAATGCTGATAACTTTGAAAACATCACTTATGAAGGCTACGGCCCAAGCGGTGTTGCTGTTATAGTAGAAACTCTTACAGACAACAGAAACAGAACTGCAGGTGATATGCGTCATTATTTTGATAAATTCGGCGGTAACCTTGGTACATCAGGTTCAGTTGGTTGGATGTTTGATGAAAAGGGTAAGATTATCGTACTTAAAGCTGATGACATCGACGAAGAAACTATTATGATGGATGCTTTAGATGCCGGTGCTGAAGATTTCGAAGTATCTGATGAATTTTACGAGATAACTACTGCTCCTGCTGACTTCTCAAATGTATTATCTGCAATGGAGGACAAAAATTATGCATTTGCTTCTGCAGAAGTTGAAATGGTTCCTCAAAACTACATTAAGCTTACAGACGAACATGATATTCTTATGATGGAAAAGCTTATAGAACATTTGGAAGACAATGACGACGTGCAGAACATTTTCCACAACTGGGAAGAAGCAGAAGAATAAAAATAGAATATTTAAAAATTTTCAAAGGCAGAAACGATTATATTTCGTTTCTGCCTTTTTAATTATTTTAGTACATCCTTATATACGCGAAGTGCATTTTTATAAAACACCTTATCTATCTGGTCTTGGGTAAATCCAGCTTTTCCAAGGGCATCATAAAGCAAGTGCATACTCTCTGCACCTGTAAGATGTGCGTGTCCGTCCATCCCGTCAAAATCACTTCCAAGTGAAAGAGCTTCTATACCTGCACACTTTACAATATGCTTTGCATGCATAACTACCGCATCTAATGTGCCGGGATTTGGCGTGCAATCTGGTACATCCGTCAAAAACACAGGATAAAAATTCAGTCCTGCAACGCCTCCTCTTTCGCCAAGCTTTTTAAGCATATCATCAGTAAGATTTCTCACGTGTCGGCAAATACTTCGTGCGTTTGAATGACTTGCTACAAATGGCTTTTTACTACATTCGAGCACATCGTAAAATCCCGCATCCGACAAATGCGACACATCAACAATCATACCAAGCTTATCCATCTGCTCGACCATTTCTCTGCCTTTTTCGGTAAGACCATTTATTGTATCGGAAGTGTATGGATCGACTGTGCTTTTACCCGAATAGTCGGTGTTTGGAAAACCTATCTCGTTGGGATAATTCCACGTAAGTGTCATCATTCTCACGCCCATATCATATAGTTTGTTTAGTTTTTCGATTTCTCCCATACATACCGCACCTTCTTCCACGGTAAGAAGAGATGACATTTTATCTTGCGAAATGTTTTTTTCAATATCGTCAAAGCATAGAACCGGCGAGATTAAATCGCCATTTTTCAACATTTCATCCATATAGCAATCATAAAGCTCCAGCACCTCATCCCAAGGATTTTGACATTTTCCATTATCCACAAAAAGTGCAAAATTTTGAAGTATGTATCCTGATTTTTTCATTCTAACCAAATCCACGTGACCTGTATTTTCACGTAGGCTATGCTTTTTTCCTGCACGTCTGTTTTCAAGCATAAGCGATATAGTGTCGCAATGCATATCCAATATATTCATAAAAATGCTCCCACAAAATTTTATCTGTTTTTATTTTATTCATTGTATTTTTATATTATAAATGATATCATATAAAAAAAGCAAGAAGGGACATTTTTGCAGATGAATATAACAAAACACCCATTCCCACCACTATACGATAAAAATTCAAAAATACTTATACTTGGAAGCTTTCCGTCAGTAAAATCACGCGAGCAGATGTTTTTCTACGGGCACAAACAAAACAGGTTTTGGAAGGTAGTGTCAATGGTATTTGACTCCCCTACTCCCGAGACCATCGACGAAAAGAAAGCGTTTTTATTTAAGAATAATATCGCACTGTGGGACGTAATAGCTTCGTGTGAAATAACGGGTAGCTCGGACAGTTCAATAAAAAACGTAGTGGCAAATGACCTTTCGGAAATCCTTGAGAATGCTGACATCAAACAGATATTTGTAAACGGCAAAACAGCCGAGAAATATTACAATAAATACACAAAAAGCATCACAAACCGCGATGCGATATGCCTTCCATCTACCTCGCCCGCAAACGCCGCGTGGTCAGTGGATAGGCTTGTAAGTGAGTGGAAAGTGATAAGAACAAAGTAAAAACCCCCGCAACATCTCGGGGGTTTGTTAAATAAACTATGAATTATTTATTAATATTATCATTCTTCTATGATAACAGTTTTGGTTGTGTCGTCCCATAGAAACATCATTTACCAACTCATATCTAATCTAATGCTAATAACAACCACTTGTTCTTCATAACGATATTCTATCATAATATCATTATATGTATTGTCACTAAAATTACTTAATTGATATTGCACTTGATGTCCATCATCATTGTCAAACCATAACTTATACCCTTCTTGTTCCAAAATATTAATATAATCTTCAACTTTTGAAATTCCTATATTCGATGCATCATAATACATTATACGCTGATTAATTTCACCATAATCATTAACACTATATGGTTCAACCCCAATAAAATCTTCAAAAGATACAATATGCTCGAAATCGTCGTAATACTTCAATGATATATTATACGAAGTTCCTAAATAATTATTTTCTTTAAATTCATAATATTCCATAGCAGAAATATACACTGTTCCATCTAGATAGCAATATCCAATTTCATCAATCCAATTTAATTTTTGATTTTTATCATCCGTTATGTTTCCATTTGCATGATAAAGAATCACTTTGCTATTTATGGTATCAGAAAAATAATTATTAGTTGCATCGTAGTAATCATAATACAACAAATAATTTGCTTCTATATCCGATATTGATGCATATACAGTGCCATTAGAATATATTAGACCTTTCTCCTTATCAGTTAAAAGTCCCAATCCTTGAGAATCATAAAATTCACGTTCGGCAAAAGATACGTTATTACATGGTTCAAACCATACATTTCTATTATATCCTAAATCTTTAACAGTCACAATCTTACCAGATATCAATTTATAGTAATTATATATTTTTTTATTATTTAATAAATCTAAATCCGTTAAATATGATGCACCATCCGGATAAAACCATCCAAGCTTATCACCTAGTACATTTACATCCCATGAATATGTATTACCATACTCTGTTTTTCCAATCAGTATATCATCGATAAATCCATTTTTATCAATATACGTTTCTATATCAATATAATTTAAAAGATTACCATATGCATCATAATATATTAAACTCGTATTATCCGCATTTACATCATATATTATCACACCATCATCATATTTTCTACAAAACTCCCATTCAAAAATTTTTGGAGTTTTATCCGCATATTCCTTAAAACATCTTAGTGATATAAGTATTGCCTGTTCTTTGGTAGCGACATTTAAAGGTTCAAATCTATTATTTCCTGTTCCTGTTACTATTTTGTTATCAGCCATAAAATATACTGAATTTTTGGCATATTTTGAAATATTATTATCATCTATAAAAAAAGATTGTCCAGTATTTTTCAAAATATGCATAAAATCTTTCGAAATATCCCAATCTTCAAATTTGACTTTTTTTATTGCTCTGCAGAGCATTGTCGCTAACTGTTCCCTAGTTATATTTAAGTTTGGCTCAAAATTATTATCATTAGTACCTGTAGTAATTCCTAAATCATACGCCTTTAGAATTTCATTTTTTAAAGCATGTGATTCTATATCATCAAATGAATTTTCGCCCATCTGTGCTTTTTTGCCTGACATTTTTTCGTATAATGTAACAGCTAAATCAGCAAATTCAGCACGACTAATTGTTTGAGTTAAATCTTGAACAATAAGTGATTCGGGGATCAAGTCTTTTTCATATGCTTCTGTGACTTCCAATTGTGCCCAATCGGAGCATTGAAATTTTGATGCTGGTTGTAATTGTGATGTTCCATCATTTTGCCCTTCATCACTTGCGTTCAATGGCTCAAGTCGAACATTCGCTTTTTGTACCTCGCCATCAGCTGTTTTAATTATAACATCAAACAGTTTCTCAGTGTCAGCAACAATCACAGGTTCATTTTCATCATAATATATATGCAGTGTATCATTTGAATCCAAACCACCTGCAATTTTCTTTGAAAAAATTTCATCCTCACTGATATTTTGCGTTAAAATCTTGATTATACTATTATCATCTACAGCTTCTATTTCATATTGTTTTTCAGACTGGTTAGCATTTACGATAACATTCCCGTTCATTTCAATCGTATTAATTGTGCCATTTCCTATTATGACAACATAATTATCACTTGTTTCTATCGTGAATTGTGTTGTACCTGTGTCAATGGAACCATATAATTCCTTTTCACCCTCAAAAACATCTTCATAACATGGTTCAAATTCACAAGTGGATGTTAAAACATTACCATCTTCCATCTCAAACAAGGTGTTTCCAAGGCTATTACTTACCTTTATATTATTACTTGCAAAATACACTCGTCCATCAGATCCAAGGGTAAAATCCTGATTGATGCCACGTTCCAACTCATTTAAAAGCTTTTTAATATTTTCGTAATCTCGCAATAATTCATCCGATGAATTACTAAATCTAAATTTTTCTTCAAATTTAACAAATTCTTCTTTTAATTTCAGATACTCTTCTGCTCGTTGAATGATTGCTTTACCATTATCATATTCGGAATTTATAAATGCCTTAACTCCATTACCTTTAATCAAACCGTTTTTCAATGTTTCTTTTGCCGTATCTCCTAATACACTAACTAAATTATTAGCATCCTCTTTATCACCACAAACTGCTCTAATGACTTTTTCTGTTATATCAAGAACCTTATCCACATTTTCTTTTCTGATTTTAATACCCATAACCTGAGCACCATCTACAACATAATATGCCATAAAATCTTTCCAAAGCTCACTGTTCAACTGTGCAACAACACCGCCGAATGCAGCTATCGATTTATTTGAATTTTCAGCGAACTCCTTCGGTGTCCAACCACTTGAATTCCACATTAAATTAATTGTTCTTCCTTTATAGTCTACATTAGCCCAAGAAACACCTACAAGTTTTCCCCATGACACCGCACAAATCAATCCACTAACATTATACATTTGACCATCAATTACAACGTCCTCATCTATGCTACTTATTCCAGATTTGAGTTGCTTATATATCTGCTTAGTCATTTCATTCATGTTCGTATCCAACTCTTTAATGTCTATACTATCATCTGTTATCTTATTAAGGATTGCATTGGCAAATGCCTCATAAATTTCATCCGGCACCGATGTATCCGCATCATTAACCTGTGTTTTGATATATTTTTTCACCTCATCTAATTTTGAATCAAACATGGTTTGCTTTGTGAAAATTTCATTTGTAATTTTTCGAGACAATCCCGCCAGTTTCAATTTACTTAACATGAACTCTTCTTCATTGATTCTCTTTACATAATTTAGCTCAATACGATCTTCAGCTTCAACAGTTACAAAGTTATCTCCCGAAATAATCATTTTAACTTTGTGTGGATTATTACATTGCACACCCTGTGCCAAATTAATGCAATACATCTCTAAGTCACTGTCGTACCTACCGGAAACAAGCTCATCTTTTATAACATCACCTGTATAGTCCACGGACGCAAAATCCACAGGATGTTGCGACATATCCCAATCAACACAATCATCCGTCTCGAAATGAATGCGCAAATTTTCAGCATTTCCTTCGCAAGTAAATATAAAATTACAAATGAAATTGCCTTTTTTTTCTGTTTTTTTCAGCGATAAATATTCATCAGAAATCACACAGTGCGATGCTTCGTTCGGCTGTTCCGGTACATATACAACAGAATTTTCAGATAATATAATATCACGCACAAATTCATACGAAACAAATTCACATAATGAACCATCATTTTTGATTGCCACCATACTACCGGCTTCTAAACTTACAGCAACAACATTATCCATTCTTTTTACAGGAGTATAATCATTATCACTAAACTGTCCGTAGTTACTCCCCCAAGCCCATAATGAACCATCGTTTTTGATTGCCGCACTACGATGATCTCGTAAACTTACAGCAATTACATCATCCATTATTTTAGTAGGTGTGTAAGAATTGTTATTAGAGCCATCACCTAATTGTCCGGCATAATTCCATCCCCAAGTCCATAGAGAACCATCACTTTTGATTGCTGCACTATGACCACTACCCAAACTTACACCAATTACATCATCCATTATTTTAACTGGGATAAAAGAATCAATGGTAGAGCCATTACCTAACTGTCCATATTCATTTTTACCCCAAGTCCATAGAGAACCATCACTTTTGATTGCTGCACTATGATAATCTCCTAAACTTACACCAATTACATCATCCATTATTTTAGTAGGCGTGTAAGAATTATTATCAGAGCCATCACCTAATTGTCCAGCATGATTCCACCCCCAAGTCCATAGAGAACCATCACTTTTGATTGCTGCACTATGACCACTACCCAAACTTACAGCAACAGCACTATCCATAATTTTAACTGGGATAAAAGAGTCAATGGTAGAGCCATTACCTAACTGTCCATGCGTACTTTGACCCCAAACCCATAGAGAACCATCACTTTTGATTGCCGCACTATGCCAATTTCCTAAACTTACAGCAATTACATCATCCATTATTTTAGATGGGGGAAAAACCTCGTCAGAAGAACCATCATGCCCCAACTGACCAGAATGATTCCACCCCCAAGTCCATAGAGAACCATCGCTTTTAATTGCTGCACTATGATTAACTCCAGAACTAATCGTCGATTGTTGCTTAATTACTTCTGCATTCGCCACATGAACTTGCGGCATAACGGACACGAGTATTACGAACGTTAACAATAAACTTACTAATTTTTTCATATTATAATTCCTTTCTGTTATTATTTTATTTGTCTTCAATATAAGTTTCCAACACAATTTAAAAAAGCGCCAACATAAGTTGACGCTTAAAAGTCCACCCACGTTGTCATCAAATTTATAATATCATAGCTCACTTAAAAATTCAATATATTTTTAAAATTAACGTTCGCGTAAAAACGGGATGGCACACAGGCCGTTTCCTACATAGTTTACGGTTCAGATAATAAAAAAGGAAGGAGCAAACATTCCCTACACAAATGGTATTCTGTAAAATTCATATCTATTGTATGGTACGACGATTTCTATGCAACGATGCTTGTTGAATCATCACAATTCTTTAATCAACAAATATTAATTTCTTATCTTTTGTTTTTTCTCACGCATTTTCCAAAGCACAAATGCATACATATCATTTACAAAGAACATCAAAAAACATATTATCATAGGAAAATACGAAAAGTCGCTTAGTGTAGCAAGTATCCACAAGATAATAAGCACTACGTCATTTGCTGCATAAGCCACTGCGTAAAATGGATTTCTGTAAAACATTAAATACGATGCTAAAAAGCTGGTAGTGATAGACACCGTACTTACTACAAGATTAGGAGTATCAAGCCATTTTAGTATATAGTAAAAAAGCTGTGTAATAAGTGCAGTTGAAGCTATCATAACAACCTTTTCGGCGGTGGTCAGTATGTGTATTTTAACCTCACTCTTTCCTTTTTCATAAGGATGTCTGAGCCACGACACAACGCTCATTACCGCTATGGGAAGAGTCATTCCAACATAAGTTATCATCTCTCCATAATACCTGAATTTATACGAGGTTATCGCGTACATAATGCTAAACGCTACTGTTAATATTTGACCAAACACGTGCCCTTTTGCAAGAAATATCAATGCTGTTACGCCGGTAAGTGTAGAAACAAGAGTCATAACATCTTCCACGCCCGTCATAATATTAGATATCATAACTACTAATAGCGATATCGCCCATAAAAGATAATCGTGTTTATTTAATGATTTAAATGGATTATTCATAAAACTACTCCTAAAATAAAAAATACACCCACGATATATCTTCTAAGACCTAACGATATATCACGAGTGCTCATGTGCTACTCACTACCCGGTGGCAGTTTTGTATATTATATATAAACATTTTATCATATTTTATGCAACGTGTCAATAATTCGTTAAATAGTTGACATTATCACAATATTGTGATATAATTTATAAATAGCATAAGAGAAAAGAGAGTCATAAAAGCTATGGTTCTCTTTTTATTTTTTAGAAGGGAGATTTATGTTATGTCACAATCTACTATTTTTCAACTTATATACATATTTCGATTGCTTGTTGCCTGCATTTGCGGTATCGCTATCGGATTTGAGAGAAAAGAACGTTCAAAAGAAGCCGGAATAAGAACCCATTGTGTGGTTGCGTGTGCTGCTGCACTTATGATGATTATTTCGAAATACGGCTTTACTGACCTTGGGCTTTTTGATGGAGTAAGAGCAGGCGGTGCCGACCCATCACGTATTGCCTCACAGGTAGTAAGCGGTGTAGGTTTCTTGGGTGCAGGTATGATTTTCGTACAGAAAAACACCATCAAAGGTCTTACCACTGCAGCCGGTGTATGGGCTACTGCAGGTATTGGTATGGCTATCGGTGCAGGAATGTACACAGTAGGTATTACCAGTACTGTTATTATCCTGTTAGCACAGATTATCCTTCACCTTAACAATCACCTATTCCAGATGCCTAAAATAAAAGTGTTAACAGTAATGGGCGTTGACCGCAAAACATTTAAACAGGACACTATTGACAAGCTCAAAGATATGGGCATTTCTGTTAACGATGTAAGTGTAACAAAGCTTCAGGGCAAAAACACAAAGGATTACAAATTTGTAATTGAAGTTCCTATAAACGTCAACGAGGATGCTATTATGGACATAATAGACTATGAATGTTCGTTAAAAGGCGGAAATTAATCAACCAAGATTACTTAAGGCGATTTTTCATAAAATCGCCTTAGTTTTTTGTTGACTTTAAAAATCTTTTGAGGTATAATATCAAGGTGATTTAACACATAACAATATACGGAGCAGTATCGAAGTAGGGACGTTTGCAAGCGCGTACGGCGGACGATACAGCGAGCAATAAGGAGTGGCAGCGGTCGAATTTTTTCACGGTAGTGATAAAAATATCGGGCACCGCAACAGGACATAACAGGTCACACTCGAAATCCCCTCGGTTACACTGTAACTATACCCTCACAAATGGCTTAACCACGCGGGTTTAAGCGAGGTTCAAACCTTGTTTTTACA
The DNA here is from genome assembly GCA_045540695.1 of Clostridia bacterium. Taxonomy (GTDB): domain Bacteria; phylum Bacillota; class Clostridia; order UMGS1810; family UMGS1810; genus JAZQHR01. Next base: position 75 of record JAZQHR010000090.1, on the reverse strand, counting down.
CCCTTATCTAGCGGTTTTTCTAGCCATTTCTAACATTTTTCTAACAAAATTTTATAATTTGCTCAGTTTTTTCTC